>NZ_AP024904.1:350346-700692 GCF_024347095.1 Vibrio rhizosphaerae | reverse complement strand
AGCAATAAAACCGCCCCCCAAATCGCGCTCAGCGTCAGTAACCATTGATGATGATTTCCCACCAGTGCGCGTACCATATGCGGGACAATCAAACCAATAAAGCCAATGTTTCCTGCGATGGAGACACACATCCCGGCAAGACTGACGATCAACAGACTCAGGGCGATTTTCAGCAATAAGGTATTTTGCCCCAGCCCTGTTGCGATATCGTCTCCGGACAGCAAAATATTGATATGCGGTGACAGTAAGATGGCGCAAATTATCGCGACAGCAATATAAGGTAAAAAGGGGGATACCGTGGATAATTCACGCCCGGAAACCGAGCCGGCAACCCAAAACAACACACTGTCCAAACCTTCTTGCCCGATGATCAGAATCCCTTGAGTAAAGGCCATAAACAGGGCTGAAATGGCAGCACCGGCAATCACCACCCTCACTGGCGACAAACCATCACGGCCCATACACCCTAATCCATACACGAGTAATCCGGCGAATGCCGCACCGGCAAAAGCGATCCAGATATAATCATCCAGTGACCCCACGCCAAAATACACTGTAAATAAAACAATAAAGAACACCGCTCCACCATTCACACCAAAAATAGCGGGAGAAGCTAATGGATTGCGGGTCAATGACTGCATCAACACGCCGGATACCGCAAGCCCGGCCCCGACTGAACAGGCAATAACGCTGCGGGATAACCGGGTGGTGGTGAGAATGATGTGATCAATATCGTTGGGATCGGTTGACCAGAGTGCTCCCCAGACGTTGGTGAGTGGGATAGGATATTGTCCCACGGCCATACTGGCGGTGAATGCAATGAAAAGTAGCAGGAGCGATAAGGTAACGAGACCTGCGCAATAGCCATAATGCGATGGATTGAATCTCATAGAATCACGCTATCTCACGGCAGATTGCAGGTGATAACGATTCGCGATTTGATCGAGGATCTGATTCGCGCCCAAAATACCGCCCGACAATAACCAACTGGTCCTTTCTACGGTGTACACCGCATTATTTTTAGGGGCATTGAGAATCCGCCATAGCGGATGGTGACGCCAGCTTTCGAAGTTCTGTTTCACCGCTGCATTGTCGGCATGGGGTATGATGAAAAACACATCGGCATTGATAGCAGGTAATGCTTCTTTAGATTTCAGTTTGATGCCCCAGCCAGCGGCATTCTTTATCTTGGGTAATTGAAAGCCAATCGCACTGAGAACCATGCCCGGAAAACTCTCTTGGAGATATAAACGTAAATGGTCGGATCGGACATTGATGATCGACGCTGTAATTGGCCAGTCTGGAACACTCTTTTGTAGCTCGGCTCGAATCCGGGTGACCCGGTGTTGCCACTGTTCTAACCGTTTTTTCCCTTCTGATTCACGTCCGGTTGCCTGAGCGGTCAGGGCCAGCGTCTGTTGAAAATCGGAAACATTATCCGTAAAAACAGTCGGTGCAATTTGTGACAGTTGCGCATAAATTTTCTCATGACGAAATGTCGACCCGATAATCAAGTCAGGATGCAGCGCCGCGATGGTTTCCAGATTCGGTTGTGTTTCCAGCCCCACATGTACGGCCTCTTTTAACGGCTCCCGTAAATAGCGGTAAGTTGGCTTTTCGGCCCAAGCGTCCACAACACCGATCGGATGAATTCCCAATGCAACAGCAGAGTCTGTTGCACCCTGAAATAAAGTGATGACACGCATCGCACGCTGAGGCACTTCCGTGACGCCCATCGCATGAGTGACAGAGCGAGGTGTTGATTGAGGTGTCATCTCTCCTGAATAGGAAAAAAAACTGGCAAACAGACAGAGGGGAAGCAGGCGCGCACAATTCAAAATAATTTTATTCACGACAGCAACACTGCGAATACACATTCAGAGGCCTTGGTTAACGTTATGGTTATGATAGTGATAAGTATTCTTATTTACAGTTTTTCTGTCCCGGAGTCAAATTTGTCACGACTTGTTTATCATGACTTGTTTATCACGACTCGTTGTCATGATCCGAGAGAGGAATTGCCAACTGATGGATAATGCCAACGAAATGCAGGACAGGCACTCAACAAATATGGGGCAGGCGCGACGGGGAGGCATTCTAAAGGCGGAAAGGAGGGCGGTGCATTGTCTGAGGCAGGGGTTTGTCTGAGGCAGGGGTGCCTGAGAGTGATGAAATAAGAGAGCGAGGAATACTCGCTCTCTCTGGGTTGCCTGAGCGCGTTGTTTGAACGCCGCGCGGCTGAGTTCAATTTACTGCTTAGTCCATTTCACTCATGGCTGTCTTTCCGGCAATGCGGCCGAAAGTAAAGATATCTGCCAGTGCATTACCACCAAGACGGTTGCCCGCATGAATCCCACCGGCGACTTCACCCGCAGCATACAGGTGCTTGATTGGTCGGTTGTTTTCATCCAGAACTCGCGTGGCGGTATCAATCTTAAGCCCGCCCATTGTATGGTGAACGGCCGGTTGTCTGGGTGTGGCATAGAACGGCGCTTTTTCCACTTTCAGGCTAAAGGTATCCTTGTGGAATTCAGGATCGTGTCCTGCCTCGACATAGCGATTGTATTTGTTGATGGTCTCGACTAATACATCGGGCTCCATGCCCACCTGAACGGCCAGTTCTTCAAGGGTATCGGCTCTGAACAGCGTTCCCGCTTCGACTTGACGGTCAATTTTCTCCTGACTGGTGTTCGCCGCGGTTTTCTTAATCTCATCATCTGCAATCAGGTAGAAGAGCCCGCCTTCTGCCAATGCTGCTTTGGTTAATACATCTCGTCCGGCAAATTCATTAACGAACCGTTTCCCTTGTTGATTGACAATGACGAAGTTCTCCGGTGGCACCTGAAGGCCGCTGAAGAGTTCACCGGTATTCGGATCTGCGACGGGCATCATCTGCGTGAAGCCCATACCGGTTAAACCTGCACCGACGGACTGACCCAGCACAATGCCGTCTCCGGTCATCGCATAGGAGTTGGTGGTCTTGATATCGTCAGCAATGTGGCTCCAGTATGTGTTGTATTGTTGAAGCATCTTGGTATTGGCACCAAAACCGCCACTGGCCAGCACAACCGCTTTAGCATGAATTGTGATCTTCTGGCCGTTGACACCGGTCGCAATCACCCCTTTGATTTCACCGTCTTCGATGAGAAATTCTTTGGCCGGACTATCGGTCAGGATGGTGCCTGACATCGATTCAATATAGCGGCTTAAGGCAAGAATAAAGGCCGTTCCGTATCGCTTGACGGGCTTGTGTCCGCGTCGCCACAGGGCTCCGACCGGTGCAAACACCACCTCTTTGTCATACTCAACTCCGATCTCTTCCAGCCACTGCACACTTTCCAGCGCATGGTCGGTTAAGATTTTCACCAGATCGTATTGTCCATAGATGCTGTTGCCTTCAAGGTCAGTCCGCTTCCCGCCGAAATAAGTCTGCATTCTGTGCAGTAGTGGTGAATCAAACAGATAGCCTTTTTGATCACCGAACTGCTGCTGATAGGCCGCGAATTCTTCTTTCAGCGCTCTGAAATCAGCCAGATATTCCGGGTGAATCTCGCTTTCATCGGTGCTTAACAGCGCTTCAATGGTATGTCTTTCCCCCGGGTTCTCGTCGAAAGTACGCTGCCATTCCGGGTCGGCAGCATTAATCGGCCCACCGGTACGAATGGTGTTGCCACCAACGGCCGGGAATTTTTCCAGCACAATCGCATTTTTACCGGCCTGTAAAACCGTTGCTGCGGCACTCAAACCAGCACCGCCGCCGCCAATCACCACCACATCACAGCTGTATTCTTCATCGTCACGGTTCAGGCTGCTGGCCGGTTTGGGCCGTTTTTTCAGGATATCCGGGTTCACGCCCGCCAGTTTCACGGCTTTGGCAACCCCATCAATCACGGCATGACTGGTTTCAGATGCGCCTGACAGGGCATCCACGTTCAGCGTTTGCCCCTCGATGATCTTGTCCGGGATGCGGACAAATACTACATCGGCCAATCCTTCTGTCTCACCGGCAGTGTCGATATGAATACTTTCGATTTTCTTCTCGCTAAAGGAAACCTGCATCGGCAGCGCACCACCGTGACCGAGGGCATGGACTTCATAAGTCCCCGGCGCGAAAGAGAAGTCTTCTTCTACATTCAGTTGGTTTGAGATCTTGGCAAAGCGCATAAATCGTAAAAAACAGATTTCTAAGAAGTCGATGGTTGCTTCGTTGTTCAACTGCCCCTTGTCATCAAAGGCTTGATGAGCATTGCCCAGTAAGAATTCGTAACCCGGCATCACATTAGCGTTGACGCCCGGGGCATCCAATATCTGACGCAGGTGCAACTGCGCCCGGGAGGAGCCCTGAGCATCAATTGACGCGCCGAGAATCATGACTGGCTTGCCATCCAGCGGGTGAAGTTCGTAGCTGAGCCATTCAAGCACGCTTTTCAGGCTTGAAGGAATCGAGTGGTTATATTCGGGGGTCGCAATAATTACACCGTCACTGGCGATAATTTTTTGATTGATTTCCAAGAGTTGTGGGTTGGTCGACGGCTGGTCTTGGTTGAACATGGGGACTTGGTCGATTTCCAACAGTTCAATGTCTGCTTTGTCCTTGAAATGCGCTTGCATAAACTGCAGCAGTGTCCGGTTGTAGGACTTTGGCGATGTCGTGCCGACGATTGCTGTAAATTTCATTGCTCTCATGCCTCCCGGGTTTGCCAAGCGTATTTTTTATCTTTTTTGATGAGGGTTCTCTCTGATAAGAGTTTGGTTATCATCTCGGTAAACAGCACAAACTCTCTGAAAATCTCATCCAGTTCAGCCAGCTTATGTTCATCGATTAATTGGCCGCTGTCATTAAAGGCGGCTTGTGATTTTCCGAGCAGAAATTCGCTGCTGGGCATCAGGCGTGCGGCGAGTTCCGGGGAGTCAAGAATCTGGCGAAGGTGGGCTTGAGCGCGTGAAGAGCCGAGTGCGCCGTGAGACGCGCCGACGATTAAAACCGGCTTGTCGGTGAGTGCCTGACTGGTATAACTGATCCATTCCAATGCACTTTTTAACACCGCCGGAATGGCGTGATCATACTCCGGGGTCGCAATAATCACGCCATCTGCCTGACGAATCTTGTCAGATAAGCTGGTGACTTCTTGAGGCACTTGGTCATCGTCCGCTTCATAAAAAGCAGGCAAATCTCTGATCTCATAGAGTTCCAGTTGTGCTTGTGCTTGAAAGTGCCGTTGCATGAATTGCAGTAGCATACGGTTTGTTGACACTTCTGAATTCGTGCCAACGATAGCTAAGTAGTTCATATCCGGTGGATTCCTATACTGTTAAAAACCATATTTAATATCTGGATATTGTTTTAACACAGTATGAAAAATCTATCTAATAGCTATATATTCATCCTTAATAAGTAATTTGTTATCATGGCTGGGTTGTTGCGCAGAACCGGGGATGAGATGTCAAAATATCACAATCAACACACCTTATATTATATTGATGCCTTGCTTAAATTTAGCAATTACAGCAAGGCAGCAGAGTCCCTTTACATCTCTCAACCCTATCTGACGCAAGTGATTAAACGGATCGAAAGTGAATTGAATTGTCAGATCATCAATCGCAGTGAGCTGCCTTACCGTTTAACCGAGCAGGGAAAGATTTACTATGACTATCTTGGCTCGCTCGATACGGTGCACGCCAATATGCGCAGGCAAATTGCCGCCATCACTGACAAGGATAAGCAAACCATCAAAATCGGGATCTTAACCAGTATTGGGACCTACCTGATCCCGCTGTTTTTACCCAAATTTCTGGAACGCTATCCTGATTGTCAAATCGAGCTGGTGGAAGATATCCCGGAAAACAATGAGAAGCGACTGCAAAAAGGTGAAGTGGACTTTTGGATCGGGCAGAACGCAAGCAGTATTGCGCCCAATCTGCTTGCTGTGTCATGGGGCAAGCATGGTTATTTTGCCGTGATTCCCAAATCCTGCGATCTCTATCAGGCCGGTATGGCCACGATTGCTCCGGGCAGTATTGAGATGGACGATTTATTGCGGCAAAAGTTTGTCTTAACCGCGAAAGGGTCAGCCATCAGAGCGCAGGTGGATCATCTATTCAGTATTTACAAAATCAAGCCCGATATTGTGTTAGAAAGCAGAGAAATTGCCACCGTCAAACATCTTGCCATGGCCGGCTGCGGGATCACGTTCGTGCCTGAAAGCCTGACCATCGCGCCTTGCCCTGAGCAGTACAATATTTATCCGTTGCCGATTGACCAATTGAACTTAGATTATTTCATCGCACATCACAGCAGCAGGGCGCTTTCTGTGATGGAGCAAGGGCTGGTGGATTCATTTTTACGTTACAAAGACACCGCGACATACTGACGGGATGAAAAGGAAAAGACATGACTGAAGGCTCACAAGAAATCAAGCTGATGGGCACCACCATTCGCCTTTACTTTAAAGGTCATCAGGCGGAACAGTGGTTAAATCAGGCGGTTTCCATGTTGAGGCGCTATGAGTCGGTGTTTAGCGCTAACAGCGAGCAGTCTCAACTGTTTGCGTTGAAAAACGCCGCCGTGAATCAACCCGTCGTCGTTGACCATGATTTGTATGAATTAATCAAGATCGGTAAGCAGCACAGCCTTGATGCCGATAGCTTTTTAAACATTGCGATTGGCCCGTTGATTAAGCTGTGGCGGATTGGTTTTGCCGGGGCAAGGGTGCCTGACCCAACCGAAATACAGCAGGTATTGGAGCGCTTAAATCCTGCGGATATTGTGCTGAACGATGCACAACGATCGGTCTGTTTTACCAAGCCCGGTCTGGAAATCGATCTGGGTGCGATTGCGAAGGGATATTTCAGCGATCAAATCATGGCTTTCTTCAAAGAAAAGCAGCCCGTCTCCGCCATGATTGATATTGGTGGCAATCTGCTGGTGTATGGTGAATCCCCGAAGCATCATCTCGATTGGGATGTGGGTATCCAGAATCCCTTTTTACCCCGGGGTCACTGTGTCGCCACGGTGAAGATCAGAAATCAGTCCGTCGTCACTTCCGGGATCTACGAGAGAACCTTTCAATATCATGGCAATCGTTACCACCATATTTTTGACAGTCACAGTGGTTATCCGGTCGATAACAATGTGGCTTCTTTAAGCATTATTTCGGATCACTCGTTGGACTGTGACATCTATACCACCAAACTTTTTGGCTTAGATGCCAGACGTATTTTAACCACCGTTAACCAGATTGACGGCATGGAAGCAATCGTGATCACCGGAGACGGGCAATTTGCCACGACGCCGAATCTGAGAGACAAGGTTACTATGGCGTAGTTACAAATGACATAGTTAAACATGACATCGTTACAAATGACATCGTTACAAATGGGATAGTTAAAATATGCGGCTATGTTACTATCGAGCCTATTGCCGCAGGCGTGAAAGGAAAACGGCACAGCATGGGGCAGCAATCACACAAGCAATTCTGATATATTCAAAGCAAATTACAGCGCCAAGTGATCAACTTACCCTGAGGTGAATCGCCATGAAACAGAACCCTCTGACCTCCCGTTTCAATATACATCCAATCATTCAGGCACCGATGGCGGGAATCTCTACGCCTTCATTAGCCGCCGCTGTCTCAAATGCCGGTGCTTTGGGCTCTATTGCGCTGGGTGCAAGCGATGTTCACCAAGCCGATATCCTGCTCAAAGAGACGAAAAAACTGACGACTCAACCATTCAATGTCAATCTATTCTGTCACAAACAGCCGGAGCGGGATCAGCACAAAGAAGCACGATGGTTAGATTTTATCAGTCCTCTTTTCAAAGCGTTAGGCGCTGAACCACCCAGCGCTTTAAATGAGATATATCAAAGCTTCATACTCGATACAGAGATGTTTTTGCTACTACTCAAACATAAACCCCGGGTGGTTAGTTTTCACTTTGGGCTGCCGCCAGCAGAGTGGATTAAGAGATTGAAGGAAGAAGGTATCTTTCTGATAGCGACGGCCACCAACCTGCAAGAAGCAAAACACATTGAAACACTCGGTGTAAACGCGATAGTCGCGCAAGGCATTGAAGCCGGAGGGCACCGGGGAACGTTTGATTCCACCCTATTGGATACCGACATCGAAGACGACAAACTGAGCACGGCTGATTTGGTCAGTCTTTTAGTCGCCAATGTTTCTGTACCGATCATTGCTGCCGGTGGCATCATGAACGGCAAACATATCAACCATTTTATGACGCTGGGCGCTTCTGCTGCACAGCTCGGTACAGCATTTATCACCTGCCCGGAATCCGCTGCAAGCCAAAAGAATCGCGATATGCTACTCAGTGAGCGGAATCAAGAAACTATTTTAATTGAGGGGATATCAGGCAGAGCGGCCAGAGGCCTGTGCAACAAGTTTACTTCATTTCTGGAATCTGCTCATGCGCCTAGTGTGCCGGACTACCCATTGGCATACGATGTCGCCAAAAAGCTATCGCTTGCCGCACTCAACCAAGGAACAGATGAATATACCGCCTATTGGGCCGGGCAGGGCGCCCCTTTGATTCGGGAACTCACCGCCAAACAACTCGTAGAAGTTCTTATTTTAGAAATGAACGGCTGAAAGGGTTACCCAAGGTATTTTAGATGGACAAGGGTTGCCAGACGTTGTTTGTTTGATAACGGTTCTGGCGTGATACGTAAGGAAAATAAAGTGGTAAAAATTCGTGAAATGAAAATCGCGGACTATGACGAAGTAATCGCTCTTTGGGAGCAAACGGAAGGCATGAGCATTCGGGATGTGGACTCAAGAGAAAATATTGCACGCTATTTAGAGCGCAATCCTGATTTAAGCTTTGTTGCAGAAATTAATCATGAAATTGTTGGTGCTGTATTGGTTGGTACAGATGGACGTAGAGGCTATCTACAACATCTGGCGGTATCACCGCATTTTCGGGGGAAAAAGTTAGGTCGTGAATTAGTAAACCAAGCCATCAATTCTCTCGCTAAGATTGATATCCCGAAGACTCATTTATTTGTGTATAACGACAATATCAATGCCCAACAGTTTTATGAGAGGCTAGGTTGGTTCGCCAGAGATGAAGTTCGAATGTACTCATTCAACAGTTCGAGTAATAGCAACGTCTAGTGCACTGGGTATCACAACCGATCAAGGCATCGACATCCTTTTCCTCATCTGACGGAAGCGTTCTAAGTACTGGCACGCTTCCGTCTACGTCAGCTAGTCAATGCTTCCCAGCTCGCAAAATCTCATACTTTTTTCATACTTTTATCGAAATAAAACCTGATAGCCTGTGAATGCACTGGCAAAATTCAGTGCCGGGATTGAGACCCCTGTATTTTCTTCACAAGACATGTAAAACTCCAGCTTTGCTGAGGTTTTCATGTAACTTCAGCACACCTGAATTATGGTGGGCTGGATAGGGGCGCTTTGGCGCACCGTTTCTTGTGAGCGGCTGTCTCAAACCTGTCCAGTTCGCCACCCAAAGTTTGAGACCTTTGTGTGGTGAGATATCATCCATCACAAGAAGAGGTGACAACCTATGTACGAAACCATTCCTTACAACCACGAATTTGCCCAGAAATCCCGTGAATATCTGCGTCAGTTAGAAGAAATCTTTGAAGCCGAACAGCGGCACAATAGTCAAGAGCTGCGCAATGTGCTGTTGTATCTGAATAACCTGATTACCACCCATTACGTGCGCTACCATCAAGAGATTGACGGGGAACATATGGTGTAGTTATTGGTGATTTAGATTTCGAGCCGCAATTGCGGCTCGTTTTAGAAGGGTGTCAGCCCGGTTCTGGTTCAGAATTGAGTCAGTTAGATTGTGTCCCATACTAGCACCTTGACCTCGAATGATATCCACAATTTTGACTAAATTATGGTCATGCCTTAACGAAGACTGATATGTCACTTTCTAATATTTTTAGTGCGCAAAATAAAAGGTTGTTTATAAACAAGTTATGCATAAATTTTGTGGAAATTGTTTCATATTGAAATATATGAATCTGATTCTGGTTTTTACTAAAATGTCAAGGAATTTATTTTTTGACTGGTTTATAAATATACCAATTTTATATTGTACGTTTTTTCAGCTCAGTTCCTTTATCTATTAGCTCGTAAGTAGCTACTAACGATTTTTTTCATTTCTTAAGTTATTCATAAACTTCCCCCTAAATTGCAACTTGAAATCCATTGTACATAGCATTATGTTGTATTGAGTTTTAAATTTAACTACCATATATTGTGTTTTTTTGCTGATTTTTTGAGTTCTAGATCTATGAATGGTTCAATTCTTATCACTGGGTAAAATTGATTGATATAAATCAAAACGTATTATTCGCCTTGAGCTTTAATTGCATGGCGAGTTTAGATTTTGACCTGATACTAAAGAGAGGAATACTCATGAACACTAAGAAAACTTCGAATCAGGTTGCCTCTTTAGTGGTAGCAACGTTGCAGGATTCATCTGCATTTAAAACAGAAAAGTCTCTTACTGGGTCGGTACTTTCGCAGTCCGTATACCCATGTAAATATATTGGCTCATTCCATTGTTAAGGAGATCGTGTTCAATGCCTATTCAAGCTTATTTCGACAAGTTTAATAAGAAAATCTACCTAACTAGCCATTCAGAAGGATTTAAAAAGGCAAAGGAAAAGGATAAAAGCATTCTCGAGGAAATCAAAAGCGCTTTTAAAGATGCAGGCTATCCCGTGGTCGATACTTTTATGCAAGGATCATTTGCTGTCAACACAGCTATTAATAGTCTGGACGGTGATTTTGATATAGATCGTGCAATCGTTATTGATGCAGAAAATGCACCTGAAGATCCGATTACTCCAAAGAAAACCATCAAAGAAATTCTGGATAAGCGAAATTTTAAAGAACCTAGAATCAAGAAACCGTGCGTGACAGCTGACTACAAATCTATCAATCTGCATATTGACTATACGGTATACAAAAAAGAGACATCTCTATTTAGTAATGATACTTATTATCTAGCTGTCGGTAAAAATGGGGCTAGTAATGAACACAAAGAGTGGTCAGAAGCCGATCAAAAAGGCCTTATCGAATGGATTGATAGTGTTGATAATTTTGTTTTTGGAGCTACTGCAAAACGCAAACAACTCAAGCGTTTGATCCGCTATATTAAACGCTGGCGAGATGTGAACTTTAATTCTGAAGGAGTAAGGAAAAAGGTTTTTTCGATTGGCCTAACCATCATGGTCAAAGAGCAATACCATCCTAATCCATTTTCTGCAGAGGTGGATAACGATCTACAGGCTTTGAAAAACACTGTTGATGCGATTCTTGATGCTGATTATATTTCAGCTCCATGGGGCACAAGCGATTACCGTGTCTCTGTTAGGTTACCCATGGCGCCTAAGCGCGATATTTTTCAACACAAGGTAGGAGGAGGGAATGCTGATGGCAGTGATCTAGCTGTTGGTGGCCAACTTAGAAATAAGCTACTTAAGCTTCAAGAAGAGCTTAAGAAAGCCTTGGATGAGACGGACGAAAGAAAACAGTGCGAGATCTTAAATAAAGTGTTTGGCGACGATTTTGAAGTACCCAAAGAAGAAAAGCAATCATCTTCTAAGGCCACATCAATACTTCTGACTGCTGGGGCCGCTCCCCTCAGCACGGCAGGGGCGTCCGGTACATCGCAAGGTGCATAAATGTGAACTACGAAACTGTTCTAGAGTATTTCCTCGATAGTGAATTTGAGGTCCAGCCTTCGAGTTATTCAGAGCTGGAGACAATTTCTGTAAACTTTGAAATTAAAGGCCGCTTAATGACTTTGGTGCATTTTTGCATCAATGAACTCCAGCAATTGCCACAATTTTATTTGGAAGACTATGCATCTTTTGGTGTTTTAGCTCATGTTCTCCCTTCATCGAATTTTGAAGGGCTTGGGAACATTTGTGTTAACCAACTGGACTCTGTATCCGTCAATTTTGAAAGGCCAGAATTGGCTTTCGAAGAGTCCATAAGGCGTCATATCAAACTGCTAAGTATGCTTATAACTGATTCTGAATTTAATCAGAGTGAGTTGCTTAGGGAGTTTAGTACAAATTGGTATGCGAACACCAAAAGTTTACTAAGTTCATCGCCTAAGACGCTTTACTGCACATCACGAGTTACTCATTTTACACAACTTGATATTTATCAACCCATTCAAACCAATAGTGTTATGAGTATTCCTGCATCTTTCACTGCCTTGCCACATGAATGCAGTGATCAAGATGTAGCTCGATTTTTAAAAATTGAATCCCGTCAACGACGAAAAGATGCTGTAGGGTGTATTCTTTCTCTGCAACCTGTAGTTCTGAATATTCCTCGTGATGGTGATGGATTGAAAGCGTGGTTGTTGGAAGCTATTCAGAATTTAGCTCCTGAAATCAAAGTTAGAGCAGAAAAGGAGTTGTTTCCTATTCGAGCTAAAGAGTACTGGTTAGTGCTAAACGTGGTAACGCCATCAGGTAAAGCATGGGTTGGGGTAAAACTTTCTTTAGACAAAAAGCGGGCATTTCCTCTGACCTTTGATAAGATCAAACAGTGGAAGGTTGAACCTATTTTTGTTGAAGCCTTTAACAAGGAACTAATGCTACCACGTAGCGGTGCTAACCCATCTCTTGATAGCAAGAAAGTGATTTTATTTGGCAGTGGTTCCGTGGGAAGTGAAATAGCGCATAAGCTGGGATCTGCCGGAATTGGCCGTATTGATATTGTCGATCCTGATCATTTTAGTACGTCTAATCTTTACCGTCACACTTTAGATGGTGGTAGTATAAACTGGCCTAAGGCTTTAGCTGTGGCCTTTCAACTGAAACATAAGTTTCCGTGGCTAAAATCTTACGGTTATGGCAACTCTTTGCTCAATTGTAGAAAACGAGAGATTTTAAACGCGTATGATCTCGTTATCATAGCTATTGGGGGGCCTACTCATGAACGCTTGTTTCATGATTATGTGGTGAAATCGGATGTTAAAGCTCCTGTAATATACAGCTGGCTTGAAGGGTATGGAATTGGTGGACATGCAGTCTTAGATATTCCGCATCAACTTGGATGCTTGCGTTGTGCGTATGTTGAACCGAGCAGTGGAGTTCGTGGTTTAGCATCCAACCTTAACTTTATAGAACCAGGACAGAATATAGTAAAAAACTATGCTGGTTGCGGTGAGATGTTTATTCCATATGGTGCAATTAGCTCCACACAAACAGCTCTTCTGGCTGCAGATCTAGCTGTGGGATATCTAGAAGGAAAGCTCAGTGAGTCAAAAAAAGTTAGCTGGAAAGGCGATAGCGCAGACGCTGAGCGTGAAGGGATCAATCTTAGTACAAGATATCGAAATTTTACATCTTCTTTAAAAAAGCTGTCTTTACGACATCCTTTATGTGACGTTTGTCGACCTAAAAAATTTCTCACCTATAAAAGCAAGTGTGGAAAAGTTCTCCACCTTCCACTGACTCTGAATGAAAAACTGTGTTCCTATCGACAGGAAAAATCTACATCTGTTGAGTCTGCCGGACTCCTCATTGGTTATTATGGACAGAGCGGTGAAGTACTAATAGATACTTTTACCACCCCAAAAGGATCTGATCAAAGAACCAGAACGACGTTCAAGCTAGATGCGCAGGCTCACCAGACAGAAATTGACGAAGCCTATATCGCTTCAGATCAGCTGTTAGGCTATGTTGGAACTTGGCATACACATCCTCAGGATTTTCCGATTCCCTCAATCCCGGATAAAACTGACTGGCGAACCCATGAGTGCGACAATCCCGACCGCCCATTGTTTTTTATTGTTGTAGGCAGAAAGAAAACATCCGTTTACACCATCGATAAGGGAAAGACAATCGAATTATCTATCAATTCTGAGGAAGATTGCTGACTATGTGGGAACGCTTCAAATGGTTGTTTGTTACAGCATTAAAATTCAAACGCACATCTTATCCGCGAACAAAATGGGGAGTTAGAGCCTGCATCGCCTCTTTGGGAACCGGCCTATTCTCGGTTGGTGTACTTAACATGAAACTTGAAAGTGGCTATATTGTCGACACTCTGAGTCTGGCTGGTACAGAACCTTCTTTATATGCGATGTACCTTAGTGTTGCTTTGTTCATTTTGGGTGCAATGCTAATTTTCTCTGAGTGGAACCAAAAACTTCGCCATACCGCTAGGGTTATTATTTCAGCAATGCCTGGCGTCTCTACGGACTTCCCTGATGAGGTGCTGGAACCATCCGAGAAAGCATTTTGCAGGGAGCCAGTGCATCTAGGCGTACCCCAGACTATGTCTGAAAATATAGAGCAGCAAATCCGGCGATATAATGCCGAATTAGAAGTTGATATTTTTAAGCGCCATATACTTCAAGATAAAGGCCAAAAACTTTATATAGGAGGGCTAGCCCGGATTCCATTTTTAGTTGCTTATGGTGCGATGTTAAGAAACCTTTCTGCGGAGATCTTATATTTTGATAAGTTTCATAGTAATGGAGGTTATGCGCTATTGTGTGATGAGTACACTGGGATCAAATTAAAGGAATCACCCCTTGTGGATAGGGTCAGCGATTCAGGTGATGCCGCAATAGCTATAGGTCTTAGTACCCCTATAAACTTCTGTCAAATTCCTGAAGAGTTCCAAAACTCAATTACTATGTTGGATTCCGAACAAGATGCTTCGAGGAACCTGATAAAGAATCAGCGTAACTTACAAGAGATGTCAGCTAAGATCGGTGAAATTATTGATAGGTTATCTGCAATACCAGGTTGCAAAAAAATACACTTATTCTTGTCTGTCCAGTCAGCCTTAGCAATTGAAATCGGGCGTCGTTATCAGGAAGGGACACAGCAGAATTGGGTGATACATAACTTTGACCCATCATCACAGTCCTATACATGGGCAGTGGAATTATCACGTTCGGGGATTTCTGTTTACTCCTAGGGGCTGTTGATCTTTGCTGTACATAATTTATTCAGCAATATATCGGCAGCCACATTATAGTAAACGCCAGTGATACCATACTTGCGTAATTTCTTGCTAACTTATCATATCTCGTTGATATTGAACGAAAATGTTTAATCCTTGCGAAAGCATTCTCAACCAAATGTCGATACTTATACAGGCACCAATCAACGCTTTCCTTGTCGATATCTTGCCCATAGTTTCGTTTGGGTATGACGGTTTCACCACCTTTTAACTTCACGTATGCTCTCAAGGCTTCGCTGTCATAACCTTTATCTGCAGGTCAATGAGAACTAAATGACTTCTAGTAATTTGAAGTCAGAATATGAGTTCAACAAACCTAAAACGCTTTTGTCCAAAAACGTTTTACAGCATAACAAAAAGGCGAACCAAACCGTTCGCCTTTTGCCATTCAAGTGAGTTATCAACTCAGTTATCCGTAATCACCTAACCCTCATAATCACTGACCGGCGGGCAGCTACAGATCAGGTTTCTGTCGCCATAAACATTATCGACCCGATTGACGGTTGGCCAGTATTTTGCTGACTGAGTATGTGGGGTCGGGAAGCAGGCGAGTGCACGGCTGTATGGATGTTGCCAGTCGTCGGCGGCCAGATCAGCCTGTGTGTGCGGGGCATTCACCAGCGGATTATCCGTAAGCGGCCACACACCGGCAACGACTTGGTCGATCTCTTCACGAATGGCGATCATCGCGTCGCAGAAGCGATCTAACTCGGCCAGATCTTCCGATTCGGTCGGTTCGATCATCAATGTACCGGCCACCGGGAAGGACATCGTCGGCGCGTGGAAGCCATAGTCCATCAGCCGCTTGGCGATATCTTCTTCGGAAATGCCGGACGCCTCTTTAATGGGCCGAATATCGATAATACATTCGTGCGCAACACGGCCGTTATCGCCTCGGTAGAGAATCGGATAATGGGCGCGGAGCCGCTCCATCACGTAGTTGGCATTCAGAATCGCCAGTTGAGTCGCTTCGGTTAATCCGGCGGTGCCCATCATCGTAATATAAGCCCAGGATATCGGCAGAATCGAGGCACTGCCTAAATCTGCGGCCGCAACTGCATGGTCGTTGCCTTCGACGCCGGACTCAATGTGGCCGGGTAAAAATGGCGCCAGATGAGATTTCACTCCGATAGGGCCGACGCCCGGGCCACCGCCGCCGTGCGGGATACAGAACGTTTTATGCAGATTCAGGTGGGAGACATCCGAGCCGATAAAGCCGGGGCTGGTCAGTCCGACCTGTGCGTTCATATTCGCGCCGTCCAGATAAACCTGTGCGCCAATCGCGTGGATCAGTTCACATACCTGCCGGACATGCGTTTCGTACACGCCGTGGGTGGACGGGTAAGTAATCATGATGCAGGAGATTTCTTGCTGATACTTTTCGATCTTGGCTTTGAGGTCGGCAAGATCAATATTCCCGTTTGAATCACAGGCGACGACGACAACATCCAGTGACACCATTGCGGCTGACGCTGGGTTGGTGCCGTGTGCTGAGCTTGGAATCAAACAAATATGGCGGTTGCCTTCACCGCGGCTCTGATGATAGCGCTGAATCGCAATCAGCCCGGCATATTCACCGGATGCACCGGAGTTCGGTTGCAACGAGAACGCATCATAACCGGTAATCGTGCATAGTTTGGTTTTTAAATCTTCGGCCAGCTCAGTATATCCGGCAGCCTGACTTTTTGGGGCAAACGGATGGATTTGGCCGAATTCAGGCCATGTCACCGGAATCATCTCAGAGGCAGCATTGAGTTTCATGGTGCAACTGCCCAGCGGAATCATGCCATGGGTCAGCGAGAAGTCTTTATTCTCCAGCGTTTTCAGATAACGCATCATCAGCGTTTCACTGTGATAACGATGGAAAACCGGGTGAGTCAGATAAGCGGATGCTCTGCGGCAGGATTCAGGAATCGCCGCATATTCATCATGTTCAATTTCAGCGGCAATTTTTTCCGGATCGGCTTGGATGGCGAAGACCGTAAACAGAGTCTGCAGATCATCCGGCGTTTTGGTTTCATCGAAACTGATGCCAAGGGCTTGCTCATAGCGACGCAGATTGAGCCCGGCTTGCTGTGCTTTTTGATACAGCGCATCGGTCTGGTCGCCGGTCTCAATGGTCAGGGTGTCAAAGAATGTCTGATGACGCAGTTTGTAACCCTGTAACGTGAGTCCGGCCGCCATGATTGCGGTCAGATGGTGGGTTCGCCGGGCAATGGTTTTGAGCCCTTCCGGACCATGATAGATGGCATAGAAAACAGCCATGTTGGCCAGTAGTGCCTGTGCGGTACAGATATTCGAAGTCGCCTTCTCGCGCCGGATATGTTGCTCCCGGGTTTGCATCGCCATACGCAGCGCGGGCTGGCCTTTGGCATCCACCGAGACACCGATGATTCTGCCCGGCATGGTGCGTTTGTATTGATCGCGGGTTGCCATAAAGGCTGCGTGGGGGCCGCCATATCCCATCGGTACGCCAAAGCGTTGGGAAGAACCAATCACAATATCGGCACCCATTTCTCCGGCCGGTTTAACTAATGTGCTGGCAAGCAAATCGGTAGCAACCGCAACCAAAGTTTTATTCTGATGGGCCGCCTCGATCACCGGGGTTAAATCAGTGACTTCACCGGTGGTGGTCGGATATTGCAGTAAAGCGCCGAAGACATCTTGCTGCGGCAGCTCGCTGACCGGCAACACCACCACTTCAAAATTCATGAATTCAGCGCGATTTTTGACCACTGCGATAGTTTGTGGATGGACATGATCCGCGATGAAAAAGCGTTGGCTTTTACTTTTACCGGCTCTTTTACATAAGGCCATTGCTTCCGCTGCGGCGGTTGCTTCATCCAAAAGCGAAGCATTGGCGATGTCCATACCGGTTAAGTCAATCACCATCTGCTGGAAATTCAGCAGTGACTCTAAACGACCTTGCGAAATCTCAGGTTGGTAAGGGGTGTATGCCGTATACCAGCCGGGGTTTTCCAACACATTGCGTTGAATGACACTGGGTGTGAACGTGTCGTAGTAACCCTGACCGATAAAACTGCGGGCAATTTGGTTTTTGCCTGCGATGCGTTTCAATGCCGCGAGCATCTCGGATTCACTCATCGCTTCAGGGAGTGAGAGGGGAGATTCCAGACGGATGCCGGCCGGCACGGTTTCGTTGATCAGGGTTGCCAGACTTTCAGCACCAATGGTTTCAAGCATCATGGCTTGCTCCCGCTGACGCGGACCGTTGTGACGCGTGGCGAATTCTGTTTGAGAAGAGAGATTGCGCAGTAGTTGAGTCATAATTTCCTTACCGTGACCACACAAGGTGTCCGTTGATATAAGCTGAATTCAAGACGTAAAAAAAGCTGCACACCAAGCGATGTAAACAGCTTTAATTGATTCAGTCTTCCAGTGTGTTGAGATATTCTGCTTCGTCTTTCAGATCATCCAGTTCAGTCGGATCGGTCATGCGGATTTTGGCAATCCATCCCCCTTCATACGGTTCTTCATTAATCAGTTCAGGACGATCACTGAGATCTTCATTGACTTCAATAATAATGCCGCTCACCGGTGAATAGATGTCCGATGCTGCTTTTACGGATTCAACCAATGAAAAGTTATCACCGGCATCCACGTCACTGTCAACATCAGGGAGCTCCACATATACGACATCACCTAACATTTGTTGTGCGTGTTCTGAAATGCCAACGGTAACCGTCCCGTCGCCGTGATTAAGAACCCATTCGTGACTGTCGGTAAACTTCAGCGTGTTATCCATGCATTTATCTCCAAAAAAATCGATTGTAACTCGTGCTCAGAGCGTCACCAGATTCATGATTTCATTGCAGCGGGGCGTTAAAAAATCAGTGAATGGCAACAAAACATTATCAAAAAGGAACATTAGTTCTGTTGGGGCATTCATTCTGAATCATGGGTTGTCCGACTCTTTCCATAGCGTAGCCAATTTCAATGATGTTACTAAGACATCTTTAGCAAAATTCGAACGATGATATGCCTAACTTAACCGCTGAAGCAGCGGTAGGCAATAAAAATTTCTTATAGGAAACTTATTTTCTTGCTAGTATGTCGGTTATTGTTTATTTGGCGTCGATTCATCGGGCACAATGATGCGATTGTGTGTCTGATTGAATCGATGACGGTGAGAAAAATGACACCGGATTCAAAGGCGGCCATATTGATCCCAATGCCCCGATTTTGGTGGGGTGTCATTGGGTTTTATTGAAGGGGAACATCATGGAAAAAAGTACGCTGGATGATAATCCTGCTTCGGTTATCACGCAGGAATCTCAGGAAAGCAATATCGATCCACTTCGATTAGGACAGCGTATTAAGGATATTCGTCTTGAGCTCGGCCTGACCTTAGAAGAAGCGAGTCAGAAGACCGGTTTGGCAAGATCGACGCTGAGTAAAATTGAGAATGAGCAAATTTCTCCGACATTTCAGGCGATGCAAAAACTGGCGCATGGCTTGGAAATCGGGATGCCCCAGATATTTGAGCCGCCGAAGAGAGTGCTTGCGACAGGGCGAAGAGATATTACGTTAGCCGGACGAGGCAAGCCGCATCCGACATCAACTTATGAACATGAACTGCTGGCGACGCAGTTGTCCGGTAAAAAAATGACACCGTTTAAGACCCGGGTTCGTGCCAGACAGTTTGAAGAATTCGGTGATTGGGTCCGCCATGACGGAGAAGAGTTTTTGCTGGTGCTGGAAGGATCGGTAATGTTGTATACCGAGTTTTATGAGCCGATCACACTGAGTGTCGGTGACAGTGTCTATTATGATGCCAGCATGGGACATGCACTCGTTTCTGTCAGTGATGATGATGCACTGATTTTATGGGTGACGGCGAAATAATCAATCGATGTGTGTTTCAGGGTGTTTATTATAGGAAACACATTTATAAAATCAGAAATAAGGTCTGCTTTGCCGGACGATCGGACGTATGAAAAGGGAGAACCACATGTCATCTGAACAAGAAAACCAGTTGCTTTTGAGAACGCCGTTATATGCTTTACACCAAGCGTTTGGCGCAAAGATGGTACCGTTTGCCGGGTATGAGATGCCGGTTCAGTATTCTTTAGGGGTCAAGAAAGAGCATTTACATACCCGTGATGCGGCCGGTCTGTTTGATGTGTCGCATATGGGGCAGATCTGCCTGAAGGGTGAGGGCGCGGCACTGGCGCTGGAATCACTGGTTCCTGTCGATGTGGTTGATCTGCCGGTTGGGAAACAGCGTTATGGCTTTTTGACGAACGAAAATGGCGGGATCCTTGATGATTTAATGATCGCTAATCTTGGCGATTGTCTGTTCGTGGTGATCAATGCTGCCTGTAAACAGCAAGATATCGCACATTTGCAGCAGCATCTGCCTTCCCATCTGATGCTGGAAGAGATGGCGGATCGGGCTTTGCTGGCATTACAAGGTCCGAAGGCTGCCAGTGTATTATCGCAATTGGCACCTGAAGTGGCAGAGATGCATTTTATGGATATCCGCCGTGTGCCGTTGTTGGACGTTGAATGTATTGTCAGTCGCAGTGGTTATACCGGGGAAGATGGCTATGAAATTTCTGTTCCGGCCGATCAGGCGGAGCGACTGGCGCATCATCTTTTAACATTCGATGAGGTCGCTTTGATTGGCCTCGGTGCGCGGGATTCGCTGCGATTGGAATGTGGGTTGTGCTTGTATGGCCATGATCTGGATGAAACCACAACACCGGTAGAAGCTAGTTTGCTGTGGGCGATCAGTCCGGTGCGCCGGACCGGTGGTGCCAGAGCCGGAGGATTTCCCGGGGCGGCAGTGATTCTGGCACAGATTGAACAACAATCCGCACAGCGTAAGCGCGTCGGGCTGGTCGGCCAGACTAAAGCACCGGTTCGGGAAGGCACCGTGTTATTTGATCAGCACGAGCGGCAAATTGGTATTGTGACCAGTGGGACGTCCGGGCCAACCGCGGGGCAGCCGGTTTCGATGGGATATATCGCCAGTGAGTATGCGGCTCTCGGCACGGCGGTTTTCGCTGATGTGCGCGGTAAGATGCTGCCGATGACGGTGACTAAAATGCCGTTTGTTCCGCAGCGTTATTATCGTGGCAAATGATATCAGTACATCAGATTGGAAAGGAAAATACAGAAAGTATTTTCCTTTTTTTTTGATGTCGTTATGATAAATCATACTTTTGTTAATGGTGAAATATTATAATGTTTTCAAAGTGGATGCGCACAGTTCTATGCTGTTGTAGTTTAATCTCTTCACCTGTCTTTTCGAGTGATATCTCTCCTTATATTGTCAACGGCACGGAAACATCGGTGGCCTCTTACCCTGACTTTGTCAGTCTGTTTTATGACCGGACTGCGTATGATGGGATGTATGGCGGGCATAGTTTCTGTGGTGGCACCCTGCTGACTAATCAGTATGTATTGACGGCCGCACACTGTATTTTCAGCGGCGGCAGTATCAATGAAGAGTTCATGCTGTTTATGACCGTCGGGCAGACTAGTGATGAAACGGACTGGATTTACAACATTACCCCAGTCAGACCGGCTGAGTTTTACTATTTCAGTTCATTCAGCGATTCGGAAAGTGACCTATGGAAAAACGATATTGCGATCATTAAACTGACATCACCGCTCAATACGAGCGGCACGGTCAATCTTCCAACGAATGAATCTTATCGTAGCAATACCGAGAGTTTTACCGCCATTGGGCATGGTAATACCACCACCAATACCACCACCTATAAATTGTTAAAAACATCCATGAGTTATGTGGATCAAACAACCTGCGCTGCAAAAAATTCCGGGTTACATGATTCTCAAATTTGTTTTTCCGGCGGGACATCACCCACGATGAATAATGGCGTTTGTTCCGGCGACTCCGGCGGCCCGATCTACTGGGATGACAGTGGGACACTGCGTCAAATCGGGATTACCAGCTTCGGGCCGACGATCTGTGGTGCTGGCTCGGTGACCGGTGTTTTTACTGAGGTTGCCGATTATAACGGTTGGATCACCAGTGTTTTGAATGGCAGTACCGCTCCCAATTATATTGCAACAGATGCAAAACGTCTGGCGTATTATCAGACGCGGATTTTATCTCAGCCTGATAGTGTCACAGCGAGTCGTGGCTCCGGTGGCGGCGGTGGTTCGATCGGATGGTCTGTGTTGGGGTTACTTCTTGCTATTTTAGGATATCGATGGAAGGGGTTGGCGTCTGCCATTCGATGAGGCAGGCAGACCCATCATGTTCGATGGGTTGTAATTGATGGCGGCTGCAATCGATAATGGTTTTGCAAACCAGTAACCTTGCAGGTGAGAAGCGCCCATTGCATGGAATTGACGTAACATATCACTGTTTTCAATGCCTTCAATGACGACACTGATATGTTCTTTCCTGCACAGTTCGATTAAGAATTCCAAAAACTGGCAAGAGTTATGATTTTCCATGGTCTTCATGGAGAAATATCGGTCTATTTTGATTTGAGCAAATGGCAGATCAAAAAAGCTGTGGATAGAGCTGAAACCTGCCCCGAAATCATCCAGAGACAGCAAAAAGCCCAGATCATTGAGCCGGTTGATCTGTTGCAGCGCATATTTATGCTCATCCAGAATGACGGTTTCAGTCAATTCAAGAATGATCGAATCAGGGGTCAGGCCTGATTCTAATGTGATTCGTAACATTTCATCGGGAAAATTACTGTTCAATAACTGTAATACCGACACATTGACGTTTACCCGGGCGCTTGCGTGATTTTTGACATTATAGTGACTGATGAACTGGCACGCCTTTTCAAACACCTGATAACCCAGCTCAACGATGAGCCCTTTATTTTCAGCCACAGGGATGAATTCATCGGGATAAATATGGCCGTAATCTTTGGAATTCCATCTGACTAAAGCTTCGAAGCTGGAGACTTTTCCAGTCTTGGTATCAATGATCGGTTGGTATTTCACCGAGAGGCTACGGTTTCTTAACGCATTTTTTAAACCGCTTTCGATATAAAAATAACGGTCAACTTTCTTCTGGGTATTCCCTTCATAAACTTCGATCTGAGACTGACTTTGTTCATTGGCGAATGCACATGTGCGGAAGGCAATACTCAGGATTTCTTCCCCCTGTAATTGAGGGTCACAATCGGGGTAGATCCCGATACTCATCCCATTGGCAAACAGGGTATTTTGTTGTGCCATACAATCCTGATACCCGAGAATGAATCGGGTACACATCATCCTGAGAGAATGGTGTGGTACAGAATCTCTAAACAGTACTGCGTATGTATCTAAACTGACCCGGTAAAGCGTTGCATTGTCCTGCGGGAAAATTTTGGCGGCTAGTTTGACATTGGTAATCACATTTTTAAGCAGGTCGGACCCATATTCGATCAGATAGGATTGTAATTCATGAATCTGAATATAAATGACCGAGAAACTGCTCGGTGCTGATTGAACGAGTAAATCCAGATCCAACAGGAGTTTTCTCAGATTGAACAGGGCAGAACTGTCATCATAGAAAGCGGCTTCTTTGAGATAGTTCTCCATCATTTTTTTGTCCGAGATATCCCGGTGACTGCCGACGATGTAGGTTTCACCATTCTCGGTTAAACTGACAGCACTGCCCTCGATCCACAAATACTCACCGTCTGTTTTTTTGACCCGGTACTGCGTCAGCATGCGTTGTGCAGTCGTGCCGACATGCTCATTGACCCGGCTGATTAATAATGCCTGCTCGTCAGGATGAACCAGTGCATACCACTCAGAGAGATGAATTGTCGGGGACTGAATACCAAACTGGACATAGAAATTAGGATTATAGAATGTCAGAAGACCTTCCGCATCCATATGAAATATCCCCTCACTGAATACATCAAAAATATGGATGAGGCGTGTTTTATATTCATTGTCGGGCGGCTGAACTTGTGATACCGCTTCCCTCAAGTCTTTTTGCATGAAATTGAAGGCTCCCTGCAGCCAGTCTATATGCTCATCAATATTATTCGCCCATATTCGTGTATTGCATTAATGATTCGGCTCTGAAGGTATTTGATATGCTTTTGTGCCCCACAGCGGAACCGTGGAGATACTGTGTTTGAAGCTGCCGGAAGTCTCTTTGGTTGAGTAAGAAATATAGATCAGCGTTTGTGTCTTCGGATCATATATTCTTCGCATTTTCATTGACTTAAAGAAAATACTTTTGGATTTTTTAAAAATCACTTCACCCGAATCGGACTTGTCAATTTTTGCGATCATTTCAGGGGTGATTTCCCCTGTCTGTCGACAGGCGATCGATGAATCTGAGGGATCGGATAGACTGAGATCAGCTTCAATACTGGCAATATGACAGGTTACTCCGGTGACGATAGGGTCAATAAGCTGATTGATTTTGATATCTTGAGTTGTGAACAGGCCTAAACTGACATCACCTACCTCGCTGTTATCACAGGCGGTGAGCCCCAGAGAAAGTAGTGATGCAATGAATATATTCTTGAGTCTCATGTTTGGTTTCCAGCCGTCAAATGAGTGTGTCCATCATATCAAGATATTTAAGGATTCCCAAATAAAGCGAGCTAGAATAAGGCATTACCGTCGCCTTGTTGATCAACTCTATGGCTAAATAATGTTGACTTATCGGGGACGTTTCTACCATGTCATCAACATAAAGACGACTTTTATCCCCTTTTCGGGACAGATTCGAGTAAGATGGCCATCTCTCTCCCTAATACTCAAATCATAGGGTTTTATGAATATTGCACAAATAAAAAACCAGTGGTTATCGGCGCAAGTTGATGTTGCATATCCAACTCCCCTCAGTTTGGTCGGTCGCGATCTTTATCTGGCATCAGTCCGGCAGTGCACCTATCAACCTATCGAATTCAAGCGTGTTGCTGAATTGAAAACTCAGGAGGTCTATCACGTTGACTTTCATCGTTTGACCGTCATGTTTGCTCAGCTCCAGGCGGAACAATACCGTGCAGCGGCAGAAAAAGAAGCGATCATCGAGTTCTTTACACAAATTATCTATTCTCCGCCTTGTGAGTTGTTTCTTGGCTTTGAAGGCGGTGAGCCTGTGGCAGCGGGGATTTTAACTCAGGCGGAAGCGACGGTTTTAGTCTCTGATTTAGTGATTGCGGAGGCCTGTTCGGCTTACGATGCGCCGCTCGATTTTGCCTGCCAGATCTTAAAGCATGCTCAAGTGGACGAGGCCGCTGATGTTTATGTGGCGTTCAAGGCATAGACTGACGGATTGAGTTTATTCATATTTTTTGAGTCCGAAAATAAATTATTCCTTGTTCTTGATCATAAAAAAATGGCTTAAGAATTATGTGGATTAAAATAAAGTTGAAACATTCAAAAAATATTGAATAATGGATGCGTTGATTGTTAGGAGAAGCATTTGCTTCAATATTGATTTGAATACAGGATAAAGCCTTATGTCGAACTCGTATGTGTTGGTCGTTAATTCAGGTAGTTCATCCCTTAAATTCGCGGTGATCGACTCTCAAAGCGGTGACGCTATTGTCAGTGGTTTGGGTGAGTGTTTCGGATTGTCCGAGGCGGTTATCAGCTGGAAATATCAGGGGGAAAAAACAGAGGAGACGATCGATTATCCTGATAATCATCACCAACATGCGGTGGATCGGATTGTCAAACTGATTGATGCGCTTGGATTCAATGACAAAATCATCGCCGTCGGCCACCGGGTCGTTCATGGGGGTGAAAAATTCACGTCAACAGTGCGAATCAATGAACAGGTCATTACTGAAATTGAGCAACTGGCAGAACTTGCACCTCTACACAATCTGGCCCATGTCAAAGGAATTCGTGCTGCGATTAAAGCATTTCCTTCGCTACCGCAGTTTGTGGTGTTTGATACCGCATTTCACCAAACCATGCCGAAAAAAGCCTACAGAGATGCCATTCCGACTGAGCTTTACGACCAATATGCGATTCGCCGCTATGGTTTCCATGGCACCAGCCATTTTTATGTCAGTCGTGAAGCGGCAAAAATGCTGGATAAAGATATCAATGACACCAATGTGATTTCTGTCCATTTGGGGAATGGCGCATCGGTCTGTGCCATTCGGGATGGTCAGAGTGTCGATACCTCGATGGGATTCACCCCACAAGCCGGCTTGATGATGGGAACGCGGTGCGGTGACATTGATCCGGGCATCATTGAGTTTTTACTAAATAAAGGCTGGACACAAGAACAGGTGTTCGACACTTTGTATAAAAAGTCGGGTTTTCTGGGGCTGTCCGGTCTGACTTCCGATGCCCGTGGGGTATTAGAAGCCATGGAACAAGGTCATGAAGATGCCAGACTCGCATTTGAAGTGTTTACCTATCGCGTTGCAAAATATATTGCTTCGTACATGATTCCGCTACAGCGGGTTGACGCGATTATATTCACCGGTGGGATCGGTGAAAACTCACTGCCGATTCGTCGCGAGATTCTGAATTATCTACGTGTATTCGGCTTCGTAGAAGATGAAGCTGCGAATGAAGCCGCCCGGTTTGGTCATTCCGGCGTGATTGCGCATTCTGAAATACATGATGCGGTTGCGATGGTCATTCCAACCAATGAAGAGTTGGTGATTGTACAGCAGTCCGTCGCATTGTTAGATTAATTGATCTTCAAGTCGGGAAGGCCAACTGTGAATCCGGTTGGCCTTTTTGTATAGAGAAAACCCCCAGCTAGGCTGGGGGTTCCGTAAAGCTTACAGCTATAAGTCAGTTATATAACCCCTTTCAATTTGATAAAAACGTCTTGTGGTCTGGCAACTACAAGAGTTAATTAAGAATTGAAAGGGGGTCCCAATGGGGGACGAAAAGAGCTTAGCGCACACGCGCTGGAACTGTAAATACCACATAGTGTTTGCACCGAAATATAGAAGACAAGTGTTCTACGGAGAAAAACGTAGAGCAATAGGTGAAATATTGAGGAAACTATGTGAATGGAAAAATGTGAACATTCTTGAAGCGGAATGTTGCGCGGATCATATCCACATGCTTTTAGAAATACCGCCCAAAATGAGTGTTTCAGGGTTTATGGGGTATTTGAAAGGTAAAAGTAGCCTAATGCTTTATGAACGATTCGGTGATTTGAAGTTTAAATATAGAAATCGAGAATTTTGGTGCCGAGGTTATTATGTAGATACGGTAGGTAAAAATACGAGCAAGATACAAAATTACATCAAGCAGCAACTAGAGCAGGATAAAATGGGAGAGCAATTGTCGATCCCGTATTCAGGTAGCCCGTTTACGGGCCGCAGGAAGTAGTCATATGCAAATGTCAGATCACTACGCGCCTGCTAGGGCGCTGCTAGTAGGAGAGCCTTATAGGCGCATATGAAAAACCACCGGCTATGCCGGTGGATACTTTTTTTTATTTTTATACTCATCACTTCTTATATCCACCACCTTTCGCCCCTGCCTAACCCGGCCTCAAGACATCTGGATAACGGTGCTCAGGTTTATGAAACGTTTTCAGAAACATGAAAACATTTTCAAATAATAGATATTTAACCTTACCACAAACCTCAGATTCTGTGATTGTTTTCAACTTTCTTCATCCAATATCATCAAGCCTGTTTTGATAACTGTTTGAATTACATTAACTTGTCTGATGAATGTTGAATTTTATAAATTAATGTGAATTCTAACGATGTTTTCAGGTGTTTCATTGTTTAATATTTTGAACAGTCAAGTGATTTGAATATTATCTTGGCGAGTTTTTTTCAAGACTGTTTATTCTAATTATTTTAAGGCACGCTTGTGCCTTTTTTTTACTCATGGATTTTTTACTTACAGTCTTTTTTGTTCACAGTCTTTTTGTTTACAGATATTGAAGAGCATAATATGAACCTTAATTTGATTGTTTCTAGAGTTTATCTGGGGTTTTTTACTATTATTTTAATGATGTTGATTTCAGCAGGAGCATTATTAAATAGTAATCATAAGGTTTCTGGCAACATGGAATTTATGTTGAAACAATCAACGCCATTTATATTACGTTCGGGGGAGCTGACGATCAACTATTTGGATATTGATCGTAGCATGATGTCATATTTATCAACACTATACCCAGAAGATCTGGAGCCTTTAAGCCAGTCCATCCATCAGTCGATGCAAGATTTTCAAACCAAACTCGCATGGTTTAAAAAACTCCCCGATCCCGATCATCATATTGGTCAGTTTGTCGAACAAATAGAATCGACTGCCATGAAGACATTTAAAGATATTAATATGATATTGAATGGGTATAAAACCTATTTAGAAACGAAAGATAAGAATATAAAGCAGCGGGCATTACTTCAATCGCTGATTATGCAAATTAATAATAATTTGTTAGAAAATCTTGCCGCGGCAAATCAGTCTGATGCACGTCAGTCAATTGAAGCGCTGTTGACCCAAATTGGGTTATTGGTTGGTGAAGTCAATGAAGCATTTTCTTTACAAGATGTGATTGAAACACGCGCATTAGAGCGACGCTTTAAAATCCGCAAAACTCGTTTGGACAGTGCGATGACAACCTTCCAGTCGGCATCGTCAGCGTTCTTTCGTCAAAGCGAAACATCACTGAAGCTGCTTGGTCAACAAGCTTTCTCCGCGGAAGGTGCTGTGTCAAAGCATATTGCGATGGTTGAAATTTATGATCAACTGACAGCACAAAAAGAAGCTGTGAAAGTCGATATTGATACCCAGTTGAAAAATATTGATGCCTTTTCTGCATATGCCACTCAAATTGCCGGGCAGCGCTATGCTGACTCAACGGCTCAGGCCAAAGAGTCGGTGATCACGCTGGTGATATTGTCGATTGTATCCATCGTGATAGCACTGTCGATCGGCATTGTGATCGCGACAATGATTCGCAGACCGAGTCGACGTCTGCAACGCGTGCTGGGTCAGGTTGCGGAAAAAGACCTGAGCTCACGAGTCGATGACCAAACCAATAATGAGTTCGGCATGTTGTCTAAAACCGTCAATATGGTCATTGATGATTTATCCCATATTATTCATCAAATCCGCTCGACCGCGAAGCAACTGAATCATGCATCTCTCGATAATCAACAGACTAGTGAAGCGCTCAGTCTTGCCATTGTCGAACAAAATTCACAAACCGCATTGACAGCGAAGGCAATGGAAGAAATTGAGTATACCGTGAGAGATATTTCAGAGTCGGTCAGCGAGACATTATCGATTGCAACGGTTGCTGTGAACGATTCCAATTCCGGACAGGTGTTGATGAAAAAGAATGTGGAGCTATTAAATCATTTGTCTCAACGCCTGAGAGATTCGACCCAAACCATTTATCAGTTAGAAAGTTATTGTGCCGGTATCGAGTCAATTCTGGATATTATTTCTAATATTTCTTCACAAACGAATTTGTTAGCACTCAATGCGGCTATTGAAGCGGCAAGAGCAGGGGAGCAAGGTCGCGGTTTTTCTGTCGTCGCGGATGAAGTGAGAGGGCTGGCGGAAAAAACAACGGCAAGTACCCAAGAAATACAGACCAAAATTGAACAGTTGCAACAAAGCTCGGTTTTAGCGGTGAAACAAATATCAGAATGTGTTGATGATATGGAAAATTGCATCACGCAGACTCAAGATGTGGATGCCTCTTTAACTCAGGTCCATGTCAATCTGAATAAAATTGAAGAAAGAAGCCATAAAATATCGGCTTCGACTGAGCAACATCAGTTTGCTGCAATGCAAGTAAAGGAAAATATTAATAAGATTCAGACCTTGTCTCATCAAAATATGGTTCGCTCCGAAAACTTAGCCGAACAAAGTAAAACATTGGAACAGATGGCGGAACATCAATCGAAACTCACATCCTCATTTAAATTATGATAAGCAATTCCGTTGGTATTGGTGGTGAATAAAATAAAAGGAATCAATCTGTAAGACTTTTTATGGCACAGATAATGGTCATCGTTCAGATGTGAAATGGTTTCATGACAGATTGGAAAACTGTAAAGCCTTTCAATTTTTTCTTAATCGCCAAATAAATATCGGGTTTACCGTGATTAGCGTCACGCTTACGCGGCCAATAATCTTGAATACTCAGGTTGTAAGCGATTTCAAGCAGAGGTTCATTTGGTCACGATTAAACATGTATCTGAACGTGCAGGTGTCTCACAAGCAACTGTTTCCCGTGTTATCAATGGATCGACCCGTGTCAGTCGGGAAAAACAGTTGAAAGTTGAAAATGCAATTAAAGAATTAGGATATCGTCCTAATTCTATTGCGCAAGCATTGGCTTCCAGCCGCACGGAAAGTGTTGGTATTGTCGTCCCGGAATTGGGTGGTCCATTTTATTCAGGCATATTGCAGAGTATTGAAGGGCAGCTACGTCAACTTGGTTATCATGCGGTGATTACTGCCGGTTCTAATACCGAGCAGAGTCAAAAAGAAGCGGTTGAATTTCTCTTGGGCCGCCGGGTTGATGCTTTAATTCTTCACACACAACAACTCGATGACGATTATTTAATCATGTTAGAAGAACGAGGGCTTCCGATTATTTTGATTAATCGGGTTGTGCCTGAAATGTTGACCAGTTGCATTGATATCGATAATGAAGCCGGTGGTTTATTAGCTACACAATATTTAATCAAAATGGGGCATAAAAATATTGCCTGTATTACCGGTCCACTGAATAAATCGGATGCCAGAGGTCGCTTACAAGGTTATAGAAAAGCGTTGGAAAATGCAGGGTTGGAATATAACGAAATGCTTGTTTCTGAAGCCGGATTTACTGAAGAAACAGGGATGAGTGCCATGAAAAAGTTGCTCAACCGAGGCTGCCCGTTTTCCGCTGTATTTGCCGCCAATGATCACATGGCATTCGGGGCGCGTGAAGTGCTGACATCGATTGGTCTTTCTGTACCGGATGATATTTCGTTAGTTGGTTTTGATAATATTCTTTTTGCTCGTTATCTTACTCCGGGGTTAACGACGATTGATTTCCCGATTGAGAAAATGAGCAAAGAAGCAGTAAAACTCGCGATTCATAAACTCAATAAAAATAAATCAGATGTGAATCTTAAACTTGTACCTTCTCTAGTGATTAGAGATTCAGTCAAGAACGTAATAAATACCCTATAAGTTATTTAAGGATAAATGATGAAAATAAAAGCCTTAGCACTCACCTCGGCTGTACTGATGGGAATCGTGTCTGCGCCCTCTTTTTCTGCTGATGCGGATAAGAATATTCGTTTTGATGGATTTCCGGATTTTGATAGCAGCCTGAAAGTGATATTACCCGATTTTGAAAAAAAGACAGGGATTCATGTCGATACCCTGATGAATAACCACGGTGACCATCATACCAAACTCACCACCAACCTGGCGACAGGCTCGGGGGCTGGTGATGTCATTGTGGTTGATGTTGAGAAAATTGGCCCCTTCGTGGCGTCCGGCGGGCTGGTTGATCTGTCTAAACAATATGGTGCCGATCAATACGCAGACCGTTTCGCGCCTTATGCCTGGTCTCAAGGTAAAGGGAGTGATGGGGATATCTACGGGATGCCCGTCGATTTAGGCCCGGGTGTGATGTATTACCGTACCGATATCTTCAAAAAAGCCGGCCTGAAAGTGGATGATGTCATTAAAAGTTGGGACTCATACATTGCTGCCGGTGAAAAACTGAAAAAAATGGGTATCCAGTTAATTCCTTCTGCGGCTGATGTTGCGCAAACCATTATTTTTACCACGGTACCAGAAGGCGAAGGCATCTATTTCGATAAAAACGGTAAATCGGTTGTGACATCCGAACGCTTTGTTCATGCGTTTCAGGTAGCCAAAGAAATTCGTGATAAGGGTTTAGACGGCCACATTCTGGCATGGTCAAACGAGTGGTATGAAGGTTTCCGTAAAGGGACTTTTGCGACGCAATTGTCAGGTGCTTGGTTGCTGGGTCATTTGCAGAACTGGATCGCTCCGGAAACTTCAGGAAAGTGGGCCGTTTCCCATTTACCGGATGGGATTTACGGTAGCTGGGGCGGATCGTTCTTATCGATTCCTAAGCAATCTAAACATCAGGATGAAGCGTGGGAACTGATCAAATACATGACCACGAATCGTGATATCCAGTTGAAGCACTTTGCCACGATTGCGGCATTCCCTGCCAATATCACCACCTATGATGACGACATGTTCAAAGAGCACATTGCTTTTCTTGGTGGTCAACAGGCACGTCTGTTATTTGCTGAAGTGGCACGCAATATCAAACCGGTTCAACCATCAAAAGGCGACCACATTGCTCGCTCGATCATTTTTGAAAATGCATTGATGGAAGTCCTTGATGAAAATAAAGATATCAAAACTGCTCTTCAAGAGGCGGAGCGCCTAATTAAGCGTCGTACTCGTAATCTTTAATTTATGTATCTGTAGGTATACAAGGAAGTCTGATGACTTCCTTGTAAAGAGGTTGTAATTATGAAGCATTCGTCAAGAGATGAAAGTAAATGCCCATCGGATGAGCGTTTTTTAAATAAATGTTTGAAAGCGCTTACACCCTATGGTTTTTTATTCCCATTTTTATGTATTTTCTCAGTGTTTGGTATCTTTCCACTCGTTTTCTCTGTCTATCTTTCATTTCACACATGGAACCCCGTTGAAGGTTTGGACGCGATGAAATATGCCGGGTTTGAAAACTATTCAGTGGCTTTAACCGACCCATGGCTTTGGCGTTCACTTAAAAACACATTCTGGCTCGCAATTACTTCCGGTGTTGCGCAGCACTTAGTCGCAATTCCTGTGGCTTATATTTTAGTCTCAATGGCTGATCGATTACGCCATTGGTTAACGTCTGCTTATTTTCTGCCTTATATTACGTCCACCGTTGCTGCATCACTGATCTTCTTTAATATGTATTCACCCAATTCGGGGATAATTAACCAGACGCTGATGTCACTTGCTGATAGTTCTTTATTCGGTTGGGCTTTTGAGTGGGTGAAACAATTCCAGCCAATTCGCTGGCTTGACGATGCCACGATGGTGAAACCGTCGATTGCCATTATGGTGTTCTGGAAATATACCGGTTTCAATATTGTTTTATATACCACGGGTCTGATGACCATTCCGAAAGATATTTTAGAAGCGGCACGCATGGATGGCGCCAATGCTATACGTCGTTTCTGGAGTATTTCACTACCCATGATTCGCCCTTTTATCTTCTTTGCTGTCACCATGACGATTATCGGTAACTTACAGCTATTTGAAGAACCGTTTGTGTTAACCCGTGGTACCGGCGGAACCGGACAGTCAGGTTTAACGATTTCAATGTATCTCTACAAAGTGGGCTGGGAATGGTTACAAATGGGCACCGCCTCAGCAATCTCATGGCTGCTGTTTGCCCTGATTGCGACATGTACTTTGATTCAATTTTTCTTCTTCGGCAAGAAAGGACTGGGGGAACAATAAAATGTTGATGAACTCATTAGAGACGAAACCTTCGGGCCTGAGTGCTTTAAAACCGAGTGACAGAACCATTGCGATCATGACGAAATTCGTCATTGTCATCTTAGCGGTTATTTTAATTATCTCTGCCATTGTGACGGTGTTTCCGTTTGTTTGGTCGGCGCTGTTATCAACCCGTGACCGGACTGAAATTTTTGGCTCGGGAATTAGTTTTGCGATTGGGGATAGTTTGGCGTTCAACTATGCCAAGCTCCAAGAAATCATGCCATTTTGGCAGGCGATGTTTAACTCGATCTATGTCGCCTTTCTGGGGACCGCAATCTCACTGCTATTTTGTAGCATGGGTGGGTATGCGTTCGGCGTGTTTCAGTTTAAAGGTAAAAAACTCCTGTTCGGCATGTTAGTCGGTTCGATGATGATTCCACCGGCTCTGAGTCTGATTCCTTACTTCATGATTATTAAGTTTCTTGGTTTGTTAGATAACCATATCGCAGTCTGGCTGCCGTTTACGACCACCCCGTTCGGGATTTTCCTGATGCGTCAGCATATTGTTGCTTCTGTGCCGAAAGAACTATTAGAAGCCGCGAAGCTCGATGGTTCCGGTCAGCTCAGAACGTACTGGAGCGTTGTTTTACCGCTGATGAAGCCTGCTTTAGCGACATTAGCTATCGTCCAGTTTGTCTTCTTCTGGAATATGTTTATGCAGCCGCTGGTGGTCCTGACAACGCCCGATCATTATGTCATTACACAAGCGCTGCGTAGTGTTCAGGGGATCCCGAATACCCCTTGGGGCGCGGTGATGCTAGGCACAACAATTTCGATTCTGCCCCTTGTCGTGACTTACTTATTTGCGTCTAAACAGATGATCAGCGGGCTCACATCCGGTGCAGTCAAAGGTTAAGGTTTTAAAGGTTATGAACATGAATAAATACGAACTTCCTCAAAATTCTCAATTACGTCATAAAGACTTTGTTTTTGGTGTGGCTACCTCTTCCTATCAGATTGAAGGGGGCGTAAACGAAGGCGGACGGACTCCGTCGATATGGGATACGTTCTGTAACAAGCCGGGTAAAGTGGACAATGGTGATAATGGTGATGTGGCGTGTGACCACTACCATCTCTGGCAACAAGATATTGAAATGATTAGTGATTTGGGTGTTGATGCCTATCGCTTATCGATTGCCTGGCCGCGGATTCTGCCTGAAGACGGCGTGGTAAATCCGCAAGGACTGGCGTTTTATGAGCAGATTATCGATGCCTGTCATGCCCGGGGGATGGCGGTATACGTCACTCTGTATCACTGGGATCTGCCACAATATCTTGAAGATAAAGGCGGCTGGCTTAATCGTGAAACCGCCTACAAGTTTGCTGAGTATGCGGATGTCGTCAGCCGTTATTTCGGCGATAAAATCGAAGTGTACACCACATTAAACGAACCGTTTGTCGCTGCTTTCTTAGGCTATCGTTGGGGTAAACATGCACCTGGTATTGTGGGTGAGCGGGAAGGTTTATTGGCCTCGCACCACCTGATGCTCGGCCATGGTTTAGCCATGCCGGTCCTGCGTAAAAATGCCCCGAATGCGAAACATGGCGTGGTATTCAGTGCATCACCTGCATATCCGTTGGATGAGCAAGACATCGGTGCGGCCAATTATTCCGATGCTGAAAACTATCAATGGTTTATCGACCCGGTTCTCAAAGGGGAATACCCAACTTTAATTACCGAGCGACAAGCTGCGAATATGCCGATGATTCTGGAAGGGGACCTCGATATTATTTCTGCACCGGTCGATTATATCGGCATTAATTATTACACCCGGAATGTGGTTCGTTACGATGAGAACGGTGATATCAAAACCGTTCCGCAGCCCGAGAGTGAACATACTTTTATCGGCTGGGAAATTTATCCTCAGGGACTGACGGACTTGCTTGTGCGTTTAAATGAACGTTATGACAATCTGCCGCCAGTATATGTGACTGAAAATGGGGCAGCGACCAATGACACTTGTGTTGATGGTCATGTCAATGATGAACAACGGGTCCGTTATTTTCAAATGCATCTTGAAGCCATCGATCAGGCGATTAAATCCGGTGTACGGATTGATGGCTATTTTGCCTGGAGTTTAATGGATAATTTCGAGTGGGCATTTGGTTATCGTCAGCGGTTCGGTTTGGTCTATGTGGATTATCAGACCCAAGAGAGAACACTGAAACAAAGCGCTATTGCTTATAAAAATATGTTGTTAGAGCGAGCTGAGGAGAACAAGTAATGGCTAAAGTTGAATTCAAAAACATCAAGAAATCGTTTGGTGATGTTGATGTCGTGAAACACTTTGATTTCACGGTGAATGATGGTGAGTTCGTGGTGTTCCTTGGGCCGTCAGGTTGTGGTAAATCAACGACATTGCGGATGTTGGCCGGGCTTGAAGACATTACCTCCGGTGATATTTATGTCGGCGATAAGCTGATCAATAAAGTTGATGCCAAAGATCGCGACTTAGCCATGGTATTCCAAAGCTACGCACTTTATCCGCATATGACGGTTTACGAAAATATTGCGTTTGCTCTGAAACTCAAAGGCATGGCTAAAAAAGACATTGATACCGAAGTCCGTAAAGCGGCAAAAATGTTGGAACTGGAGCCATTACTGGATCGTAAACCGAAAGAGTTATCGGGAGGCCAGCGTCAGCGGGTCGCCATGGGCCGTGCGATGGTTCGGACACCCAAAGTCTTTTTATTCGATGAGCCGCTCTCTAACCTTGATGCAAAATTACGGGGGGTGATGCGTGAAGAGATTAAACAACTGCACCGCGAGCTGAAAACCACGACCATTTACGTCACCCATGACCAAATTGAAGCAATGACACTCGCGGATCGGATTGTGATCCTGAAAGATGGTTATGTTGCGCAGGTCGGGACACCAACGGATGTCTTCCAGCGGCCGGCGAATAAATTCGTTGCCCAGTTTATCGGCAGCCCGTCGATGAATATGTTGGATGCTAAGTTGATTCTTCAGGAAAACGAGTTCTATATTCAATTGGGGGATAATTTAATCCCGCTGCCTGAACGGTTTAAAGCATTAGCGTCGAGAAACTTAGCCTTACATTTAGGCGTTCGTCCGACTGATATTCATTTACGGGCACAACATATCGATCATGAACGTGTTTTCCCATTCTCAGTCAAGATTAAAGACAAAGAATTATTGGGTGCCAGCATTCTGCTAAAAACTGAAATTGCGGGTCAGCCACTGACGGTAGAAACACAGGCTGCTGAAGTGAGTACCAGTGAATTACAACTATATTTGGATCTGGATTCAATTCATTTATTTGATGCATTGAGTGAAAATTCTTTAGCCAGTTAGTGCCGCTATTTTAAATATTAATTAGCTTTAAAAATTACAATATATTTAAATCAATTGCTTCCTTTATCAATAAAGGAAGCTAGGGATAGTCATCATGAAATTCGGATATTTTGACGATAAAAATAAAGAATATGTGGCCACAACACCTTGTACACCCATTAAATGGTGTAATTATGTAGGAACTTTAAATTTCGGTGGTTTAGTCGATAGCAATGGCGGTATTTTACTTTGTAAAGGTGATCCCGCACTGAATCGAATCACCAAATATATTGCCCAGATGCCCAATGCCGATTTTAAAGGCTCGACGATCTATTTAAAAGTTCGTAATCAAGACGGGGAGGTCACGATCTTCTCGCCTTTTTATACCCCGACACTGAAGCCGTTGGATCAATTTGAAAATCATACCGGTCTGTCTTACACCACCATTACTGCAGAAGCTTATGGAGTACGCTGCGAGTGTACTTTCTTTGTACCGAAACAAGATCCGGTCTTACTGCAAGATATTAAAATCACCAATATTTCCGGTGCTGATTTACATGTCGATGTGATTCCGGTTGTTGAATTCACCCACTTTGATGCATTAAAGCAACTGGTCAATGCCGATTGGGTTCCTCAGACAATGATTCTGAAAGCGCATCAGCAAGCGCAGGGACATACTGTTCTGGAACAGTATGCTTTCATGAAGCGAGACTACGCGGTGAATTTATTAACCGCTGATCGACCAGCAACATCATTTGATGGTGATCGCCAGAAGTTCTTGGGGAATCACGGATATGGGAGCTGGGCCGCTCCTGAAGCTCTCAATGGTGCTGAACTGACCAACAGCGAGTGCTTACGCGGCGACAATATTGGTGCGCTGAATTTACGTTTAGGCTGGCTGAAGCCTCAGCAAAGCGAGCGGACGGTGGTGCAGCTAACGCAAATGGCAAGTCTTGAGGCTGCACAACCGATGTTAGATAAATATCGCGATCATCAAGTGGTTGATCAGGCTTTTGCCGAACTGGGCGAGTTCTGGGATGACTATCTATCGGCGATTCAAGTAACGACACCGGATGCGGCGATGAACTCGATGTTGAATGTGCATAATCCACGTCAGTGTCATACCACCAAAAACTGGTCTCGTTATTTATCGTTGTATCAACTGGGCTATGGTGCGCGTGGAATCGGGTTCCGCGATTCATCACAGGATATTCTCGGTGTGATGGCCCACATGCCGGAAGAAGCCCGGGAGTTTATCGAGCGGCTACTCTCGGTGCAGAATACCGATGGTTCCGCGATGCATCAGTTCTTTCCTTCGACAATGGAAGCCAATGCCGGTGACTCACGTGAAGAAGAAGATCGCCCGGATTACTACGGCGATGACCATCTGTGGATCATCTATGCGGTCACTCAATACATCAAAGAAACAGGCAATGCGGATTTCCTCAATCAAGAGATTCCTTACTATCAAAAAGATAAGCAGGGCAAGCCGATTGAGTCAGGCACCGTATGGGATCATTTGTGCCGGGCCATCCAGTTTACGGAAACCCATACCGGTCAGCATGGTTTACCGCTACTCGGGTTTGCCGACTGGAATGATACGGTGAATTTGCCGACGGGCGCTGAGTCACTGATGGTCGCCAATATGTACGGTAAAGCGCTGTTGGACATGCTCGACCTGTGTCAACTGCGGGGTGAGACATCACTCGCACAGCGTTATCAACGTCAATATGAACAGATGCAACAGATTGTCAATCAGCATGGTTGGGACGGGGAGTGGTTCGTCCGTTACTTTGATGAGAAGGGCACACCAATCGGATCGCATACCAATGCTCAAGGGCAGATCTATACCAATGGGCAAAGCTGGTCGGTGATTTCTGGATTTGCAACCCCTGAGCGGGCGACGCAAGCGCTGGATTCTGTCCATCGCAAATTAAATACCGCGAATGGCATTAAGCTTTCTACGCCCGGGTATAACGGATTTTCACCTGAATTGGGTGGCGTTTCTACCTATCCACCCGGCGCAAAAGAGAATGGCGGTATCTTCTTGCACGCGAATCCATGGATGATGATTGCGGAAACCAAAGTCGGTCATGGGGATCGTGCGTATCAGTATTACCGTCAAATCAATCCTGCCTCTAAGAATGATCAGATCGAGGTGTTTGAGTCTGAGCCCTACTGTTATCCGCAAAATATATTGGGAGACGAGCATCCACAGTTTGGCTTAGGTCGTAATGCATGGCTATCCGGTACTTCGTCATGGACCTACGTCGCAGGGACACAGTGGATCTTAGGGGTGCGGCCTGAAATCGATGGTTTAGTGGTGGATCCCTGTATCCCGAAAGACTGGCCTGAATTTTCCGTACAGCGGAAATTCCGCGGGGCGATTTACCAGATTCATGTTGCCAATCCGCATCAAGTCAGCCGCGGTGTCACAGAGATGCGTGTCGATGGGACTGTGATTGACGGCAATAAAGCACCGATATTTACCGATGGCGTACATCACATTGAGATTACTTTAGGCCAATGATATCAGGCGAATGATAAATAAAGGGCACATCGATGTGCCCTTCCATCTCAAAATACATAATAAATATTTTTCAATCGCGTGGAATATAAAATTACGATGGATATGAATGATGAATAACAAAATACCGTATACAAGTTATTATGGACTTGCGAGTGAACTCTGTAGTCAAGGCGAGGCGGTTGAATTTCTTCAGCCGTGGTATACGCCGGTCTCTACCACGCCAGAAAATACGGGAATGGCAGTCGGGGGTATTGGTTCAACATTTACGCTGACCCCAAAAGGCGAAACGCCTAATTTTAGTTTTATTCCCGGTATTTATATTGATTGTTCACAAGAACAGATTAATTTTAATGATTTTTATATATCGGTCATGGATGACCTGCATATCGATAATCTTCGGATTCGTCATCTCGACGATTTAGCACGCTTTCTGACCTTTTATCCTGTCACTTTTTCCGGTGTTGAGCTCAAAGTTGATGATGAACAGAACACCTTATCAAGAATCCGACAGGGGCTATGCGGTTTAAATTTCTATCTGGAAAATCAGGCACGGTTTGAACGCTGGCAGATTGAATTTACCGAGAAAACACAGCATTTAATTCGTCAGGCACCACAGGCGCTGGAAACCCAACTGTGGGTGGCGATGGAGTTTTTTAACGGGTTACTGGTGAATGGGTCAGCCGTGGTGTCATCTCTGACATCGAGTCATACGGCTGAAATTGACGGGATGGCACCTGAAGCGATTCACTATCAGGCGCTTTATCCGATGGCTCAGTATGAATATAGCGGTTTTGATGATGTGAAAGTGAGTCGGAAAGTGGTCTCTCCAATTGTCAAAGAGGATGAAAAACTTTGCGCTTTACCGCTGCACTGGAATCACTTTCATTTAGAAAACCGCTCCGGGGTTACCAAGTTGATTACGTTGGCGCAGCCATTGGACAACCTGATTGGCTCAACGTATCGGAAAAGTCGCCAAGGCGTGCAGGACTCATCCTGTTCACTGGTGCGGAATGCGATTCAACAGCGACACCGTGTTGCAAAGATAGGGGATCAACAGCGGCAGTTTATCGGGGTCAGTCTCACCAGCGACTCGCCATATCATGCTGATATTGAAGGCGAAGTTCTATATGGGGTCGTGACAAATCATGCGGACCTCGATTCGGGGAAAGTGACGATTACCGTGAAGCCGACTTTGTATGATTCACAGTTGGATGAAGCATTGCTGGCGGCCTTGAATATCGGGCGCACCAATACTTATTTTGATTGTGGTACTTATACGGGGCGTGAGCCGTTGTCTTCTCTGGTGGTTGTTCAGGTCGAATTACAGCCCGGAGAGTCGCTGGATTTAAGATTTTTACAAGTGATGGATCACAGTAAAATCTGGCTGGATGACTGGCATTCTGAAAAAGCCTACAGTCGCTTTTTCCCGGCCCGGGACAGAGCCACACGCATGGTGACAGAAATGCTTTCTCAACTTGAGTCCGTTGAAGAGCGTATTATCCGGCAGCAAATTGCACTTTATGACACGGTTGCTCAACAAATGAAAGCGCGGGAAACCGCTGTCAATTTCTCCACTATGGCCATGAATACCTTGTCGTTTCTTGCTGAGTCAACGGTGTGGGATTGTCAGGATCGGTTTTTAGTCAAAGAATGTGTGGATTATCCGTTCTTCAATTCATTGGACGTTTATTTCTATGGGTCGTTTGCCATTCTTTATTTGTTGCCTCGCTTAGACGGCAAAGTCATGGAAGCATTTGCGCAAGCTATCTTGTCCGAGGATGAGACACCACGGCGTTATTGGGAATATGCCGAACGGCCTTTTGCCGATGTAAGTGATGATAAATATGTAGGTGTCCGTGCTGTTTACGGTGCCGTAATTCATGATTTGGGCAGTCCGTTTGATATCCAGCCAGATGCTTATAGCTGGCACAATGTCAAAGAATGGAAAGACCTTGCACCTAAATTTATTCTAATGGTTTATCGCCATTATCAGGAAACGGGCAATCTTGCAGTCGTTGAGGCTTGCTGGCCTGCGGTGCAAGAAAGTATCAATTATTTATCTGCGATGATCGAAGCCGGTGACACCTTACCGTTAGTGCATGGTACCGATGATACATTTGATAATCTTTCTTCCCATGGTGTGGCGATCTACTGTGCGAGTTTATGGGTTGCCGGGTTGCAGGTTGCGAGTCAACTGGCCCAAATGATGGGAAAAGAGCAACTGTCAAACGAATATCAGCAGCGTGCGGATGCGGCTCTGGAAACATTAGAGCAGAGTTTGTGGGATGAACAGCAAGGGTATTACCATTTCTCAGCAACGCCGATTCAAGTGAAACACTTGACTGGTCACGACTACCAGCCACTCCAACAGTTAGGACTGACGCTGTCCGGTGACCGTATTACCGATGCGCGGATCTTGAATGACTATCTTAACCAAGTTGATCGACACAGTGAGCTGTCTCGGTTTGAACAGCGGGTGCAAAAGAAAACGCAACTGTTAACCGCTGCTCCGCTGGCGTTTAGCCAAGAATATCAGCGCATGGCGATAGATTCTGATAATAGTTTCGGGGATGCGTTAGTTGCAGATACTTATCTGAAACTCATCGGAATGGATGGGTTATTCAGTCCGGAACGCGTCAAGCGGACACTTGATTTTATCTATGAAACCAATTACTTGAAAAATAGCCCTCATTTGGGTGTTGCAAATATGACGCTGGCGGATGGCGCACCGCATGAGGCTTTTCAGGCTCAGGATGTCTGGGGCGGTGTTCAGTTTAGTGTTGCCAGTGCCTTGAAACTAGCCGGGAAATACCAGCAAGCCGAAACATTACTGAATACGGTTTATAATACGTTGTATCATTCAGCAAAAATTCCGTTTGCCGCACCGGAAGGTTTCAATGGCTCGGCCCACGTGACCACCAGTGATTTACAGCAATTACTGGGATTGAATGAGACAGAAGCCGCCCGGTGTTTGCAGGCTTTAAAATCGGTTCATGCAATGCTTGAAGACGGACGTGTGAGTCCGACCCTTCGCGCTGAGAAAGAGGAATTCATGCGTGGATTTGTCAGTCAGGGTTTAGATGAGAGACAAGTGGAAACACTTTATTCATGGCTCATCAGACAAAGTATGAAATATACCGCGGGTCGTTATTTCAGGCCGGGAATGATTTTTTCTTATATTTATCGTTAATCCTGTCGTCATTATAAGGGCTGCGCAAACACAGCCCTTATTCTCACTGATTGATATCCTCAAGTGATTCAGGAATATTCCGTCCGGAATATTTCTTAAATGAAGCAAGTTGAATATACGCATAATCTGACACAGCTTAAGGTGACTTGAGTATGTGACTTATGCTAAATATGTTTGATGTGAGTAGATAGAATAATATTAAACAGGTTGATTATGGATAAGACTAATAAGAACATGGCACCTACCGCTTATGAAGTGGCGAAGCTCGCGAATGTATCCCCCAGTACTGTTTCCCGGTACTTTAACCGAACATCTTATGTTTCCAACGATAAGACTGCCAAAATAGAAGAAGCGATTCGGGCTCTCGGGTATAAACCTCATATTCATGTCGATCGGCTCGAAAAGACGCGTTCGATGACGATTGGGGTGTTAGTGCAAAACCCTGATAGCCCGTATGCCAGTAGTCTACTCATTGATATGGAAAAGGTTTTAGCTGATCATGGTTATTCGATTCTGATCTCTGTGAATAGCTGGCAGGCGACACTGATTTCTCATTCTTTAGATTATCTGCTCAAGAGTAATGTCGATGCGATTATTATTATCTCCGGCAATGTCGATAAAAAATTGATTCAGAAGTGTGCAGAAAAAATTCCGGTCGTCGCGGTTGGATATAACATTGAGGGAGAAAACATTCAGTCGATCCGGCTGGATAATACGCTGGGCGGTTATTTAGCGACTTTACATTTAATCCAGCTCGGCCATGTGAATATAGCCCATATTAAAGGATTGGCAGACCATGATGATGCCATTTCACGGTTTGCAGGATACAAAAAGGCACTCGATGAGGCAGGGATTGGATTCAAAGATAAACTCGTATTAGAGGGTGATTTCAGCATTAAGACCGGTTATGAAAAGATGGTAGAACTGATTGAATCCAAAGCTTATTTTTCAGCGGTCTTTGCTGCGAACGACTTAACGGCTTATGGTGTGATTAAGGCATTGAATGATCACGGGTTTAAAGTTCCTGAAGATGTGTCGGTGATCGGTTTCGATGATCTTCCGACGTCGCCATACTTCACGCCTTCGCTGACGACTTTACGCCAGCCTTTAGATGAACTCGGTGCAATTAGTGCCCGCTCGATTTTGAAATTGTTAAGTGGGGAGACCGAAGTCGTCCGGCTGCCACCGATTAGCTTAATTAGCCGCGAATCGACCAAGTCTCGTTATCAGTAACACTGCTGTTGGCATGATATCTGCCAATCCCATTATCTTTGCAGACAATAAAAGGCCGGAAATAGATCATATTTCCGGCCTTTTATATATTGTCAGACTAATGATTTATCTGTCTTGTTCCTTATTGATTGGCAGCGCGCACATCATCAAGGAAGCTGACGGTCCAGAAGAATGGTGCGTTCCAGTTGACCGTGACTTCGTTCATGGTCCATGCTCCGATATCATCTTTCCAACACATTTGTCCGGTACATTTTCCTTTCATGGCAGATGCCACCGGATCACTGAAGTTGATCGAGTTCGGACCACCAGAAATCACACCCGGTGGGACGAGAGGTGACTGATTGTCGATCGAATGTGCCCAGAAACGATGGTGCGGATTCATCAGAGGACGACTGCCATAACCGGATACATAAGACTGATCAAGTGGATTGCGGCCTAAAATATAGTCCATTGCATCAATAACCGCGTCAGCGTATTTCGGATCATGCGTAAAGTCATACGCGACGCCTAAGAAGATACTCCGGTTCATGAAATTAGAGTTCGATCCCCATGTGTACTCTGTGGCACTGTAAGGGATGTGATAACCTTCTTTCGCAATGGCGCTCAGGTACATATCGGCAGTATGAATCACATTCGCCCGTGCTTTTGCTTTGTCTGCTTTGGGTAATTGATTGGGAACCAGCGCCAGCGTTAATGTTCCCGCAGCGCTCATCCCTTGCCAATAAAGGTCTCCGGTTGCATTGTCATCACCTTTGGGTGTGGTCAGATAGTAAGGTGAAGCTTTGATAACATCCCGATACTCTTTTTTACCTGTGGTGGTAAACAACTCAGCGGCTGCCCAGTAGAATTCATCACCTAATTGTGTGTCATCATATGGGCCGGATCCTACAAAGTTGTCATAAGCAAATACATTTTTATGCAAGTTCGCGGCTTTCCAGGCTCTTTCTGCTGAAACAAGACACTGTTTGGCAAAAGTCGGATCTGAATCTTTCCAGACGCGGGCACACTGTGCCGCTGTTGCTGCAAGGTTCAGTGTTGCAGCCGTGGTCGGATAGCTTAAGAAACGTTTTCTCGGATCTTTGTGTGGTGGGAGTGGCATACCTGTCCATGCATCATCCGCAACTTTGTGGAAGACCATGCCTCCGGCATCAATCTGGGTCAGTTTCAGATGATTCAGTTGTTTGGACTGGTCGCCGACCGGAACCCAGACTTTTGCATGATCAGGTGCTTGCATGGCCATCATAAAGCTCAGCATCCAACGGGATTCATCTAACAAATCATTGTATTTGTTATGATTCTCAGGAATTTTCACTTGACCGTCAGCAAATGCACTGGTCTGTTTGGGATGGGCAAGTTGTTCTCGCTCGTAGTAGTTCATCAATGTCCAGACCGAAATACCACCGTTGACGACGTACTTACCTTGATCGCCTGCGTCATACCATCCGCCAGTCACATCTAAAGAAAAGTCACATCCCGGCCAATCGTTGCCTTTGGCATCCGTTTGGTTGAAACAAGTGACGATCTCAGGACGGTGTCCGGCCGGGCGGGCCAGATCTTTACGCTGGACGTACTCAGGTAAAATATCAATGCCGCTTCGCTGTTGGTAGAAGAAGGACAACGCATCGTACTTCATTTTCCGGTAAATCGAGTTATCGATTGTAAAAGGATGGCTACGTTGACCGTCGACTTCGAGCACTGCGTTGCTGACCGGTTGGCGAACTGCGCTGAAATCGATGATTTGAACCGGTTGACCGGAGGCTTTATTGAGACCAAACGGGGTCGTTTTTCCCTGAGCAACTTCATGATTGTTCGCGTCTAACAGTTTCCACGCTAAAGGCGATGTTTTCTTTGTGACAATCACAGCACGCTTCGGCCCATCGACGAAGTAGCCGACTTGATTGACCTGAACCTTCGAGAGATTTACCTTTTTGGCATATTTTGGACCGGACAGAGAGATATCTTTGACACAAACCGTGGTTGGTTTTGCCGTTCCCATTTGAAACTGAAGTTGCACTTTATCGTCATTGGCTGAGGGTTTAAAGGTATAGTGGAATGACTGCAGTTCTGGATTCAGTGCTGTATCTTTGAGGAAATAGCTGGTGTAGGGGGCACCATCATGTTGAACCAGTGTTTTCACACTGATGGGTTGGTAAGCTTTCGCCTGAAATTGAATTTGGTAGACTTCTCCTTTTTTCAGAGCAAGACCGGATTGACCTAAAATGACATCCCATGGGTTGGCTCCTTTTTTATCAAAGGTAATACATCCCATTTGATCGCTTGATTTCAGCGTTGCGCCAGCGGCCCACCATCCATCGGTTCCCTGAGAAAAATGGCCATTGGTGAGTAAGTTTTCTGAATGGACACTCGGATGATTATCAGATGAAGCGGACTTCACCGAACAACCACTCAATCCAATAACACCGCAACTAATAATAGTCGCGATAGTTAACCGCTTTTGATTCATTTTAACCTCTTTATTTTTAAAGAATACAGGTAGATGTTTATTGTTAAATAAATAAATTTCTTCTGTACGGTTGCCTTCCCTTGATAATTTGGGTTAGATAGTATTCAGAATCGAGACATTCGATTTTATTGATAAAACGACAGTTAAAATAATAATGCAAGTGTTAGTTTTTAAATTGTGAAGCTTATTGTTTTTTTGTTTTTTCATATCAAATAATTCATCAGAATTAATGAAAAGAAACATTTCATGGATGATGAATAAATTGTGACTAAAGCCTTCATTTTTATTTTTTGTGGTTATTTGAAATTCAGTTTTCAAATCTAGTTATAGACAAATTTTTATAAATGTCATTAAAGTCAATTCACGGTTCCGAGAAGCAAAGAGGTTTGATGTCTATGCATTTTTATGTCTAAGCATCAAAATACATCTGCCATAACAAAAAATATGAGGTTTAACGTGATGACAACGATCCGATTGATTCTTAAGGTAGTTTTTTTAAATATCTTATTTGTTTCTTCCAGTTTTGCGCTCGGTTGGAGCGGTTTGAATTGGTCTGTATCAGACGGCTGGAAAAATGGCGGCAGTGAGTTTGACTGTACATGGGCTGCTAAAAACGTATGGCAAGAATCCGGTGTTTTAATCTTGCATGCGAAGAATGAAGGCAGTTACAAAAGTTGTGGAGAAGTAAGAACAACAGAGTATTACCGTCGTGGCCGCTATGAAGTTGAAATGCAGGCAGGCGCAGTACCCGGCACGATCAGTTCCTTTTTCACATACACCGGTCAGTCAGGGACATCCAGTCATTATGAAGTTGATATTGAGTTAATGGGTGGGACAAATTTACTCCATACCAATGTCTGGATCGGTGGTCGACAATTCCCGTTAGATATTGACTTAGGTCAGTATGGAATGTCGGTCTGGAGTATGGGTAAATACGCATTTACCATTGATGCGAATGGCGTAACATGGGAAGTATTTAGTCGCTATAACAATTCGTGGGTCACTGTGAGACGTGTGAATCAACGTGTTTCTAGTTATATGCAACTATTTATGAACAACTGGATTAGTGCCAACCCTAATTTTCCACCAAGCCGTTATGATGGCCGTCCAGCTTATGCTAAATACGGATATGTCAGAGTAAATCGTTATGATTGATCATTATTTTATTTCCAGAGATGATGTTATTGCTGGCTGTTGAATAATTGATCAAATAATAGTCTATATAATTTTAATATCAGGTTTCCGCAGCGCATCCCCCGCGCAGCGGACCTTTATCAATACCTCATATTTATCTATTAATATTAAAAGTCATTTACCAGTTGAAATAAGAAATATTAAATAAAATTAATTAATAAATAAAAATAATAAGAAACAAATATAATATCGAAAATAATCAATTCAGAATATGCAACGTTAACGCTATGAGAAACTTATTTTATATTAAGCAAGGGCAACAAGTTTAATATATCTAATTCACACTTATTTTAGAGCGTTTGAAAAATGATGAAACAAATAACCGTAAAATCCCTGATTATATCGCTCACGCCGATGATTATTGCCGGGTGTAATTTTGAAAAAAATATCGATCATATCGATGTGAGCAAGAAAAGTGGCAGTAGTGGTTTAGCAATATTAAGCGCTGATGCCAGCAGTGATATCACACCTTGGATTCAGTCTGAAAAAGATGGCTGGAAATTGTCGGCTGTCACTGCAAGCCAAACCAGTCTGGCGAGTATCGAGGCTGCATTAAACGGTAATACTGTGGATGTTCAGGTGTCAGGGACCGGCAGTAGTATATTGATGATGCAGTCCGCTTCTGGCGTAGATTTGAGTCAATATAAATCTGGTTATGTCGAATTTAAAATTCGGCCGAAAAGTACCCCCCCATCTGCAATCACAGTCTCGATTGATAATGAGTGGCCGGTCAGAAGCAGCCTGGTGCTCTCCGGTAAGTTGACGGATGACCGCAACTGGCAAACGCTCGCGGTACCAATTCCGTGTATGAAACCTTTTGACGGGGCGAAAGCTGTTGATATGAGTCAGGTGAAAAATCCTTTTCATCTGGATGTGAAAGAAGCATTTAATTATGAGATTTCCGATATTTTCTATCGGGAATCAACCGATCAAACACCAGTTGTTGACCCGGTAACATGTGGTGATATTGCAGCGTCCAATCAAGTCAATAATGCCCCGGATTTAGTCTCAGGAGACACTGCATTATTTTATTCAGGCGATATAACGCAGGCACAGGATCTGAGGAGTGCTTATCCACTGAATAGCTTCGATGTTGATATTAAGAATGTGAATAATATCGTCACCTTAGCATTTAATGGGAATGGAGGGGCGTTCTTAGGTAATGATAAATCTAACCGTGATCTCTCTGCACATTCAACGGATGTCGTTACTGTCGATATGAAAGTGACAAGTTATGGGGATTCAGGAAGTATTCAAACCCGAATCGATGGTCAAGTCCTTGATGGTGGTACATTTTTCTCGCTAGATAACAGTTCGTTACCTGCGGACAATAAGTGGTATCGGTGCCAGATAGAAGTGGCTTCAATGATTAATACCTCAAGTCTGAGTTCTGTGAAAAAAGCATTCGTTGTTGGCGGCGTCTGGGATCAAATGAATAACCTTGCGTTTTCATTCGCTAATGTGGCCGTGACAAAACCGAGAAAAGATTACAAAGCAAGTGAACCGTGTATTGCTCTGTAGATATTTTAATTAAGGAGGATTTTTAAATTACTTCATTCGTATTTTTATTCAGTGGTGATATTAGAAAAACATCTATAAAAAATAATTTATGTTGTTTTAAATTCCAATAAATAGGGACATAAACATGAGAACATTGAAATTAATTTCTGTTTGTATAGCAGTGGGTTTACCCATGATTTCTAATTCAGCTTTTGCTGATGATAATCTGAGATTCTTTGGATATGCACGCTACGGCGCGGCTTTTCAGGATAGTGATGAAAAGCGTGTTACGACCGCAGGCGCATTAAATGGCAACGCAACCGGTCGGTTAGGTAACGAAGATAATGGCGGAGAATTCGGCTTAACAAAAGGTTATACCAGTGATCTTGGTGACCAGTGGGATATTGTGGTGATGTTTGACCACTATTCTCAGGAATCTTGGGCGAAAAGTGGTACCGGTGGGGTTAAAGTCAAAAAAGCATATGCGAGTGTGACTAATTTTGTTGATTCTCAACCCGAATTAAAGGTCTGGGCGGGACGAGATTTTCATCAACGTCCGCAAACGGGTCTGAATGACTATTTTTGGATGACTCACGACGGACAAGGTGCCGGTTTTTATAATCTGAATCTGGGCGGTGTCAAACTCGACTTTGGTGCGGTCGGTCAAGTCCAAAGTGATCTGGTCGACGACAACGGCAGATATGCGATAACGTCGAAACTTCACAACATCAATCTGTTTGACGATGCATCGGTTGAGTTTTATGCCAACTATGGCTTCGCATCGAAAAAAGTACAAGATCAACCCTATTATAGTACTAAGGCATATCAGTTAGCGGCTGACTTCTCGATGTCTGGTCATCATCTCCTTTTCCGCTATGCTGACAATGCGAAAGATAGCGTATTTGAGTTGACTAAAGATCAACGCGCATGGTTAGTCAGTTTCAACGGCGCCAGCACTATTTCTGATCAGGCCGCGGTTGAGTATCTGGCAGCATATCAGTTCTTAGATGTGGCAGGGAATCAAGACCGGGCAAACTATAACGTGATTGTACGTCCCACTTATAATTGGGACAGCATTAACTCAACGTGGTTAGAAGCCGGTTATAGCGTTGTCGATTATAAAGACATTAACGCCAAAAACAGCTCGTGGAAGGTAACATTCTCACAAAATATTGTGATTGGCTCTCAAATGGCTGCCCGTCCGATGTTGCGTTTCTATACCACACTCGGTAAAGCAGACAATGAGTTTATTGGCTTCGATTCTAAAACAGGTAATATGCAGTCAAATCGTTTAGATACCCTGACATTTGGTGCGATGTTTGAAGCTTGGTGGTAAGTTAACCAACCAGTATATTGAACACTAATTGATATCAACCTTATTGATCATTCAGTAAGGTTGATATTTTTGTATCGGCAGTCTCAAACTATACCACCGATTATCTGCTCTTTTGCTCTCATCAATTATCCTGAATGCCATCATTCTCAGTGGTGTTACCCTCCTTTTATACAATCGGTACTCTCCATCAGTGACGATTGACTTGATAGATACTACGATTTTATGGGGTCAACCTCTCATCGTGTGGGATGACTGGTCATGTTTTTGGCGGCTGGGCTATAATCAGGACATGCTCAGAGGACAAAGGAATAAGCCAGATGACTGAAACACCGTTCTGTATGGTGCTGACAACGACGAATAGTCAGGCTGGTTGTCAGGCGATAGTTTCGCGTCTATTGTCTGCACAGTTGGTTGCTTGTATTCAGACATTCCCGATCAATAGCCACTATCGCTGGGAAGGAGAAATTTGTACCGACCAAGAGATCTTGTTGCTGATGAAAACTCAGAGCCGCCATTATCAGGCCGTTGAATCGGCGATTCGGGAAGTTCATTCGTACGAAATACCACAAATTATTCAAATCCCGGTAATGGATGGATTTCAGGCTTACCTGCATTGGGTTGAAACGGTCACACTACATCCGGAAGAGCGGGGATAAGTCAGTTTGTCCCCGTTTGCCGTTTGAACTGAATCTGACGGTGAAAGAGGCGGATGGGGGCTGTATATCAGCCATTGGTAAGAACGATGCATATAAAACGTTACGGATGGATGTAAAAGTGATCGATGTTGCGTGGCATTGGCAATAGCGTCACAGAAAGCAGACCCAATGCTGATACGGGTATAGGAAAATAGGGAAGAACAGGATAGTCTGTAGCGAGTATCCTTCAATAGATAGACGGCAGTGAGAATGCTCTCAAGGAGTGCAGTAATGTCAGGAAATCAGAGCTTACAAACGGTATTCCATACACAGATGGAAAATCCACTGATTTGGCCTATTTTGGAAGTGTTGAAACGTGAATGTTCGGGCTGGAAAGTCCATACGCTTTCAACCCGACTGAGTGAATTAGGGTATGTCCCTGAGTTAGATTCATCACCGGGAAAGGATATCTTCAAACGCAATTTTTTGATTATGAATGCACTCTATCAATTGCAAGAGATGCTTTATCCCGAACGTTGGCTTCAGGTGGAGGCAATGGATATTGAGCTACGTTTGGTCAGTAGTCATGTCGCGTATTTTATTGATCAGGCTGATCCGTTACGCATGTATTACACCGACTGGAGTAATTACGAAGCGAGCGAAGGAGAAGTCAAACGTCTGCTGAATGAGTTCTGGAGTCGCTATCGCCAGTATATTGGTCAGGATGACAATGTGACTGATATGGATCGGGCCAGAGCGTTGCGACTATTTGAATTGCCGGTTGATGCCAGTGATACAGAAATCCGCAAAACATGGCGTAAGTTGGCATTGCGCTGGCATCCGGATCGAGATAACGGCGATTCGGAAAGGTTTCGAACCTTGTGTGAAGCATGGCATATTTTGCGCCAGACGGCAGCGGACAAAATGATAGGGTGACGTTGTCACCTTTTCTGTTTAAACAGAATCCAACTATTTTCTCCGATTTATCCCTGAAGTCCGATTTATCCACTGAAGAGAGTTCGGTCAGTTGTGCTCCGAATCAGTCGTGCTCCTCAATAGTCACGTATCGTTGCCGGGGCGTGTTTGTGAGAATCATCGTCTGTTTGGTTGTATTAATTGATCTGCCGTAATTGAGATTGCATTTGCTGCGCCAGACTGTCTTCAAACACATCCGCAGGGACCGGGCGTCCATACAAAAAGCCTTGTCCATAATCACACCCTTCCGCAATGATAAATTGCTCTTGTGCTTCCGTTTCTACCCCTTCAATGATGATTTGCAATTTGAGCTTTTTGGCGACTTGAATAATCGAGCGCACAATTTCTTTGTCCTCGTCACTTTCTTCCAGTGCATGCACAAAACTCTTGTCGATCTTAATGCAATCGAAAGGAAACTTTTTCAGGTAGCTGAAGGATGCATAACCAGTTCCGAAATCGTCAAGAGACAGGGTAATTCCGAGTTCATGAAGAATCTGAAGAATATCGCCAGCCACTTTTTCATCGGTGATCAAACCGCTTTCAGTGACTTCTATTTCCAGATGATGGGCCGGTAGTTGGTAGGCTTGTAAAAACTGTTTCACTTGCTCGACAAAGCGAATGTCCCGTAACTGCTTGGCTGAAACATTGACCGCAATTTTAAAGTCGTTCAGATAGCGAGTCCATTGGCTGGCTTTTTCAATTGCAGTTTTCAGCACAAAGTTGCCCACTTCAAAGATCAACCCATTTTTTTCTGCCAGATGGATCAGGGTTTCACTGGAGATTTCTCCCAGAACCGGATGACGCCAGCGTAACAGCGCTTCTGCGCCTGTCCAAAGTCGGGTGGTCGGGCAGACTTTTGGCTGAAAATAGAGCATTAGATCGCCATTTCTTACGGCATGAAGCAGGTAATTTTCCAGCTGGTGAAGACGGAGTTGAGATTGGGCGAGCGCTTCTGAATGATAGTAATACAAATGACCTGAGTCTTTGCAGGAAATCATCGCGGTGGAAGCTTGCTCCAGAAGTCCGGTGACAGTCGTGTCCTCACCGGAAATTGCGATGCCAATATAAGCATGTAAGTGAATCGACTGATGATGAATATGAAAGACCGCTTTGCTCATCAGGACTAACTTCTCACATAGAATGTCGACATCCCGTTTTAGCTGACTGGATTGCACAATCAGGGCCAGATCGGTGGAGTTCGGTCGGGCGGTTAACAGCTCAATATTTTCCAATTCCAGCGATTCGAATTGTGCATGATAGTGTTTCAGGACATTTTCCCATTCCTGATAACCGAAACGGGTTTGCAGATGACGGGCATTACTGAAACCGATATGGATCACCGCAAATTTTTCTCCGCAGGCCGCGCATTTTTCCAGACGATTTTTAAGTTCATCTTCAAGTGCGAAGCGGTTGAGAAACCCTGTGCTGGGGTCATGACGCTTGTTGTATTGCAATTGGCGTTCGACCACTTTACGGCGATCTATTTCTTGGTTGAGTGTCTGAGTCAGATTGACATAATCGACTGTGTCGTGAGACAGCGTATTTTCAATGTAGTGATTGAGTCGGTTAATTTCAGATTGTTGTGTCAATATTTTCAAATGGGACTCAATGGCGGACTGAAAATTTTCCAGTAACTGAAATTCAAGTTCATGAAAATGATGGATCTGGCTATCGATAACCACCAGCATCCCAAATGGGATTCGATTAGGGAAATAAAGGGGCAACCCGGCATAGGACATCACCGTATCCGGTAAATAAGTCGATAGGGTCGGCTCTTCTTCGATATCAGAGACCCAAATTGGCTGTCCGGATTCGAGAACAATCTGATGAAGTTGACTTGCACTGAGTTCATCAAGGTTTAGCGTGGCTGTCGTGTGGTGGTTATGGCATATTTGTTCGTTCATGCCTTCACGACAGCGGAGCAGCATCACCGTTGGAGAAGAGAGAATCCCAGCCGCGAGATCCACAATATTTTGCCAGTTATCCAGAATGTGTTCCGGAATGATCAAATGGTTCGGGTGATTATTTGGCATGTTGTGATATTCCTGAGCTCAGCTGTTTCATGAAGGTCAGCACTCTTTTTATAATCTAGCAAAAAAAAGCTTCGAGCACATACTCGAAGCTATAAAAACATCAAGGAGAGCACGATATCATCGTTATCCTTTTGTTGCGAATTTGATAAAAGGCCGGAGATCGATCGGGGCGCGCTCATCAATGGTTGGCCATTGAAACCCGTTTAATTGCATGAAGGCTGTTTTGAACGCCTGATAAGCATCGGATCGTGAAAAATTCTCGGCATTCATTTCCGCGAGTAATTGCTGTGTTTGGTGCTGAACTTCAGGGGTAAGCTCGTGTTCATCCAGCCGGATCAAACGTTCGCCATCGACCGGAACCGTCTCCGGGCCATATAGTTTTTCCGTGAACAGACGCTGCATCTGACTGTTGCAGTTTTCGTGGATTCCCAATGTGTGCATGGCCTGATTCAACGCAATCAAATAAGGACTCAGGCCGGGAATAAAGATGCTGGCCCGGGTGATTAACGCCTGACAGACTGCCGCATAAGCTCGCCCGCCATAATGTGCAAGCTTCAGGTTGAGGGAATGACTGGTTTGATGTACATCGACCTTTGCCCGGCCCAGCGTCCCGTCAAGATAAATCGGATGAGTGAACTCAGCGCCGATATAAGAGAACGCCACAGACTGACAGCCATCGGCAATCGATTCTGAGTTAATCAATGCATCGATCCACGCTTCCCAGTCTTCGCCACCCATGACTTTCAGCGTGGCGTCGATCTCTTCTTCTAAAGCAGGTTCCAGTATCACATCGTGCCATTGATCCTGCCCTAAATCGAGCAAGACACTTTGCAGCGGCTGGCCAATGGGTTTAATGGCGGAATGCCAGAAGTGATCACTGCCTTCTGCTTTTCTCCGTTTACCGGAGGCAACACTGTAAATGATCAGATCGACTTCGCCTTCAAAGTAAGTCTCAATCGCTTCAATGACCGCTTCTTTTGTTTGGCGAGCAAACACGTCCCCCTGAATATGAATCGCGGTCCGGCCTTCACGTTGTGCATACTGTTTGAAATAGTAGTTATTGTAGAAACCGGCGCTGCCGGAGTGATTCGCTTGCGGTGGCGTATCGAGAGAGACACCAATCGTGTCTGCTTCAGCGCCGCCAAAGGTAAGGGCGATCCGTGCCGCCAGCCCCAGTCCGGAAGATGCGCCTAAGATGAGCACGCGTTTGGGGCCGTTCAAAATGGGTGTTGCAGTTTTTGCGTACTGAATTTGTTGTCTAATCGATTGCTCGCAACCGTAAGGATGTGCGCTTTGTGCAACAACGCCATTGATCTTTGGGGTTATGTGCATGTCGGTTACCCTATGATGAAATCTCATGATGAACGATAAACAATGTAAACGTGTTGAATTTTTCAATTAACACGCCGGTTACATTAACGCAAAACTGTCTGAGGTTTATTGAGCTAGGGCAGTAAAAGCCGAACTAGTCAGGATGAGGACAGGCCGGTATCCGCGGCTGACGCCAGAATAGGGCTCAACTGTTGTGCCATCCATTCAGCAATCCACGGTTGTGCCTTTTCATTGGGGTGAAGCCCGTCGGACTGCATCCACTCATCGCGCACAATGACCTGTTCCAGAAAGAAGGGCAGCAGCGGGATCTGTTTTTCCTCGGAGAGTTTCGGATAGATAGACGAGAAAGCTTGGCTATAGCGCTTCCCATAATTAGGCGGGATGCGGATCTGCATCAGAATTGCCTTGGCACCGGACTGGGTGACACGATCAATCATCTGTGCCAGATTTTGCTCAGGAATCTGAGGTGAAAAACCGCGCAGCCCGTCGTTGGCCCCCAGTTCAAGCAGTACGTAATCGGGGGTATGTTGCTGCAATAGCTGTGGTAAACGCGCCAAACTGTTACCAGTTGTGTCTCCGGAGATACTGGCATTGACGACAGTGACCGAGCGATTGTACTTTTGTAAAGCTTGCGGGAGTAAACTCGGCCATGCCTGATCGGCAGACATTTGATATCCGGCACTCAAACTATCACCGACAATCAGTAACCGCACATTATGAGCCTGTAATGAATGAGCCTGTAATGAAAAAGTCAAAACCAGAAGAAAGGATAACCATCGCATGACGAACACACCTGTGATTTCTGCAAAATATCTGAGTAAAACAGTGTCTACGAATCAGCAGAATTTGACAATTGTTAAAGAGGCTCACTTTGATATTTATCCCGCAGAAAGTGTCGCTATTGTCGGCACATCCGGGGCCGGGAAATCAACACTGATGGCCCTGTTATCGGGTTTGGATATCGCCTCTTCAGGGGATGTTGAGCTGTTCGGACAGTCATTGAAGGCACTCGACGATGAGCAGCGGGCCGCGATGCGCAGTGAATCGGTAGGGTTTATTTTTCAGAACTTCTTACTGATTCCGAGCCTGTCAGCATTAGATAATGTGACGTTGCCTTGCCTGCTGCGCGGTGAACCCGAAGACCGGGAGCGTGCCACATCGCTGTTAAATGCGGTCGGGCTGGGGGAGCGGCTTCATCACACTCCTGCTCAGCTTTCCGGCGGTGAGCAACAACGGGTTGCGATCGCTCGGGCGTTTATGATTCATCCGAAGATTTTGTTTGCGGACGAACCGACCGGTAACCTCGATCAACAAACCGCAGCCATGGTGATCGAGTTACTGTTCCAGCTCAATGAAGAATCAGGGACGACCTTGGTCCTCGTCACTCATGACCATCATCTGGCCGAGCGCTGTCAGCGTCGATTACAAATGAATGCCGGACAGCTCGAGGAGATTGAGTCATGAATAGATCGTACTTGGTCAATCGCTCACTGGTGCGATGGTGTTGGCAAGAGCTGCGTCAGGGGCAACTGTGGCTTGTGGTGATGGCATTTGTACTGATCATTGCCAGTGTTTTTGCGTTATCCGCTATCGCTCAACGTATGGATCAGGTGATTGTCAAACAGGGCAAAGATGCGTTAATGGCCGATACGGTGTTTATCAGTGCCAATCCGATTCCTCAATCGTTGATCAACCAAGCCCGGCAACTGGGTGGGACCACATCAGAGATGACGCAATTTTCCACCATGATGTTTGGCGGGCAGGGCATGAAGCTGGTCATGGTCAAAGCAGTGGATGATGCGTTTCCGTTGCGGGGATCATTACAGTTATCCGATGGCCAGACCAGCCAGACACACGTCAAACCAGACCAAGTCTGGCTCGATCCTCAGTTATTGTCTGACCTTGGGATCAAAGTGGGTGACAGCGTCAGTCTCGGTGATATGGAGCATGTGGTTTCCGGCACGATTAGCGCTGAGCCGGGTTTGAGCTTTAACCCTTTTCGTCAGATGTCGAGCGTGTTTATTCATCGCTCACAGGTCGCCAAAACCGGTGCGCTGCAAGTCGGCAGCCGGGTGGAATACCACTTATTTATCAATGCCACACCTGCCGCCATTCAACAGTTAAAACAACAGGTTAAACTAACCCCCAGCGATGAATGGCGCGATGTCGGGCAGCGTTCCAGAACACAGGATATTTTTAATAAATCAGAGCAGTATCTGTCGCTGGTTGTCATTATTGTGGTGTTGATGTCAACCATGACGCTCTTGCTGACCTGCCAGCATTATGTCGCTTCTCGCCGTCAGACCGTCGCGATGCTGAAAAGTCTCGGGGCTTCTAAACGCTGGGTTCGGCATTGGCTGGTGATTCAAGTCTTGATGCTGTTAGGGATCTCACTTCTGATCGGTTTGCCGCTGGGGTACGGCCTCGAACGATTATTAAGATTACCGCTGATCGGTCTGTTGCCTTCCCCCTTACCCGCACTTGGGATGACACCATTTGTGATGGCGCTGCTCAGTTGCCTGTTGGTTGCGGTTCCGGGGTTAGGCATTCCTCTCTATCGGCTCGTTGACACGGCCGCGGTAACGAGTCTCCAAAGTCATACCGCTGGTCAGTCTCAATCTCTCTATTTATGGGGGCTGTGGCTGGTACCTTGTGTCGGGGCTGCGTTGTACTGGGGCAATCAGTTGATGGTCTGGCTGGCCTTAGGCGGTATTGTTTTGGTGTCTGCCGTGTTGGCCGCGACTGGACTATTACTGTTTCGTGGGTTACAGGCGTTACCGTTAAATGCAGCGTTCAAACTGGCGCTGAAACGTGTCAATCGAACCCGCCCGGCCACCGGAATGCAGCTTGGGGCGTTATCGTTGTCATTAATGCTGTTTGCTGCGTTATGGTTAGTACGAACCGATTTACTGTCAGACTGGTCCAGTGTTTTTCCTGACAATGCACCGGATGTATTTGCGCTGAATATCGCGACTCATGAGAAAGATGATTATCAGCATCAACTTGAGCAACTGAATATTGTTCATTCACCGATTTTTCCGATCGTCCGCGGCCGCTTATCGCGCATTAATGGCACTGATGCGATTGAATACGCCGGCGGGCGGGAAGCCAGCAATGTGTTGCGTCGGGAGGTCAACTTCACATGGGCGGAACAGTTACCCGACTACAATCAAATCGTGGCAGGGCAGTGGCAGCCCAATAACGGAGTGTCGGTCGAAGAAAGTGTCGCACGTGAGTTAGGTGTGAAGGTCGGTGATCAATTAACCTTTACGATTAACAGCCAGTCTGTCACCGCAACCGTTAACTCGATCCGGCAGGTCGAATGGCGTGAGATGAAACCGAATTTTTATTTTATATTTACGCCCGATCGGTTAGCTCAGTTGCCGGCAACATGGATGGTCAGTTTCCGTCTGGGTGCCGATGCATCACATCAGTTATCACAGTTGGGGCATGCTTATCCGACCGTCAGTTTGCTTGATCTGCGTGAAATCACCCAAAAAATTCAGGGGTTGTTATCCCAGATCGTTAATGCGATTTCTATTCTCGCTGTCGTGGGTGTGGTTGCCGGTTTGCTGCTGATCTATACCTTACTGAAATTAAGCTTGATGCAGCGTCAGGAAGAGATGAAATTATACCGGACTTTGGGCATGAGCCGACGGAGGCTGAGATGGACGGTACTTGCAGAATTCGGCCTGATTGCGGTGGTGGCCGGTACGGTCTCTGGTTTTGGCGCAGACGCTTTGGTTGCTGCCATGATTGACTACGGGTTTGAACTGACGCCACGGATCCATCCGCTGTTGTGGGGTGTTCAGCCTGTGTTTGCGCTGGTCATGGTGATGGTTGTGGTCGGGCGTTTAATCCGGCAATTGACGCATTCGCGTCGGTCTTTGATGAGTGGCTTGAATGTTGAGTAATCGGGGGTGTTTTTTGGGGTTTCAGAGGTATGGATGTTTTGCGTCCTGAACCGCCGCATTACAGTTTTATTTTTCCAGCCTTTAGCACCGAAATCTGACGCACAATCGGTTCTCCGATTTCAGAGGCATCGGTACTCAGTGCGCCAGTCACTCTTGCAGAGATGCAAGAGTAACCAGAAGATCTTTTTTTGTTTGGCTTGGTCGCACGTTGTCCAGAACCGGCTTTTACGGGCGTCCTGCCCGGAAAAGCCTAACCATTCTCCCAGAATGGTTTTCTTGGTTGGGTGGCTGATTTGAGTGAAGTGAAACCTGTTTAGAACGAAGCTAAATTGATCGATGCTCTCAGGGTGAAAAATCAGGACGATTTTTCAGGATTGCCTGAGCAGGATGCGAATCAATCCGACCCTGATTCAGTGCGCTGAACTTAAACTTTAGGCCTTTTGGGGTACTTTTTCGGCCTTGAAAAAGTACCTGGGGCGCAGGCGGAGATGTGATTGAAATCGAGGGACTTGATTGCGTCCCAAACCAGCAGCCTATCATTTTTACCTTCCCAGCCTTTGGCACCGAAATTTGACGCACAATTGTGTTCATCAATTTCAGAGGCATTGATGCTCTGTGCGCCAGTTCATCTTTCAGAGATGAAAGACGAACCAGAAAATCTTTTTTGTTGGGCTTGGTCACACGTTGTCCAGAACCGCCTTTTACGGGCGTCCTGCCCGGAAAAGCCTAACCATTCTTCCTTGAATGGTTTTCTTTGTTGAGTGGTTGATTTGAATAGCGTGAAACATTGAATCAACAAAGCTCAATTGATCGATGCTCTCAGGGTGAAAAATCACGGATGATTTTTCAGGATTGCTTGAGCAGGATGCGAATCAATCCGACCCTGATTTGGTGCGCTGAACTCAAAACCTAGGCCTTTTGGGGTACTTTTTCGGCCATGAAAAAGTACCTGGGGCGCAGGCGGAGATGTGATTGAAATCGGGGAACATGATTGCGTCCCAAACCAGCAGCCTATCATTTTTACTTTCCCAGCCTCCGGCACCGAAATTTGACGCACAATCCGCTTTTCCGATTTCAAAAGCATCGGTGCTCAGTGCGCCAGTTCATCTTTCAGAGATGAAAGACGAACCAGAAAATCTTTTTTGTTTGACGGAGTCACACGCGTTCCAGAACCAGCTTTTACGGGCGTCCTGCCCGGAAAAGCCTAACCATTCTTCCTTGAATGGTTTTCTTTGTTGAGTGGTTGATTTGAATAGCGTGAAACATTGAATCAACAAAGCTCAATTGATCGATGCTCTCAGGGTGAAAAATCAGGACGATTTTTCAGGATTGCTTGAGCAGGATGCGAATCAATCCGACCCTGATGACGCGCGCTGAACTTAAACCTAGGCATTTTGGGGTACTTTTTCTGCCGTGAAAAAGTACCTGGGGCGCAGGCGGAGATGTGATTGAAATCGGGGGACGTGATTGCGTCCCAAACCAGCAGCCTATCATTTTTACTTTCCCAGCCTCCGGCACCGAAATTTGACGCACAATCCGCTTTCCCGATTTCAGAGGCATCAGTGCTCAGTGCGCCAGTCACTCTTGCCAAGATGCAAGAGTAACCAGAAGATCTTTTTTGTTTGGCTGAATCGCACGTTGTCCAGAACCAGCTTTTACGGGCGTCCTGCCCGGAAAAGCCTAACCATTCTTCCATGAATGGTTTTCTTGGTTGGGTAGTTGATTTGAGTGAAGTGAAACATAGCGAAAGCCCGTTTGCTCGATGAGCTCAGGGTGAAAAATCAGGACGATTTTTCAGGATTGCTTGAGCAGGATGCGAATCAATCCGACCCTGATTTGGTGCGCTGAACTCAAAACCTAGGCCTTTTGGGGTACTTTTTCGGCCATGAAAAAGTACCTGGGGCGCAGTCGAAAATACTAATGAAACAGAGGAACGGGATTGCGCACCAAACCGCAGAATCACCATTTCTCACTCCCAAACACCGGCACCACAATCTTATCTTCCCAGCCTCCGGCCCCCAAATTGACACCAATCCCCACCCTAACTCCTTATTGTTATTACAGATAACTAATCTGTAAATATATTGAACCTTGTTCATAAAGATTAAAGATGCATCCTGAACGAGCGGAGCAAAATCAATCCATTGACTATGATTTAACATTGGTTCAAACACTAATAACGATCAATAAGCTGGCGAATTTATTTTTACAGTGACATTGATACACAACAAGAGGCTTAGATGAAAAATATTCAATCAACAGTATTGGCTGCGATTGTTTGCAGCCTGATTGGTGTGAATGGCAGTTATGCAGCGCAAAGTTCACAGCATCAGGACAAGGTACAAAATCAACAAAGTTCCATAGTCGATATTCTGATCAATGGTAATTTTCAGGGAGATACCGGTTGGTGGGCATCGGGCGGTACCTTTAACACGCAGGATCAACGGGGATGTATTACCTTCACTGATGGCGGAGAGAATCCTTGGGATGTCGTTTTAGGTCAGTCGAATCTGAAATTACTCAAAGATGAAGTGTATACCCTCCGATTTAATGCGATGGCTCAAAATACCGCCAATTTAACCGCGGTGCTGCAGCACGATGGTGAACCTTACACCAACTATATGAATAAGTTGCTCTCTTTAAATAACACGGTGCAATCATTTGAATTTGAGATTAAACCGTCTGCCAGAGATAAAAAAGCACAGTTGGCTTTTCAGGTCGGGGCACAGCCGGGGAATACCGTGTGCCTGAGTGATATATCTTTGTATGGTCCGAGATACCAAGAAGAAGACCGGCGCTCCGCTGTCCGTCTCAATCAGGTGGGTTATCTGTTAAATGCGAAAAAACGGGCGACCATTCAGACCGATACTCAGACACCGTTGCCGTGGCAGTTGCTGGATGCTCAGGGAGAGGTGATTGCTGAAGGTCAGACGATTCCATTTGGTCTTAACAGTGCTTCAGGAGAGCAGGTGCAGATTGCTGATTTCAGTCAGGTACAGACACCGGAAGCGCAGGTCACGCTTGATGTGAACGGCCAGAAAAGTCATCCGTTTGATATCAGCCATGATGTTTACAAGACAATGAAATATGATGCGCTGTCTTTCTTCTACCAACAACGCAGCGGTATTGCGATTGAAAATGCCTACGTTCAGCGTGCTGATTTAGCCCGGCCAGCCGGTCATCCGCAAGAAATCGTGACCTGCTTTAATCAAATCGATGCCAAAGGGAATCAGTGGCCCGGCTGTGATTTCTCTCTGGATGTCACCGGGGGATGGTACGATGCCGGCGATCACGGCAAATATGTCGTGAATGGCGGGATCTCGGTCTGGACTCTGATGAATTATTACGAGCGTGAGAATCTCTATAAAACCGATCATACCAGTGCATTTGCGGATGGTATGGTTCAGATCCCTGAGCAGTCCAACCACTACAATGATTTACTGGATGAAGCCAAGTGGATGATGGATTTCATGCTGGCCATGCAAGTCCCGGAACATAAAAAAGTTTCAGTGCCGGTTGGCGATCAGTCCGGTCATCTGTCTGCGTTAAAACTGACAGAAATCGATGCCGGTGGCATGGTTTTCCATAAAATTGCCGATGCAGAATGGACCGGTGTGCCTCTGCCGCCTTATGAAGATCCTCAACCACGCTTCCTGAGCTATCCAAGCACCGCGGCAACCTTAAATCTGGCTGCGACAGCGGCACAATGCGCCCGGATCTGGCGTCCTCTGGATGCAGCTTATGCAGACAAATGTTTATCTGCTGCTGAAAGAGCATGGCAGGCGGCTAATGTTCACAACAATGTGTATGCCTACGATAACTTTAACGGCTCCGGCCCTTATGGCGATACCCATCTGGCGGATGAATTCTACTGGGCTGCTGCTGAGTTGTTTGTCACGACAGGTAAGGGTGAATACAAAACCGCGCTTGAGCAGTCTCCTTATTATCTGACTACACCGACGACCAGCGATGACCTGTCATGGGCAAATATGGGCAGCGCCGGTACGGTTTCGTTAGCGCTCGTCCCCAATAGCCTCGATAAAAGCACGATTGAGAAGGCGCGTGCAAATCTTCTCAAAACAGCGGATATCTACGAGGCCAGTGTGAAGACTCAAGGGTACCTGATTCCTTATCAGAGCGATCAATATCCTTGGGGTTCAAACTCGAATCTGATGAACCGCAGTATCTTCCTCGGACTTGCTTTTGACTGGACGAAAACCCAGAAGTATTTACAGGCAATGTCTGATGCAATGGACTATATGTTAGGACGTAACCCGATGGATCATTCTTATATTTCAGGCTATGGCACTTATCCGCTGCAAAATCCTCATCATCGGTTCTGGGCGCATTCTGAAAATCCTGATCTCCCGATTGTTCCACCCGGCGTGATCTCAGGCGGTCCGAACTCTATGGATTTCAGTGATCCGGTTGCGGCGACGCTGAAAGGCAATTGTACCGGGCAAACCTGCTGGATCGATGATATCGGTGCATGGACAATGAATGAAGTGACAGTCAACTGGAACGCGCCTTTGTTCTGGGTGACTAGTTTCTTGGATGAACATGCATCTTGGTAGAAAAGGCACAACTAAACCAAAGGCTACCCGCGGGTAGCCTTTTATCGGTTCGAATCGATGATTTTACGTTGAGTAAAGTTTAAAGACAGCTCGCAATTTCAACCTGAGTTTGCCTTTTCAGGCCGCTGTTCCTTGACGAAACGAGTATGAATCCAGTATCTTTTCCCCATCACTTCTTGAGGAGATTACGCCAATATGAACAACTAAACCTGTCATCCATTACTCATTTTATTTTTGGATCTACAGGGTTAGTCGGCGTAGCTCACTTTCCGATATTTCTTTACAAATACATTTTGAATCTCTAATTGCTCGGATAATCGCGTGTATTTACTGGGTATTTGTATTGATGTCATCCTTTGTCACTGTCTAGCTACGGCTGATGTCCCTGTCATTACAGGAGGCAACTATGCCAGTATTACAGGCTTACAACATCAGTCATCAATTTGATAACGGTGAAAAGCTGTTTCAACAATTATCATGTTCCATGATTAAAAATCGTGTCGGCTTGGTTGGTCGCAATGGGGTGGGTAAATCGATACTCGCTTCAATTTTAAGTGGCGAACAACAGCCATCGAGTGGAACGGTGACGTTACCCAAGTCATTTTTAGTGTATCGTCAGCAACCGTCGGATTTACTATCCGGTGAGCTTTCTATTGCGCAGTTCTTGGGCAAACACCATATACTTGAAGCGTTAAAGCAGGTTGAAGCCGGCGATTGTTCAGAACATTGGTTTGATGTGATTGGGGATCAGTGGGATTTACCCATACAACTCATTCAGCAACTTGAAGTGCTGGGATTACCACCAGATGCCGACTTTCCCTGCGCCCGTTTGAGTGGGGGACAATTAGCGCGACTACAGCTTTGGCAGATTTTTGTCAGTGACGTTGAGCTGCTGATTCTCGATGAACCGTCTAACCATCTTGATGTTCAGGCCAAGCAATGGTTGTTGGCATCGATGCGAGCGTTCAACGGTGCGATTTTACTCATTAGTCATGACCGGGTACTGCTGCGTGACATGGAAGAAATTTGGGAGCTGTCCGGGCTTGGATTACAAGTATTTGGTGGTAACTACGATGTTTACGCTGAACAGAAACGTACCGAGTTGCAAGCAGTAGAGCGGCAGCTCGCAAGCGTGGATAAACAGAGAAAAAAGCTGGCAGTACAAGCTCAGCGCAATCGAGAAAAGGCAGAGCAAAGAGCGGCGCAAGGGAACAAATTACGTCAGACAGGTAGCCACGGAAAAAGCTTGCTCGATGCGAAAAAAGATAAAGCCACCGCAAGTGGTTCAAGTCGCAGTAAAAACGAGCAACTTCGTCAGGCTCACCTCCAAAATAAAACGCAGTTATTAAAGGTGAGAAAAGAGCAACTGAAAGGGCAAAAGCTCTATCTTGAAGATAGCCAAAGCCACGCAGGTAAGGTGGTTTCGATGCTTGACGGTGTATTGTCGTTTGGCCGGACTCAGCCCATCTCGTTCCAAGTCTGTGCCAATGAAAAGATTCATCTGACAGGTAACAATGGCAGTGGGAAATCAACGTTGTTGAAAACGTTATTCGGCGAGGTTGCTCTTCAACAAGGGGAACTGCGTTTGAACACGCCATTGTATTATCTTGATCAGCATTTTGGGACGGTTCAACCCAAGTTATCGATAATGGATAATTTGATGCAACAGTGTGGTGGGCTCAAAGAAAGCGATGCCAGAACATTGCTGGCCGGGATTGGTTTTCGTCGTGACAGTGTTTTTCGTTTGGGTTATACGCTGAGTGGCGGCGAGAAAATGAAGTTAGCGATGTTGATCGTCAGCCATCAACCTGAACAACCTTTGTTATTACTTGATGAGCCTGATAATCACCTCGATCTCGAATCAAAAGTCATCTTGGCACAAGCTTTGTGCAACTATCGTGGCGGTTTCATTCTGATTAGTCATGATCATGATTTTGCTCGTGAATCAGGCGTACAGCGAGATATTTCTTTGTAATGTTATCACAAAAGGCTTTGGTCGGTGAATGAGGCCAAAAGCCTTTTGTTTGTCATCAAATGAAAGAACCTAAGGTGTGATGTTGAGTGGTAACGATGCACTGATGGTATTACCGTGCTTTGTTTCTAGGTGCAGGCCTATCTGAGGCAATATTTGATGGCACTCTGTATGCACTTTGTGCATCAGATCCGGTGGTAAAGGAATCGCCAGCGTTTGTTCATGATATTCGCCGGGCTTCAGGATGAAATCTTCCCGACTCATGATCTCTTGAATGGGGATCGTGTGAGTGACAATTTTCATTTTGTTCCGATCGTCATAATCGTTATATCGTTTGTAAAACACTTCCATTATTTCGAGTTGAACCGTGAATTTTTTAATGTTCACCGCTTTTTTAGGCGATAAATTGTATTGGATATTGATGGTTTGCCCACGTTTAAAGTCTTGCTTTTCCACGATGACGGATAGAGGGCCACAGCGAGTGCGTTCTAATTCCTTTCGATAGTAAAAATAGGTTTTAGGGACGAAAAATAACCACAAGGCAATACATATCCAACCTAAGGTGGAGTGCGCCCATAGACTGGGGATAGCCAACAAACTTAAAAAAATTGAAAATAGTGTTAAGCGAATATGAGGCTTAAATGACTCATGATTGCCTTCTCCTTGATAGACTTTGACTTCTTCGGGTAAGATGCGGCGGAATAACTGATTGGATTTTTTGTGGAAAATATCATATTGACGCACGCCTCCCAAGAGGTTATCCGCCACGAAAACCGGATTGAAGGGGATTGATTTTTCTGATGGTGCATAATCAATCGTGATGCCTCTGATGACTTTTTTATCCCGCCCGAGGGGAATATCTGCATATGCCATGACGTACCAGTTGGTCGATAAATTCTCGCCTTGCCAGCTGATCGGATAGGTATTCACCTCAAACTCAAAAGAAAAGCTGTGTTTGCCTGCCGGTAGGGGAGACTCATCGGAGCGAAGGACGATTTTATATGACTCGAATTTTTCGTGAGTATAGCGACTCCGTAATTCGCAATAGCAGTTAACATAAATTTCGTAAAATGTTTTTGGCGAATTGAGTGTAATCTCAACCTTTCCTCTCAAGATGTCTCCGAGGGAATAGTTTTTTTGTTCAAGAGATAAATGTAATTCCATAAATAACTGACTTATTGTAATCAAAAATTTATAGCAGAGTATCAGATATATCAACATATTCAAAAGTCATAAAATCGGGCCTGTACGGTCTGCTTTTGACTTGTTGGGGCGCTGTCCGGATGTTTCTAAGAAGTGATTTGTGGGAGAAATGGAATGACATGCCAAACTATGAGAGTGATTACTTTTCCCCAAATTTATATTGTGATATGACTGAGCGGGAATTGTCATTGAGGCCATTTCTGGCATTTATCAGTCTGAATAGGGAAGGTTTTATTCTGTGAGTATAGTAAAAGTTTTTTATCAACATCGTGAAGGCGGAACCGAGCTGGTGGATCATGAAAGAACGTTGAAATCTCATCGTGAAGCTTGCGAAGTCATTGATAACTATCCTTGGGCTCAGGAATTGGCGCTATTTGAGACGCTTGGTGAAGGCGGTGGTTTCTTTTTTATTCTTGGCGATGCTGAGGGGCAATATGCCAGTTATCAATTTACCCCGGTAGAAACTGATCGCGGGTTTTTAGATTTAGATGTGGTTTATCAACGCGGTGTGATGCGGATATTTGGCCGCAAATCGGTGTCGGCTGATTTTGAAGTGGTTTCGATTGCAGAGGCAAAGCATCATATTAAAGAACTGTTTGAATACTCGGTCGAGGCTTTATATCACCGATATAAAAAATAACGTTCCCTCCGTCGTATGACTGCAACCTGCGGCTTCATTCTGATTCGTTATCATCATGATTTTGTTCGTGAAGCTTGCGCACACGAGACATTCCTTGTCATGTCGTCACGAAAGCTTTTGGCCGGTGAATGGCCAAAAGCTTTTGTTTGCCATCCAATGATAGGGCTCGTTCTCTGACAGAGATATTGAGCGATAGATTCGATATTTTTGTTAGACAGACAATGTTTTGATTGAAAGGGATGTCATATTCAGTGTCGGCTTTGTGATAATAATGTCAGTTTGTAAAAAAAATATGCTCACACCCACCCATTGCAACTAATTTTATATTATGCATTCGCATTTTTATGCTGATTTATTTAGGTAAAAGATAATGGTATTTGTGGGTAAATCTTTGTTATTCGCGTTATTCGTGCTACTGAGCGGATGTTCCCATAAATATTTGGTTATATATGATGGTGATGTCTATTTGGGAGCATTTAATTATGAAAATAAACAGACACCTGGCTGTATTTATTCATCGCTTGAAGGCAGTGGCATAAAAATTGGCGTAGTCACATTTGGTTTGGGTTATTTTAGTAACAAAAAAATGGAAATCGATGAAAAACTGTCAAGTCATTGTGAAAGTAAAATAGGTGAAATTTTTGTAGTCGATAAAAAGAGATCAGAAGGAAGTGTCACCTTTAAATAAATCATATTATTAGGGGGTTATTATGAAAGGTGAACTCTGTGTATTACTTCTTTCTGGAATATTAACTGCCTGTGCTTCAAATCAGCATTTGGTTTTTTTTACCAATACAACCATCGGGTTAGAGGTTGGCTCTGAACCTTCCTCTGGAACACCTGCAAAATTTGTACTGGGTTATAAACGTCAGGAGGGAGTCATCGATCCCTTGATACCCAATTATTACTTCTATTCCAGTGATTCGAAAGCCGAAGTTCCGAATACGCTATCGAAACCCCAAAATGGCAATACACATATCGTATTAACACCTGCGGGGGTTGCAGTACCGAAAGGCTCAGAGACCCTTCCTCATTCTGTATTGGCCAAGATGAATTTTGGCGCGACGGGTGGCGGGACCGGAGCTGCTGCATCTCAATGGTTTGCCACTGGTCTTGCTGCAGAATCTCTCGCAAAATTACCGGGTGTGACGAGTGCGCTATCCGGATATCCTGTCGGGTCAGGCATCGACTTGGGTCTCCATGATCATGATTTATCACGATATGCCTATTTGGTTGATATTTACAGTATTTTAAAAAAGGCTGCTGAATCAGGTGATCATGAAGCGATGAGAATTAAACAGAAAGTCGATGCACTTGATCGTGGAGAATACAGGAAAAAATTTATTTATTACTATATTGATGATGTTAATGGGAAAAAAAAGGTAAACCATAAAGCTGAAAAATTTAGCGAAAACAAATCATTTAAGAATATCACGACATATTTAAGTCGATTAGATGAATCGATTCGTGTCTGCCGTAAAGCTATTTTATCAGAAGAATTAATCGATACAGCTGAGGAAAAAGAAGCCATGTTAGCTGCAATAGTTGACTATTCCCCAAGATTGGCAAGCGGTAGAGAAAAACTTTCAAACCACGAGTCAGTGATAGAAATGCTTCATTATGTAAACAATAGTCTAATCATGACTCAATAGGAGAATGCATATTATGATTATTGAAGACGATAAGACATATACATCGAATGAAGAGATCAACCAACGTCTCTCCGAGATTTTGAAAACAATTCTTCTGCATGAAAAAATAGAGTTCATTCAGCGCAAGGAGAATGAGTGGTGCTTTAAGATAATTGACGAATAATGAGTATTATTCGTAGACCAGTAACAATGGTATCCATTGTTCATTCGGGGGAGTCATTGAGGGCGTGAGGGTGCCTCCCTCAGTCGTCTGACTGCAGCCCTGCGGCTTCATGGATTAACCATCGTTTGACTTCCGCAATGCCCGGTTCATTTCGCCTTGAATACTTATAAGCAAAGTAAAATTCGTCGCCGGTTTCAATATGGTGGGTCGGCAGGCGGATCAGATCGTCTCTGGTTCTATCCTCATTAAACATATAGTCATTGATTAAACCGATACCAAGCGAATATTTGGCTGCTTCATAGGCGAGCAGTAAGTGACTGAATTTATGGAGTTGCAGGTCGTCGGGGAGCGGGTGGCCTGCTTCGGCAAACCATCTGCGCCAGTCTTCGGTATATTCGTTGTAGATACCAAAAGAGGTCGCGAGAGGGAATTCGCCCAATGTCTCGGGATGTTTTTTCAGCAAGTCGGCCATATCTTTGTCTGAGCGGATGTTGAGGGCATTTTTCATCGACTCATAAAATGCGGGGCTGCAAACAGGAAAGAGCCGCTCTCTGTAGATGTGCTTAAAGTCAAACCCGCGTTTTTCGTGGTCTGTAGTGATGAAACAATCCGCTGTTTTGTCAGAAAGTTCGAGCAAGCTGTGTGACATTGTGATGCTGATATCCAAATTCGGATGCAACCTCATCAGATCGGGCAGGCGTGGCATTAACCAGCAAACGGCAAAAGAACTATAGACGGCAATTCTGACTTTGGTTTCACTTTCCCCGCGTATCAGGCTGCTTGCGTGAGCAATTTGTGATAAAGAGCTGCTGATCGCATCCAGATAATGTTTTCCCTCTGGTGTCAGGCTGAGATAACGGCCTTGACGGTGGAAGAGACTTTCGCCCAAGTGGTTTTCCAAGACGCGGATCTGATGAGACACCGCACTTTGGCTGAGATTAAGCTCCTGCGCAGCAAGCGAAAAACTGTTTAATCGGGCAACCGCTTCAAATACGGGTAAGGCTTTTAGTGGTGGCAGCATTTTTATTATCCAAAAAATGAATACTAAGTCAGGATATATCATTTTATCGTCACTGAAGTCGAGATTAGACTGTCATTCTTGAGGCTTTTATCGATATGGGCAGGGGAAATGTCTGGGAAAACGGTGAGTAGCGCTATTTTGATTCTGGTGATCGGAAACTTGTTCGCGACTTTGTGTGATGTGTTTATCAAGATGGCGGGCAGTAGTATGTCAGCGTATCAGTTTACGTTGATGCGTCTGGTGATGATTTGTCTGATCCTGCTGCCATTGGCCTATAAGCATATCAATTTTAAGGCGGAGGTCGGCCTGAAATTACACGTATTAAGAGGCAATCTTTGGGTATTGGCGAGTATTTTGTTGATCATTTCTTTGTCCCAGTTACCCCTTGCAACAGCCAATGCGGTGTTTTATATCGCCCCGATTCTGATTGTTTTATTTGCCGGAATTTTCTTTAAGGAGAAAATTACCACAGGCATCGTGATTGCGGCCTGCTCTGGTTTTGTCGGGGTGTTAATTATTCTACGCCCTTCGGAAGTGAGCTGGGGGATGATCAGTGCGGTGGTATTTTCTGTGCTGCTGGCGACAAACAGTTTATTGATCCGCAAGCTGCCGAAAAACCAAAATTTGTTCTTTGGGCTACTCATTACGCATGTGTCAGCCTTGCCACTGACGGCGGCTCTGGCGTTCTGGGAAAACGACCCCTGGCATTTTAGTGGCTTACTTTACGCGGCGGCATCTGCGGTATGCTCAATGATATATAGCTTGGCGTGTCTGCAAGGTTATCGCTATGTCGCGTCCAGCCAAGTGAGTAGTGCCGAATACTCCGGTTTACTGTTTGCGGTTATTCTGGGCTGGGTGGTCTTCCATGAGTCAATTGATTTCTTCTTAGTGATTGGTGCTTTGTTCATTATTGTGCCATTGGCATATTTGAGTCATCGTGACCGGCGTAAACGTAGAGCCGAGGAATGTTTGTCTGTGGTTCGGTCTCAACTGGATGCAGGCTAAATGTCTCGGGCTTGATGCTGATTTCCATCCCTTCCCGGTCGATGACCAGTCGAATCGAGGGCTGATGTAACACCGCCCTCATTTTGCTCTGTCCCGAACGTTTTCAGCCAAACCTTCACGCCAATTCAAGTCGTTATACTTGATACTCGGAATGGTCACGGTAGTATTGTGGCTCATTTTGAATGGTCGCTTGGTGAGGGATGTCCATGATTCATAGGAAGGTTCGTTGGGGAATTGCGGGATTAGGTCAAATCGCCCATCGTTTTGTCAAAGACCTGACGCAGCACGTCGCGAACGGTGAGTTATATGCAGTCGCAGCACAAGAACAATCGCGGGCGGACGCATTCGCCAATCAATACAGGTGTCCGAGAAGTTATGGCTCCTATCTCGCCCTTGCACAAGACCCGAACGTTGAGGTCGTTTATATCGCAACCATTCATCCTTGTCATCGCAGTATGGTGGAACTGTTCCTCAAACACGGCAAACACGTATTGGTTGAAAAGCCAGCCTTTACCAATGTTGCGGATTGGGATGCCATGTTCTTGCTGGCGCAAGAGCAAGGGTTATTGTTAGTTGAAGCGATGAAATCAGTCGTGTTCCCGGCTTATCAGCGACTGCGCCGGTTTATTCAGGATAATCATATCAAAATCAATTCGGTTGAAGCGGCTTTTGGTAATCACCATGATTTCGATCGTCAACTGAGAATATTCGATCCTGATTTATGTGGTGGCGCAACGCTGGATGTCGGCGTATATGCGTTATGGCTCTATGTTGATTTATGCCAACTTACGCAAAGCACGGTGCTTCAACCGACAGTGAAATATATACAAGATAATGTTCAGTCTGAAGTCGATGAAAGTGTTGAATTCATATTTGATGGTGAGATTCATGGGCGCATCGGGGCTTCAATTACGCGAGATCTCAAGCGCGAAGCTATCATTCAAGGGCCTGAGGTGGAAATCATCATCCATGACAAATGGTGGAATCCACAAACGATTGACCTTTATTATCAAGGCAAAAACCATCAAATCACTGCACCTGCGAGCGGGGGTGGATTTGAATATGAGATCGAACATATGTCTGCGTTAATTCTCGGGCAGAAAACGCAATCTGATCTGATCGCTGCGGACACGAGCCGACACGTGCTTTCAATTATGGAAACGAGTTTAGTAGCAAACGGCTTTGCACATTTAGTGCATTCAGTCGGATGAACCGAATGTTAGATTTCAGAGGCAAATGATGCAAAAACCGATGTTCACCAGTCTGTTGATTTTTCTTAGCCCTGTGGTTGTCGCCAAATCGACGGTTTGCCAGTTAGAAGCGAGTGAATTTGGGATAAAAACCATCGCATGGGATAGTACAACGCGGGCTGCAAAAATCACGGAATATTCCAATGATATTCATGAGGGGAAAGTCACACTCGTGCGAGAGCATCAGCCTTACGGAGTCAAGACCAATATCTTTGTGCAATATCAACCGCCGTATTATGGGCAGGACGCGGCTGAATATGTGATATTCCCTACGGCCGAAGATCAATATCGGGTTATCGGTGTGGCGTATGTGTTGCGTGACAATCACTACTACTTAAGTACGTCGCAAGGTAATTATCAGGCCTCATGTCAGTCGTCATGGATGCCTTGGTAAAAATATCTGTTCACCGCCTGATTGTTGGACTCACCGGACTGGGGATTGAATGTTGGGTTGTCAGAGCAGTTATCCACAAAAACAGTGGATAAAGTTTGGGATAAGTGGACAAACCCGAGTGATGATTTAAGACATCACATGTGTACATTCAATATGTTACCGTGAGTTTTGCCGGGTTAGAAACACTAAATTCGAGGGATATAGAGTTCTCGTCAAGTATTTTTTTTGAAAAAATTATTCTTGCAGGTGAATGGATGATTCAAGGAAAACCCTAGCAAAAATGTGATTTAAATTAAGTTTTTGTGCATATACAATGTGGACACGTCAGACAAGATAGAGTAATGATGCAGAATAATTCATCGAATCGCCAAAAACCTCGGATTGCGATTATTGGTGGTGGCGTTGCGGGAGCGACGGCTGCGGTTCATTTAGGTGAACAGGGCTTAGACGTCGTTCTGATGGAACGTGGCCCGAGTTTGGTCAATGGCCCGCCAATCTGTCATCTGCATGCCGGGGGAAATCTATACCGAGAGATCTCTCAACAACAGTGTCTGGAATTGTTACGACAGTCTGTTGAGACCATTCGACTCTATCGGCATACCATCAATAAGCGTCCGACTGTGATCGCGACACCAACCTCGGATCCCGAACATCCTCAAGCATTAATACCCCGATTAGAAGCGGTCAGGCAGGCTTATCAGGCTATGGTTCGGCAGGACCCCCACAATGAGGTGTTGGGGCCGCCGGAGGAATATTATCGCCTTTATGAACGGGTGGATTTAGAACGGCTCCGTTTGTGTTCCCAGCCCAGTGAGCCGGCCGGGATGGATGACTGGCTGATTCCTTTTGCCCAACGGGTGGATTTGGATCTGATTCAGTACCCTGTGATTGCGGTCCAAGAATATGGTTGGAGCGTTTTCCGTCTTGCTGCAACCGCGATGTTGACGCTTCAGCAGTTACCTCATTGTCAATTGTTAACCAATAGTACGTTGGTTGATGCGCAGTTGCACGAGGGGCAGTGGCATTTGACCTATCATGATCAAGCGTTACAATCCCATACAATGGTTGTGGATTATTTGGTCAATGCCTGTGGATATGAGACCGGTAAGTTGGATGATCTGACTCAAAATCCTCAATACCGAATGGCTGAATTCAAAGCGGCTTATATTGCCAAATGGCCGGATGAGCAGGGTCTCTGGCCCGAGGTGATCTTTCATGGTCAGCGTGGCACGCCGCAGGGAATGGCTCAGCTTACACCGTATGCTGACGGGGTTTTCCAGTTGCATGGTATGACAAAAGCGATCACCTTATTTGATGACGGACTAACACGGAGCTCCGTGCAGTCATCACAACCGGTTTTGCCGGAGGTGTTGCAGCTCAAGCTGACCGATGGTTGGCCGGATGAGGTGGTGGAAGCGAGAACGCGTCAGGCGATTGCACATATCGGTAAGTTTATACCTGACTATTGTCGCGCTTATCCTGATGGCAAGCCGCTGTTTGGTGCTCAGCAGATTCCGGGTGAAGATGAGACGTTGCGCGCTGCCGATGTGTCGTTTAGTGGTTACCATTATGCCCGGATTGAAATCGTCAAAGGTTCATCGGCTTTGGAAGCTGCGAGAAAGTTGATGTTGCACTGGCAGTTCGCCGATCACACCACATCAGTTTCGATTGAGCAACAGCATCCCGTGAGTCTTTCGCTCGAAGCAGATAAAATCGAACAGTTTGCGATTGATTTGGCTCTGGCACGTGGTTATCCCATTGAACTTGCAAAGATTATTGGTTGCTAGTGCCATTCCCTTCGTGACATCTGTCTGAATTTGCAAGATGATTCTTATAATCCGGACAGATGTCGCAGAAATTTCAGGCTAGAATGACTTTACGATGACATGGGTGTAGTAACATACGCCCATGTCCGTTTTATATGGGAGAGGCTAGGCAATGAATGTATTGATTACCGGCGGTATGGGCTATATTGGCAGCCATACTTGTATTCAAATGATTGAGGCAGGCATGACGCCTGTGATTTTAGACAATCTCTACAATAGCAAACCGGCCGTTTTGGAACGTATTGAGAAAATTGCAGGTTATCGACCTGTTTTTGTCCGTGGCGATGTTCGAGACCGCAGTTTATTGATTGAAGTGATGAATGAGTACCAGATTGATGCGGTGATTCACTTTGCGGGTTTAAAAGCGGTTGGCGAATCGGTTCAGAAACCTCTGGAATATTATGAAAATAATGTGAGTGGCACTCTGGTACTGGTTGACGCGATGCGGATTGCGAATGTCAAAACGTTAATTTTCAGTTCATCGGCAACGGTTTATGGCGATCCGGCTTCCGTGCCTATCCTCGAAGACTTTCCGACCCAGGCGACTAACCCGTATGGCAGAAGTAAATTAATCGTTGAGGAATGTCTCACGGACTTTCAACACGCGAATCCGGACTGGAGTATTACTTTACTGCGTTATTTTAATCCGGTCGGTTCACACCCTTCGGGTGACATCGGGGAAGATCCGCAGGGAATTCCAAACAACCTGATGCCATTTGTAGCACAAGTTGCGGTAGGACGCCGCGAGTGCCTTTCTATCTTTGGAAACGACTATCCGACGAAAGATGGGACCGGAGTTCGGGACTATATTCATGTGATGGATCTTGCCGACGGACATATTGCTGCGCTGCAAAACGTCGGTACTAAAGGCGGATTACATGTCTACAACCTCGGAACAGGGGTGGGTTATAGTGTGCTGGATATGGTGCATGCATTTGAAAAAGCATGTGGCCAACCGATTCCTTATCAATTGGTTGAACGTCGTCCGGGGGATATTGCGGCGTGTTGGGCTAACCCCGCTAAAGCCATTCAGGAACTGGGATGGCGTGCCACCCGCTCATTAGATGATATGGTTCAGGATAGCTGGCGTTGGCAGTCCAATAATCCGGATGGCTATCCAGATATGTAGCACCTTCTGAAAAATCAGTCATCCTTGTACCACGACGAAGGTCCCAATACGGACATGAATTGAAAAAGGATGACTGATTGCCGTTCAATCAAATTGATTGGGCCGTGAGACAGGAGGCGTCCAGTTGAATCACCAGCTCTTCAAGCCGCAGTGGCTGTAAACGGGATGATGCGGGGATCATCAATTTTTTTGCCATGATTTCATTGCACATCTGCCAATGTTTCAGCAGACATTCGTTTTCCGTCTCACATTCCTGTGACCAAGTTTCATGCAAGAACGGTTCGAGTGAAGCCGCGCCATGTGCAAACATGATCATGTGCCATTTGATTTCCCAAATTTTAATGGCGTGTTCCGGGAATCGTTGGTTGTAATCTTCAGCCAGATGAAAAATCAGTTTCTCTACTTCACCCGATTGATCAATAAAATAGTCGAAGCGTTTGCCTTTCTGACGCACCACATCCGCCATCAACTGAATCGGTTGTTTATTAATGAGAGTGAAAGCCAACATACGAACAATAAATTGGTAAAGAAGTTCGTTGACCGGCATGTCTTTCGGTAAATGCATGAGTATGGTTTGACAATAATGAGTAATGTACCGGTGCATATTGTCACTGATGTTATACCAAATTTGCTCTTTACTGCCGAAGTGATGACGAATCAGGCTATGTGAAATCCCTACTTTTTCGCTGATAGTGCGAAGAGAGACTTGTGCATAACCCAATTCACAAAACAGCTCAGTCGCAATCTGTAAAATTTGCTGACGGGTCTGTTCTGCATCCTGGGCGCTTCTGCGCCCTTGTCTTTTTATGGCCATTTCGATGTTTTGTTGTTACAGGATTCCAATGTTGAGCATGCTCTGATTGTATCCAAATTTTGAACGTGCTGTTTTGATGGTATTCCGATTTATCAGCCGGGACACTGATAAGTTGATATCATAGATACCCGCACAGTTTGGCCTTGCTCAGGCAGGCAATGGTTTTAGTATCGGTAATTTCACCATCAATGATCTTTTGTTCCAGTGCGGCAACCGACAGACAGAACACCTCGATCACTTCATCGTCGTCGCGTTGGTAATCACGCGTGACAGAAAGGCCTTTCGCGACAAACAGGTGCTGAATTTCATCACAGAAACCGGCAAGAGGCGTCAGTTGACCCAAATCGGCCCATTCACTGGCAAGATAGCCGGTTTCTTCGGCGAGCTCTCGCTGTGCACATGCGAGCGGTGTCTCCGAATCTTCACGGGTTCCGGCTGGTAATTCAAGGAGCCATTTTCGAATCGAGGGACGAAATTGCCGTAGCATGACAATTTCTCCGTACTGATTGACCGGCAGGATTACGGCGGCTCCGGGATGAATAATCGTCGTATGCAGAATAGGACGTTGAGTTGGCAGCATGATTTCTTCTTCAACCAAAGCAATCTTTTTCCACTGATGTATTGTTTTATGCATACTGTCCTTTGACTTGTCCGGCCTGTGATTGCCCGACATTGTGATAGGGTAATTTTGACAGACGATACCGTTACGGCACGCAAAAATAAAGGTTTTTAGTTTGAGTCAATCTCAGCAGTGCGGTTGATAATGATACAAAACTCATATTTGGAAACATAGGTTTCAACCAATCGCACGAATTGTGGATCTGATATAAAATCAGAAGTACAAATTAAATTTTTTGTAACATTTAGTTAACGGATCGATAAACTTATAATAAACTGAAGTTGTATAAAAATAATTACAACAATTGTTCAGTCTCTTTGTGAATCTAGTGAGTCATTTTCATGGTAAGTTCAATTCCTGCGAGTCATTCGCAGAAGGCGTTGCTGTCGGAAAGGATCAATAAATTAGCCGGTGCACTGGCTGATGGTGTCTATGAACGGGAACACGCAATTAAAATCTGTTTGCTTTCTGCCCTTGCCGGTGAGAGTGTGTTTCTGCTCGGGCCTCCCGGTATTGCGAAGAGTCTGATTGCAAAACGTCTGATTCAAGCCTTCGAAAATAGCTCCTATTTCGAATATCTTATGACACGCTTTTCAACGCCTGAAGAAGTGTTCGGGCCGTTGAGTATTCAAGAATTGAAGGATAACGGACGTTATCTGCGGTTAACGAAAGGTTATCTACCGACGGCCCAAGTCGTATTCTTAGATGAAATTTGGAAAGCCGGCCCCGCGATCTTGAACACACTGCTGACGGTCGTGAATGAAAAAACCTTTAATAACGGTAGCGATGTTGAGCGGGTTCCCATGCGTCTGCTGGTGTCGGCATCGAATGAGTTGCCGGATAAAGACAGTGGTCTGGAAGCCCTGTTTGATCGCATTTTAGTGCGTATTTTCGTCAATCGTATTCAGAACAAGCAAAACTTTAAATCAATGCTGACGGTCGGGACACCGCAAGAAGCGCATATTCCGGATGGGTTGGCGATTACCGATCAGGAGTACCACGAATGGCAGCAGGCATTGGATCAATTAACGCTGGGTAATGAGGTGTTTGAAAAACTTTATCAGCTCAAGTCAATGCTGGATACCGCTGCTGAAAACAGTACATTGACAACCTCTGATGAAATGTACGTTTCTGACCGGCGCTGGAAAAAAGCAGTCAAATTGCTTAAAGCCAGCGCTTTTTTTAATGGTCGTGACCGGATTAATCCGCTGGATCTGTTTCTGTTACAGGATTGTTTGTGGAACAGCCCTGACTCTCTTGCCATTGTGAAAGATGTGATCCGAGAGTTTGCATTAAAGTATGCTTTTGATCAGCAGGATGTCGAACATCAAATTGAGATCTGTCAGGAAGCGTTAACCGATATTGAACAAGAGCTGGAGCAACAGTATGCGATGCAGTTGGCGGTTGAGAAAACCGCAGGGCTGATAAAAAAACAGGTCTATAGCTATGATTTGACACATGCGAAGACATATCAATCCGGTAACCGGAAAGACCTTCTGAAAGTCGTGTTGCTGCAAGGCAATGCCACTGTCACCGATGCAGAGAATACGGATAAATATTGCCATTGGGTTTATGTGCCTAAAATCGAGTTTGATAAGGTGATTCGTGAGGGGGGAGGTGAGCTGTTCGGTTATGTGAATCAGAATTCCACCCTCTGTTCTTTTCAGTTTAGTGTCGATTCTGAGGGCTTATTCGTTATCAAAGATATTGCCAACCGTTCAGTCTTGGTTTCTGTTGTGACAACACAGCATCAGAACCAGCTTCAACTATTTCAGGCATGGCAGACACGAATTGAACAGATCCATCATCAGTTAGAGCAAGCTGCATCTCATTTACGTCAGTCGTCCCGACAGTTTCACGATGCGTTGCCACATCATTTTATCGATCCTGAGCTTCCGGTTGCGATGGAAAGTTCATTACAGCAATTACAACAACAGTTGGAGAATGCAATAACTGCGTGCGAAGAAGCCGCTCAGCAGATGAATCATTTCAGTCAGTATTTCACTTAGGGAATTGTTATGTTAGGTGTTGACGGACTAAATCTCGCGATGATGATTGCCGATTCCGGGTTAATTGATACAGCGGTGAATGAACTGATGGACAACATTCAATTGCTGATCGCCGTTGAAAACCGGGGGGTGAACACTTCGGTCCAGAATCATTTGCTCAAGTGGCGTGGTCAGGTGAAGAAGAGAATGACCAATGTTTGTGAAACGGATCGATTTCAGCAGGAGCTGGCGTTATATCAGGAAGTGATTCATTGGGATGAAAAGACATTTTTTCAGAAAATCCCGGAAGTGTTACAACGACTAGAATGGCATTCTGCATTTTATACAACTGCCCGTCAGTTATGTGAGCAAAAGAAAAATTTCAGTAATCCAATGTTCCCGCGTTACTTTTGCGATCAATGGTATAACAGTTTATCCAATGCGCTCAAACAAGCGCAAGTGATGGAGCTGGAAGCCAATAAAGATAAGGTATTGGACGACTTATATCAGCGGATTGAAACTCTGCGTTCAATGGATCAAGTCGCGGATACCGACGATGTGCAAAGTATCCACCGTCTGTGGAATATGGCTGCGGCCAAACTCAGTAAAGTTGACCTGACGGTGATGAAAAAACATGCCGAATTTCTTAAAAAGCATAAGGAAATTCAACAAATTGCTGAAAGTCTCGGTCGTATGGCCAGTGAGGTGGATGATCCCGACCTTCAACAGGCCAGTGTTGAAACACCACAGTTGGTTGAAGAGCAGTCCGATCAGGCGACAGATGATATTGTCGGAGTGCACCAGAGTGATGACCTGAATAAAATTCTTCCAAATGAGATGTTGTTTCTGGCACATCCTGAGCTCGAAGTCATTTTTTATAAGCATTTAATTGATAAACGGCTGTTGAACTATCGCATGCAGGGTAAATCACGGACCTTATCTAAAGTGACCACGTCAAAACCAGCCAATGCGCAGGTGGATATTGAAAAAGGACCTTTTGTGGTCTGTATTGATGCATCCGGTTCTATGAATGGGTTTCCGGAGCAGTGTGCCAAAGCGGTTGCCTACGCTTTAATGCAGATTGCTCTGGCAGATAACCGCGACTGCTACGTTGTTATTTTCTCAACACAGATCATTACCTATCAATTAACTAAGCAAGATGGGTTAAGAGAAGTCTGTGATTTTCTAAGTTATACCTTTAAAGGCGGAACAGATCTGGAACTGGCATTATCGGAATCGATTCAAATGATGCACACTGATCGGTATAAAAATGCGGATTTAGTGGTTATATCTGATTTTATGGCTCCCAAGCCTTCGCAAGAATTAAATGAAGCGATCAATACACTGAAAGCGCAGCATAACCGTTTTCATGCCATTAGCCTGTCTCGTTACGGGAACCCACAATTAATGGAAATATTTGATTATAGCTGGCGTTATTATCCCGGTATCCTCGGGCGATTAATAAAAAGTCGTTCGTCGGTTCGATAATTCAATTTAAAAATAAACAGAGAGCCGATTGGCTCTCTGTTATTTTTGATGTCATTAAAACTGATAAGAAATACCGGCTGTCGTTAGAACCGAGTGGCTAGAGGCGACCATCGGACTATCTTGAACTTCGTCTGGTTGCATCTGATAGCGGCTGGAAATAAATGCGCCTAACGTATCAGAGACACTATATTTTAATGTTACCCCGAAATAAGGCGTTATAGCACTGCCGGGATTATAAGCTGTTAATCCACTCCGTGCCGATTCGCTCGCACTCACGCCATAATAATGCTGATTTAAGTCACTATTAGTATATGTGATACCCGCTTCAGGAATAACGACTAATTGTTGGGTGAACGGTATTGGATAATTATATTGTGCAGAAGCAAGCATGCCGCCGTCGGTTTCATCAAGAATATCAATTGCAAGAGAGGAAGTGATATTTCCGAACGGTGAACGATAGGTATAAGCAATTGAGCCCATCGCCGTGCCGTCTCTTTTATCCAACAACTTCATTTGACTGTTGTTGGCATCATCAGGATCGAATGACTGAGCATAGTAAGAAACAGAGGCTTGTACCACATTCCATTCATCCTGATATAAATAAGCCCCGGCTGACAGACCATGAACAAAGAAAACATTGTTATCGTAGTTGACTAGCGGTAGCGGAACGACGTTTTCATCATAATCTTTATATACTGATTTTGAATATGCGACACCAAGGCCGAGTGAAAGTCCATCTTCTGCGGCAGAATATCCCGGAAAAGCAATTAAGCATGACGCTGGGATAATGCATAAAACCTTTTTTAAACATGAGTTTGACATGAAAGCTCCTGATCACCTAACAAAGTTGTTTTTATTTATTGACCCGATATATAGATAAAGTGTAATTGATTGCTTTATAGATAATTTAAGTAAAGGGATTAACACATACAAAAAAAACGCTCATCGAGAATATCACAGTCTGTATGAGGGTTCAAAAGCATGTTTCTGATAATATTTTACTTCATAAATTCTTCATACATGTGACATTTTGTGACATTGAATATTGTGTTGCAGTTTATTTGTATTGAGATGAACGATTCGTTCTTCACACAACTAACTCTTCTCACTCAGTCGTTCTGAACATTAAGATGAAGGGGCATTATAATTAGGATCAGCCTGTTGAAACAGGCTGATATTGATGGTGAGTCTTTTACCGTTATTCTGCAGAAAAGAGGTTTACATCATCTTAAGCAACGGCGGGTTGAACACTGACTTTGCGCTTATCACCGACGGGTAAAATAACGCGACCATATTCATGGTTCAGCACTTGTGCCATCGCAAAGTAGATGGCGCTTGCACCACAGAAGATACCTTCAAAACCGGCGATGATCCCAATGGTTTCATTCCCTGAGAAATCGCGGATTGCCAGCAGTGCAAACAGAACGGTCAGAGAGCCGAATACCACTTGCTTGGCGACTGGATAGCATAACGAGCCAATAAACATAAATCCGGTGAAGATTCCCCATAATGCGAGATAGCATCCCATAAAATGAGCAGGACTGGCCGGCAGGCCCATCTTCGGCATCACTATCAGGCCAACCAAGGTTAACCAGAATAAGCCATAAGATGTGAAAGCGGTGGTACCGAATGTATCGCCGCGTTTAAAACACATGATGCCGACAATCACTTGACTGAGACCGCCGTAAAATATCCCCATGGCGAGAATCATTGAATCGAGAGGAAAAAAACCGGCATTGTGGATATTGAGCAATACAGTGGTCATCCCAAACCCCATTAAACCGAGAGGGGCAGGGTTGGCTAATTTCATTGACATGAATACTTACCTTTAACAATAGATGAGGAATAAGCTGTCGATGTTGGTTGTCTGACAGCATCAAAACGACGCGGATTCTAATGCCTCATTGGATAAAAGCAATCTATTTGTCAAGAGAACGGTGGAAACTAGGAATGGTTTGACCAGAAGGGCGGTTTTACGGGGGAGGAGAGGCTCAGACTCTGCATCAGATTTTTTAACAAGCGCACTTGTAAGGGTGCGCTTGTTAACATCGTTTTTATGGTTTTAGTTTAAGTGCTTTGTCGATATCTTCAGCGCTGTGTCTTTCTGCGACCTGTTCCCATGCTTCACCCATCGTACGATTGACGATGCGACCTCGTTGTACGGGTTCACGCGCTTCAATCTGTTTTGCCCAACGGACAACATGCTCGTAGGTATGAACCTGTAAAAACTCAGCGGCGTCGTATGCCCGACCAAGGACAAGGTTGCCATACCAAGGCCAGATGGCCATATCCGCAATTGTATATGCTTCACCTGCCACGTAGCTGTTCTTGGCGAGTTGCTTATCTAACACATCTAGCTGACGTTTCACTTCCATTGCGAAACGGTTAATCGGGTATTCTTGCTTTTCATCGGCATAAGCGTAGAAATGACCAAAACCACCGCCTAAAAATGGTGCTGAGCCCTGCGCCCAGAACAACCAGTTAAAGGTTTGGGTTCTTGCCGGGCCACTGGCCGGTAAGAAATGGCCAAACTTTTCAGCCAAATGAACCAGAATTGACGCCGATTCAAACACGTTGATCGGTGCATCTCCAGATTGATCAACTAAAGCAGGAATTTTTGAGTTGGGATTTACCGCAACAAATCCTGATGAAAATTGATCAGAATCTCCAATATTAATGAGATGAGCGTCGTATTCAGCGTCTTTGATTCCCAATGCTAAAAGTTCTTCAAACAAGATTGTCACTTTTTGGCCGTTGGGTGTCCCGAGTGAATAAAGTTGAAACGGATGCTCCCCAACAGGCAGCTCTCTGTCAAATCTTGCGCCAGCTTCCGGACGATTAATATTCGCCCATTGATTGCCTGAACTTGGCTCATTCTTCCAGACTTTTGGCGGTACATATTGTTTGTCGCTCATCTAAATTCCCCTTCTCTGATTTTGCTTTTTGGGTAAGCCGAGTGGCCGAACGTTCACGATAGGTCATGATAATCTGTTGAATATCGAAGGGGAATCAGTTTATGAACAATCCGATAGATTCAAAAATCATGTGACATGACATAAAAATATGAAAAGGCGGTGATCTGAGCACTGACCATTCAAACCAAGCGCTGTTGCCAGCTATACACCTAGAGTCAATCAGTTCATGGCTGGTTTTTATCCTGATTGTATGTTGTCTGTACGGATGCGCATGTTTATTAGCCATTTGATTGATAATAGAGAAATTTTTGTTGACCTCGAATTTTAATCCGATAAAGTATGCCTCGTTCTCACGGTTCATGCCGATGAGAGGTGGTGTTACCATCGCTTGATAGCGTTGCCCTGGTGGTGGAATTGGTAGACACAAGGGATTTAAAATCCCTCGGCGTTCGCGCTGTGCCGGTTCAAGTCCGGCCCGGGGCACCATCTACATTGATTGAGAACGAAATCATTTGGCGCGTTGGCAGAGTGGCTATGCAGCGGATTGCAAATCCGTGGACCTCGGTTCGACTCCGGGACGCGCCTCCATATCCTGATAAAAAAAGACGCTTATGGCGTCTTTTTTTATATCTCCAGTCTATTTCATATCTCCCTGCACAACCTTATCCGTCTGTCCTTTCAGTGATGTCATGCGAACATATTCAGCGTTCGTCAAAAAAATCTTTATTGCGGATATACTTACTCATCAAATGATAAGAAAACGGACGGATCAACCAACTGAGCAGTGAACGACCGAGTCGAATTAAGGTCGGTGTATTTTCGTAAATTCGCCCGTTATAGAGCCAGAGCAATTTACCGACGTGCCAGTAGATGAACGGGAGTGGCGGTAGAAAGGTCACAATATCGATGTCGCAGCAGATACGATAAGTTTTATGCTTTAGGGTATATCGCCTGTAGAAGTGCCAGTTGCCGACAGCGGGCTGGCCAAAAGTGACCACACGTTTAATACTTTTGGGGGCTCTGCGTTCGAGATAGTCTGCAACGACACATGCCATTGAACCGCCGGACGAATGACCGGTCAATACGACGCGCTTTCCTTGCTCAATTAGCGGTAACAGAATGGTTTCCAGTCTTTCCAGTACACTGATGCCGAGTTTATCTTCATTACGAGCCGGCTGGCTTTCCTGAAGTAACAGATAGTATAAGCCGGCATGAATATGATAAGGCAGTCCGATCGACCGACAGTCTTTCATCCATAAAGCAAGATTCAATATCCAGTCACTGACAGAATGAGAGCCTTTGAATACAACCACCACTTCATCTTTTTTGCGGCTCCACAGCACCCGAATCATTGTCTTACCGTATCGATCCCGGATGATGCGTTGTCCGTTAGGGTCAAAGCCATAACGGGTATGCCGAAATATGCGAGGGTAGGCAAGTCTACAGAGTACGGCATAATGTTCGTACTGATATCGTTTGAGTGGTTTCAAGCCGGTGGTGGATGTCTGGTCGTCTGATCTTCGGATTATCTGTCATCAATGTGAAAATTTGATGAAGCTGGCTGTGATCATTCCGGACCATTCATCTCATGCTGAACATTTATATATGATGCGACGAGGTTCATTGATTTGCTTCGATTATTCTTAAGAAATTCGAGTCGGTTCAGTGATGGGAACGCCTTTTGTAGACAAAGTAAGATAAATTGATAACTTTGTGGTGAATAGGATTGGTCACATCTGCTATGGTGCTGTTTTTGATTAAGAATCCGTTTTAAACCGACATAAACGTTAAACCGAGATAAATGTTAAACCGATATGAGAACTAAACCGACATGCATGCATTTTTAATTGGCGGCACCAGTAGTGGCTGTGGCAAGACAACCCTCACCTTAGGTTTATTACGTGCGTTTCGACGACGGGGATTGGCGGTTCAGCCGTTTAAAGTCGGCCCGGACTACATTGATACGGCATGGCATTCGCGAGTTTCCGGGACCTTATCCAGAAATCTGGACGAATTCATGTTACCGCAAGCGGTGTTATTGAATACGTTTTACCCACGTGTGGCACAGGTTGATGTTGCTATCATCGAAGGGGTGATGGGATTGTATGATGGTTATGGTACCGACCCTCATTATTGCAGTAGTGCCGGGATGGCAAAACAACTGGCTTGTCCGGTGATTCTGGTGATTGACGGCAAAGCCGTCTCGACCTCGGCAGCAGCAACCGTGTTGGGATTTCAGCAATTTGATCCGACGTTAAATATTGCCGGTGTGATTCTCAATCAGGTCAACTCAGACAACCACTTTGATTTACTGAAAACCGCCATAGAACGTTATACCGGTATCCCTGTGATTGGGCGTTTACCCAATCTCAAAGAGATTGAATTGCCGTCTCGTCATCTCGGGTTGGTTACAGCTCAGGAACAAGCTGCCTATGATGAGGTCTGGGATCAGCTGGCGGTAGAGATTGAACAGCATCTTGATCTCGATTTACTGCTGCAATGCTCAGTATTGCCCCCGGCGCCTGTAGCTGATAACACATTGGCTCTGGCATTGAAGGGACAAGGAGATGGGTTGACGTTAGCAATGGCTTATGACGAAGCTTTTAACTTCTACTATCAGGATAACCTTGATCTGTTGGCATCAAGCGGCGTGCGGATTGTCCGTTTTAGCCCGTTACAGGATCAGGTATTGCCTGAGGCCGATCTGATTTATATTGGCGGTGGTTTTCCTGAATTGTATGCTGAACGGTTATCCGCTAACCAACCGATGTTGGCAGCATTCAAGCGAGCTCATGAGCAAGGGGTTGCGATCTATGCCGAGTGTGGTGGTCTGATGTATTTAGGTGAAAGTTTGTTCGATCAATCCGGGCAAAAGTATCCGATGTGTGGCATTTTCCCCGGGTATAGCACGATGACCACCTCTCTGAAACGCTTTGGCTATTGTCAGGTCTCTGCGAACCACGATGTGTTGATCGCTCCCCAAGGGCAGGTCATTCGCGGTCATGAATTTCATTACTCTGAGTTCACCACTGAGCTGACCCCCGTATTTACCTGCACCAAAGAACGGGATGGACAGGTTTTACAGCAGTGGCAAGGCGGCTATCAAATCAACAATACTCTGGCGAGTTATCTGCATGTTCACTTCGGTCAGAATCCTGATTTACTGTTGAATTGGATCCGACGGGGACGCGTGCGCCAATGAGTCTGTTGATTTATGGTTGTGCTTTTATCCTTGACTTAATCCTCGGTGACCCGCCTCATTGGCCGCATCCGATTCGATGGATTGGAACAGCGATTTCTCGCACAGAGAAGTTGATTCGTCGTTTGAGTCATCGAGAATCGGGGCTTTATATCGGCGGAGGCATATTATGGATCGTTATTGTCGCGTTGAGCGGTGGTGTGACTTGGGGGGTGTTGCAAGTGGCGTCGGCCGTGCACCCTTGGGTGGGTGTTGTCGTGACTGTGTGGCTGGCTTACACCACATTGGCAGGACGATGTTTGGCGGATTGTGCCAATGTGGTCTATCGGGCGCAGGAGCAGGGCGATCTTGAAGAGAGCCGCCGACAATTGTCTTACATTGTCGGACGGGATACCCGCAACCTCGATGATACTCAGATTTCCCGGGCAGTGGTCGAAACCGTTGCGGAAAATACGGTTGACGGTGTGATTGCACCGATGTTCTATCTGTTTCTCGGCGGAGTTCCGTTAGCGATGGCATATAAAGCGATCAATACGTTGGATTCGATGGTGGGGTATCGCAACGAAAAATACCGGGCGTTAGGCTATGTCTCTGCCAAAATGGACGATTTGGCAAACTGGTTACCTGCACGGTTGAGCTGGTTACTGTTTGCTTTGGCGGCTTTGTTACTGCGTTACGATGCGCGTGGTGCACTCCTGATCGGCTGGCGGGATCGTTATCAGCATAAAAGCCCGAATTGTGCGTGGTCGGAAGCGGCTGTTGCCGGGGCACTCGGGATACAGCTCGGCGGTGCAAATGATTATTTCGGTCAGCGGGTAGAAAAGCCTTGGATTGGCGACCATCACCGCCTGATTGAACGAGATGATATCCAGCGCACGATTCGGCTGATGTATCTGGTCTCTATATTAGCACTGTTGGTTTACATCGGTGTATGCTGGATAGTAGGAATCGGTCAGTCATGATGTGATGCCGATGTTTGTCGCATGGCCCCGGAGGAGGATAAGATGATGAAAGTGCATGAATGTGTGTCTTTTCTATTGGTTGATGATGATCAGGTCCTGCTGGAAAAGCGTGCAAAAGATAAAACGTGTGATCCTGATATTGTTGCTATTCCCGGTGGTCATATGGAAGCGGGGGAGTCACAAAAAGAAGCACTGCTCCGTGAAATTCAGGAAGAGCTTGGGGTTCTCCCGAAAAGTTATCATTACCTTTGTTCGCTTTATCATCCGACAACAGAATTACAATTGCTGCATTATTATGTGGTCAGTTGCTGGGATGGCAGTGTGTCGTCTTTCGAAGCCGAGGAGGTTTTTTGGTGTGACTTATCTGAAGCACACGTTGACACGCTGGCAGATAAAGTGGCTTTGTCTGAATACCATCGTTTAAAAGGTAGCCCGGTATTACCGACTTTAACCACATAAATAGAGTGTTTTGTTGTGTAGGATTTTCTTTTCTGCCAATGAAAAACGGAAACCGAGGTTTCCGTTTTTTGAGTTCTGCCGATGTGATTTATAGACTGGCAAGAATGGTTTCAGCGTTGCTGACTTCAAATGATTTCGGTGGTTCTACGTTTAACTGCTTGACCACACCATCTTCAATGATCATGGCATAGCGTTGTGAGCGAATACCACCGAACTGTTCTGTGTCCATTTCCAGGCCGAGCGCTTTGGTGAAACTGGCATCGCCATCCGCCAGCATCATGATTTCTGAAGCATTCTGTGCTTCACCCCAGGCTTTCATTACAAATGCATCATTGACGGAAACGCACGCGATGATATCAATGCCTTTCGCTTTTAGCTGGTCGGCCAGCACAACATAGCCGGGGAGATGCGCTTCAGAGCAGGTTGGGGTAAATGCACCCGGGACGGCAAATAAAACCGCTTTTTTACCGGCAAAGAGTTCTTGAACCTGATGGTTGACCATGCCATCTGCTGTCAGTTGATTTAACGTTGCTGCAGGGAGTTTCTGACCTTGTTCGATCATGATGTTTTCCTTTTATTGATATGAGGGCTTGCATTGAGTCTAGCTTGAAATCAGTTCAATAAAAACATAAAAATATTAGGGGATTGTGATGAAAAAAGAGTCTTTTCTGGTGGTGCGGCGCGGGCCGTCATATCGTTGAGAACGATATGACCATGTAAAAATGGTCATGTAAAAAATAGTCATATAAAAAAACCCACATCGCTGTGGGTTTATCGGTATCAATCATAGTGCTGCGGGGATTATTTTTTACCCTGAGTCTGAAGTTTGTCTTGTTCGGTTAACTCTTTAATGCGACGGCTCATTTCCCGACGCTCTTTGGAGATTTCAGCACTTTTGATGATATGATCATCAACCCGATCTTCATAGTCTGCTTTCATATTTTTGACGATGGCAATGAACTCATCGTGTGTCATTTCGGGTTTGATGTAATCCAGCAGGTTCTCAAGCAGGTCAACACGTTTACGATTATCCCGAACTTTTTTCTCGTTATCGATCAACTCCCGTTTTAGTTTGTTTTTACGGCGTGCTAGCGAGACAATTTCAAATACGCTGCTCATCGGTTCCTTTCCTATTGTCTTATTAAATGGGTCTATCAGAATTAAATCATATCCATCGCTTGGGGAACAGCCCTGAGATCAATCAAAAGTGGCTTTATCTGCTGAATTACCGGACGATCAGTATATGATGCGGCTGGAAACATGATTCCTTGTCTGAACATGATTTATTTTCTCAGTCAGTCGCTATATGATAATGACATTCCTATTATCACTCATCAAAAGTCATGTCATTATCATCAGAGATTATTGTTCCTCTTTTTGCGGAACCCCTCGAGAACCCACGTCAGGATAAACTCCGAACTGGCTACGTCGCCGCAAGAAAATCGTATAGTTTTACAGATATTGAATTGCATCGTTCACAAATATTTGTGCTGGATGAACAGGGTCATCTTGTTAAATGTACTTTTGTTGTTGAACATTAATGATATTGAATGCTGTGTATACCGAATTCAATTGAATAGAGCATGAAGGAAATCGTGATGAAGTATGAGCTTAGTGCGCATGAGGCGCGGATTATCGGCAGTTTAATTGAAAAATCGATTACCACACCGGATTACTATCCGCTGAGTCTCAATAGTCTGGTCACCGCCTGCAATCAGAAAAGCAACCGAGAACCGGTGATGAACTTATCTGAATCTCAAGTGCTTGAAACCGTAGAGGATTTAATCTCCCGCCGGTTCGTCAGTGATGAAAGTGGTTTTAACAGTCGGACCAGTAAATACCAACATCGTTTTTGCAATACGGAGTTTGGTGATTTGCAACTGACAGAACAAGAGCTGGGAATCATATGTTGTTTGTTGTTGCGTGGCCCACAAACGCCGGGAGAGTTACGGACCCGAACCAATCGTCTATGTGTTTTGCCGGATATGAAAACGACGGAACTGGTTCTGGAAACACTGATTGAAAGAGAATTAGTCGCCCGGTTGCCGCGAGAGCCGGGAAAACGAGAAATTCGCTATCGTCAAACGTTCACACCTTATGATGCCAGTGACGAGATTACTGCGGCGGTAACGGAGACCCCGGCACAACCAGCACGACTTGAGATTCTCGAACAGGAAGTGGATGCGTTAAAGCAGGAAGTTCAGTGGTTACGCACACAAATGGAGACGCTCCTTGCTTCCGGTGAATAACATCGAATGACTGACAAACAAACCGCGCAATGGTGGATTTATTTGATCAGAACGCCCCAAAATGCGCTTTATTGCGGTATTACAACCAACATTGCACGACGCTTTCAACAACACCAGCGTGGTCAGGGAGCAAAAGCATTGCGGGGCAAGTCTCCTCTGGTGCTGGTGTGGAGTCATCCGGTCGGCACCCATCGCGAAGCGTTACGGATGGAAGCGAAGGTCAAACGTTTTTCCAAAACCCGCAAAGAAAAAATAGTACTCGAAAATTTATTACCGTCGCAAATTTTTGATCACTAAGGGACATAACTATCTGTAGAACGTTCATTTTGTACTAATCTTAAATTGATCACTTATGAGATAAGGTGGGTATCAAATGAATCATTATCGATTGTTAGCAGTGGTATGTTCTTTTGTGACTCCTGTAGAGGCAGCATCATGGGTTGCCGATGCGAGGGGGAATGGTATGGGGAATACCGGGGTAACGACCGCGGATTTTCTGTTAGCACCTTTCTATAATCCTGCACTCACTGCAGTATACCGTGATCATGATGATTTCGGATTATTGCTTCCATCTGTCAACCTGAATGTTCGCGACGAAGATGACACCATTTCAATCGTCGATGATCTGCAAGATGATATACGTCGGTTTGAATCTTCTGGCGGGAGTATTGATGCTGAAACCATCGCAAAAATGAATGGTTATTTAGATGATCTTTCTGATAATGCGCCATTAAAGGCATCTGGCGGAGTCGGGGTCGCGGTGGCAATTCCTCACCAAACACTTGCTGTGAATGTGTATGCCCGAGGATATGTTGAACTGTTTACTGAACCGAAGATTGCAGCAAATACAGGAAATTCATTTGCTGCTGTGAAGGCCCGTTATGAGACATCCAGCATTGATTTACTCGCTTTTGGCTATACCGAATTCGGAGTGGCTTTCGCGAAAAAATATGAAATATTACAACAGGAATTTTCGTTGGGTATTACACCTAAATATCAGTGGATGAGAACCTATAAACAGAGTGAAGCTGTGAAGGACTTTGACTGGGATGATTACGATAAAAGTGAAGTCAAAGATGGTGCCTTCAATCTGGATTTGGGGGCTGTATGGCTCAAAAATGCGTATCGGGTCGGTATCAGTGTGAAAGATTTGTTTAATCATTCAATTGCGACTTTTGATGGGCAGAACCATTATAAGTTGGACACGCAAGTCACGATGTCGGTCGGTTATGTCGGCGAATTCTTGAGTGCCGCCGTGGATGTTGATATGACCAAACAAGAACGTTTTACCGGCAAAAATGATGATACTCAGTTTATCCGGTTTGGTATTGAAGGGAACGCCTGGGGCTGGGGGCAATTAAGGGCCGGTTATGAAATTGATATAGAAAATACAGTCGATAATGCAATGACGGTTGGTTTAGGCATCAGCCCCGGCGATGCAGTCAGCCTTGATATTGCTGGCAGTTATGCCGGAGAGCATCAATTGGGCGGTTCGGCAAATCTTGCCTTTACGTTTTGATTTATCACAGAGCGCGATTACACCAGCGCTCTTTCTTTTGTTTATGTGGAACATACTCAATCAATGAGAAGACGACAATGAGACTTTTTGGAGTTATTTTAAGTGCCTGCTTTCTTATTTATCATTCAGCGGCATATGCGTTGAGTGGCTATTGGCATTACAACGAATTTCTGGATTTAAACCCCGAACAAAAACAACTGACACTTTCTTTGGCAAATGCGGTTCGGCTTGACCCCAAGCCATTAACGACGGCTCAGAAACATCCAGTAAAAATATCCGTTATTTATCCCGGCCAGCAAGTGTCGGATTATTGGAGCCGTAATATCCGGGCGTTTGAATTACGTTTAAACGAGTTGGGGATTAAGTATGAAATTCATCAGGTGTTTACCCGTCCCAATCTGGATATCCGCCAACAAAGTCTTTCTCTGATGGAAGCCTTAAAGAATAAATCCGATTATTTGATTTTTACCCTTGATACCACCCGACACAAAAAATTCATTGAACATGTGTTAAGAGGCAGAGAAACCAAACTGATTCTGCAAAATGTCACCACACCGGTGAAAGATTGGGCTCACCGACAACCGTGGATGTATATCGGCTTCGACCATGAAATAGGCACCAGTTTGTTGGTGGACTATTTTAAGCAAAAATTGCCACCCCATTCCCCTTATTCTGTTTTGTATTTCTCACAAGGCTATGTGAGTGAAGCACGAGGCGATACGTTTATTCAAGCGATGACCGATTACCCACTCGTATCCTCATTTTATACGCAGGCCAATCAGGAAAGTGCTTATAAAATTACGCTTGAGAATATGAGGGAAAATCCGGAGATTAAATTATTGTATGCCTGTTCAACCGATGTTGCGCTCGGGGCAGTCAAAGCGTTGAAAGAGCTGGGCAGAGAGGATGTCCTCATCAATGGCTGGGGCGGCGGTTCTGCCGAACTGGAAGCTTTGCAGCATCATGATTTGGATGTCACGGTCATGCGGATGAATGATGACACCGGTGTCGCAATGGCGGAGGCCATCAAGTGGGATCTGGAAGGTAAAAAAGTGCCAACGGTTTATTCCGGGGACTTTGAGGTGGTTTCCAGTACGGATAAACCCGAGAGACTTGAGGCATTAAAACAACGTGCATTCCGCTATTCGGATCGGCACTGATCCGATCCGAAATGATAAAGAAAGAGATCATGCTTTATGAACGTCAGACCGAGCCCTATTCGTCAGAAACAGAAAATAGCAACCTATTTTACTCGGGCAATTACCATTATTATTGTCATTCTGACATTTAGTGTCCTGTTTCAGAACTATCAGATCAGTAGTCAGTTAATCGCTCAGGAAGTGCAGCGAACGGCAAATCAGACCTCAGGATTAGTTCAGGGGATGCTCAACTTCCGTCTTTCTTTACTCAAAATCCATCAAGACAGCAGTGCGACCAATGCTGATTTATTACATGCGGTAAGCTCTGGCAAGTCGCAGTATATTGATCAATATTTTCGTTCTGTAGATCAGCTTGATCCCGATAATACACCGGATGTCCGTTTTATCGCGGGTTTAAATCATATGCTGTGGGATGACGGAAATGCTCAGTTCTACGGCATTGTACCGAATGAATTGGAATCTGTTTCACACCGGATGGCGGTGAACAATGCATGGATGTTGGTGAAAATACCATCTTTGCTGGAGACGGTTTATGCACTGGCCAGAAGAACGCCACTTGTGAGCCATTCGGGTGAACTGATCGGTTACTTGTATGTGATGTTTGTGATTAATAATAATTACAATCTTATCGAACAGATTCGCGCTCGCAGTCATTCGCAGAATCTGATTCTTGCTATCGGGTCGAATGTGCTTTCGACGACTCTCAACGGCGAAGAGTCATACTCAGAACAGGATGTTCTGGCTCACCCGCAACACTCTGATCGGCTTGAATCCTATACGGTCAATACCACGGAGCTGAATGTCGATGAGAATCCGACCCAACTGATCATGTATGCCGTTCAGGACAATCAGAATGTGGTCAAACTGAAGCGTAATTTTTATTACGGTGTCGTATTCATTCTTGTTGCGACCGCGTTGTTTTCTTTTATCTTATGGCGATGGTTACATAAGCGAATTCGGGCTGAGATTGAAAAGTTAGTGCAGTTTAGTCGCTCAATTGTGGACCGTGGCGGGGAACATGTTTTCCATGGTTCAAAGATCGAGGAATTTGACCTGTTCGGGCGAGCACTTGAACACACCTTTAAGCGTTTATCCGAACAAGAAAAGCAATTTGAGAATTTGTTCAACTTCTCAATTGCACCAACGATTTTATGGGGGGCTGATGGCCGTCTACTGCGGATGAATCCCGCTGCAGTGAAGCAATTTTCCAAGGAAAGTGAGGTTTCAGCGTTTTATGAATTGAAAGAGCGGTTAATTCCCAGCATCAAAAAGGCGTCCAATGGTGAGACGCTAAAAGAAGTTGCGACAGAATTTGACAATCAAATCTTCCGCTGGACGATTTCTCCGATTGTGACCGAAAGCCGTATCGAGTCTGTTCTGACGCAAGGGCAGGATGTCACGACAATTGCTGAGGCTGAGAAACAAAGCCATTTAGCGAGGAGTGAAGCAGAAAGAGCGGCTGGTGCCAGAGCTGATTTTCTGGCTCGGATGAGCCATGAGGTCAGAACGCCTTTAAATGGGATTTTGGGGGTCTCACAGTTATTGAAGGAGAGTGTGACGGATGAAAAGCAGCGTGAACAGGTCGGTGTCCTCAGTTTATGTAGCGAGCATCTGCTTGCCGTTTTGAATGATATTCTTGATTTCTCCAAGATTGAACAGAATAAGTTCAAACTAAATCCGGTTCATTTCCACTTGATTGAGACGGTCCGTGTGATTGAACGAATCTATCAGCCATTATGTCAGGAAAAGGAACTTGAGCTGGATGTGATGACCAATATTCAGGAAGAGACCATCGTTGTTATTGACCAAATCCGTTTGAATCAAATCATCTTTAATTTGCTGAACAACGCGATTAAATTTACCCGAGCGGGTGAGATCTGTGTCCTGATTAATTTAAACCATTCGGAAGAAGGCGCGATGTTCCATGTTTCCGTCTCCGATACCGGTATTGGCATTGGACATGATGAACTTTTGTTGATTTTTGAACCCTTTATTCAAGGGGGAACAACATCGAACCGTGAGTTCGGTGGGAGTGGTTTAGGGCTATCGATTGTGAAAAATTTGGTAGAACTGATGGGGGGATCGGTGTCGGTCTCTTCTCAGGTCGGCAAAGGCAGCTGCTTTGAGTTCACCATTCCGATTGAGGTTGAACAATATCACGTTAAACAAGCAGAAGAACCCGTTGAACAAAGTTCCTCAGACCAGCTATTTGAGCAATCTCCTCACGTTTTATTAGTTGAAGATAACAAGACCAATGCTTATATCGCCAAGGCATTTTGTGATCGTTTTGGCTTGCGGGTGACATGGGTTGAAGACGGCACAGCGGCCGTGGAAACACTGAAAAAAATTGGTTTTGATTTGATTCTGATGGATAACCAGTTGCCGGGCATGGATGGGGTTGAAGTCACCGACTTCGTCAAACATCAACTCAGGCTGGATACACCCATTTATGCATGTACTGCCGATGATACTGAAAAAACCAAGAATGATTTCTTACATGCCGGGGCAGAATACATTCTGGTCAAACCGATTCGCGAAGAGAATCTATATAAGGCACTGCTTCATTTCCGGGATCATTATTGGACGCCAGTGACGTCGAGTGTACTTCAGTCTCATTAGAGATGGTTGGCCAGTCTGTTCACTATTTGAGGGAATATAGGGGGATTCGATGATGTGCATTGTGACTGGCTTCCGGCGAAAACCAGTCACAGGTGATTAATATTCGTAGCGGACTCCAAGTATAGTTCGTGGTCCCCACAGTCCGTTATTATCAAATCCCATATTTAAAGAGAGTTGATCGGTCGAGTGGAAGCGCGCACCGAAGCTCACGACAGAACGTTTATCAAGCTTACCAAGTTTGCTATAGACTTCGAGTTTTTCACCAATCCATAGCCGGGCACCGATGTTGATTTCTCCCAGAGTGTCTGACTTACCCCCTTCATCCCGGGGGCGTTTGATTTGATGTAGCAGGACGGCACCGTATATATCAGCAAATTGTGTTATCGGCCCGTTAAAACCAATGCCTCCCGCGAGATCCCAATCGTTATCCATCTGAGTGTCGGCATGGCCAAGTACATGAAAATTGTCCACAAGACTCATACTGAATTCAGAACCGATAGATTCAGGCCCACCACCGACTCGGACTTCAAGATAGTTATAATTAAAATTTGCAGCGTGAGCTGCCAGCGGCGCAAAGATAAAAGCAAGGCCTGTAATGGAGAGACTGAAAGCCTGTCTTAGCATAAATGGTCCTATCGGTTTGATTCCCTTTATATATAGAGAAGTATAATATATTGATTTTTAATTTAAACGATTAAGACAGATATTCAAGTGTTACCTGGCAGCTGGTGATGATTCTTTGAGTGCATTCCAAAATTCTGATAGTAACAGTTGCTTATTTCTTTCTGATGGAGCCGTTCGATGATGAAATCTGCGTTAAATGCACTGATGGTACAGGGTACCACATCGGATGCGGGGAAAAGCGTCCTTGTCGCCGGGCTGTGCCGGGTGCTTTATCGTCGCGGAGTCAGGGTTGCGCCTTTTAAGCCGCAGAATATGGCATTGAATAGTGCCGTGACGCCAGACGGAGGAGAAATCGGTCGTGCTCAGGCGGTACAGGCTTTTGCCGCCGGGATTGAACCCACTGTTCATATGAACCCGGTGTTGCTCAAACCAAATTCTGATACCGGTGCGCAAATTATTTTGCAGGGTAAAGCGGTCACCAATATGGAGGCCGATTGTTACCATGATTATAAAAAGACGGCGCATCATGTGGTGATGGATTCCTTTCGGCATCTCAGCGATACATACGACAGTATTATGATTGAAGGGGCAGGCAGCCCGGCCGAAATTAATTTGCGTGCCAATGATATTGCCAATATGGGATTCGCTGAGGCAGCCGATGTACCGGTTATTATTGTGGCAGATATTGATCGCGGCGGTGTTTTTGCGCATTTGTATGGCACGTTGGCGTTGCTTTCCGAGTCTGAACAGGCGCGAGTGATTGGTTTCGTCATTAATCGGTTTCGCGGGGATATTCGTTTACTTCAGTCAGGACTTGACTGGCTGGAGCAGAAGACCGGAAAGCCGGTAATCGGAGTGTTGCCCTATTTACATGGATTGGATATCGAAGCCGAAGATGCAATTGTCGCGACCGAAGTTCGCGAGGGCGATGAGAAGCTGAAAGTCGTGGTGCCAGTCTTCTCTCGTATCAGTAACCATACCGATTTTGATGCCTTGCGCCATCACCCCGAAATTTCATTTCGTTATGTCAGAAAAGGAGAAAGACTCTGTCATGCCGATTTGATTATTCTTCCCGGCAGTAAATCAACCCGTGCAGATTTGGCGTTTTTGAAATCACAGGGGTGGGATAAAGATATCATGCAGCATTTGCGTTATGGCGGTAAGGTCATCGGCATTTGTGGCGGATACCAAATGCTTGGTCAGACTGTCAGTGATCCACTGGGAATTGAAGGGACACCGGGGGTGAGTCAGGGGCTGGGGTTGCTCGATATTGATACTGAATTAATGGCACACAAACATTTGACGAATGTTCGGGGCTCACTCAGCTTTGCCGAAGGGCATCATGTGTCGGTAAAAGGGTATGAAATCCATGCCGGACACTCCCGTCGGCGCGATGGCAACCGTGATCGACCCGTCATTCGATTACAGGATGGCCGGGAGGATGGTTTGGTAGATCACGCCGGTCAGGTGTTGGGGACTTACCTGCATGGCATTTTTGATCAGACAGACGTCATGCAATGTTTGTGTCAGTGGGCCGGTAGCGGTGAGCTTCAGATTCTTGATCACACACAACGCAAAGATGATGCCCTCAATCGGGTTGCTGATGCGATTGAAACACATCTGAATTTGTCGCTACTGTGGCCGGAACTCGCTAAATAAGCATTGCCATTCTATTGATATGACCATGCAGTGTAACGGTAACGATCAGACTTGAATATCGAGTAAAGAGCCAATCATATCCTGTTCACGCTGAATCACGTTCGCGCCAACACGGTTATATTGTGTTGCTTGATTGAGTTTCATCAGGGCGTCAACTTGGGTTTGATCCGGATGTTTGTCGGCCATTTCTTTTTGTTGGCGCAGGGGATTGGTATTTTGCTGAGGAGCGAGTGAAGGATCGACCACGTTTGGGTCTTGCTGCATTTGTTCATCGGAACGACGTTGGGCACGATTCAGATCACGACTTGCCTCATTGGTCATTTGAGTTGCATGATCGATCATTTGATAACCGGACTGAAGTGCAGATACAGACATAAAAACTCCCTTGGTCGTGGTTACATTATAGCCAAAATATGACTCAGGTACATTTTTTTCTTGAATGCGATTGGTGTGATTTGGGTTTGTAAACTGACGCATGTCAGGTCGCTCTCAAAACAGGCTGGAGAGTAAGTCCAGCTCTTCATGCGTCAGGAGTGACGAACTTTCCGAAGATAAGCTGGCGTCGATTTCGCTCTGAAGATGACGTAGTTGCGCTGGTGTCAACTGTTTGAGTTGTGCTTTTAGCGATTCAAACTGGTAGCTTGACAAACTAGCTTCGGATACCGGAAAAGAATGATGAGTGTGATTGAGTTGTGCCTGCATCGTTATACTCCATTTCTCCATTACTTGATTCAGTAAGGCCACGATGTTCTGATTTTGTATGTTTCTCGTACGGCTCAGTTTTAGAGTCTAGGGGGTTCGATGAATGCTTTTGTCCGTGTAATGTCAGACAAAAGCAAGAATGCTGCACAGAATCGTTTATTTTTGCAACGAAACGTCAGTTTAAGTGCGTTTGATAAATATGATTTATGTAAACCGAGTTTGAATGACGATTTTTCTATCGGTAGTTGTGGGGGCAGACAGCGTGGTTGTATGCTGGTTGAAGGCAATGTACCGGAGGCTGCGCTTAGCGTGCTTCCTGTTTGACCCGGGCAGACAATTTGTCCGCCAGTGAGTGCAATTCGGGAAGAATCCGGTGAATCAGGTGTAGTTGTTGTAGTACCAAACGGACCGAGCCTTTATCTTCCTCATGCCATTCTGCCAGTTGCTTTTCTAATCCCGTCTCTTCTATTGGGTCAATATCCTGACTGTTTTGATGTTCTAGTTGTTCATGGAGTTGTTGCAGATGCTGGTGAATGACTCGGTGTCCGTTAAGAACTAAATGGAGGACCGATTCATCCCCCAACTGGGTCCGGTGCGCACCAATCGTTGAAATATAGCTGAGCAGGGCATGATTTAACGTCAAAAAGCGGAAACAATCTTCTTCGGCTTTTCTGTATTTACCCGGCTCAGACAGCATATTATTGATGGCTGTCGTGAGCGCAGCATCTTGGTCATGTGCTTCTCTTCTGGCGACGCGGTAGCTTAAGCTATCTTTCTTACCGATGCGGTATTGCACCATCATTTGATCCAGATAATTTTTGTTACTCCGGATAGCTTCAGCCATGACCCGGTGAAGCCTTTTCGCGTGCCAGTCCGGTAGGATAAAAGAGACGGCCAGCACGGCAAGACCACATCCAATGAGTGTATCAAGTAACCGGGGCAGAACGACGGCATATCCGGCCCCCATCTGATTGAAGCAAAACAGGACCAAGACGGTGATAAATCCGGTGGCGTAGCCGTAATTATTGTTCCTGAATGCAAAAAACATCACTCCCGAAATGACGATCATTGTGACTTGGCTTGCCTGTGAAGGAAACAGAGTGAGCAGTAAAACACCAATAAATAACCCCGAGATGGTGCCGATCACTCGGAGCGTAATTCTTTGCCGGGTTGAGGAAAAATTGGGCTGACAGACGAACAGCGTTGTCAATAGAATCCAGTACCCCAGTTCCAGACCGAGTGTTTGTAAAATGACATAGCCGGTGGTGAATGCTACGGACATTCGAATCGCATGACGGAACAACAAAGAGTCCCGGTTCATATTATTCCAGACTCGCTGCCACATACTTCTCAACCCATAAGGGTTGGTATCTGAAAGTTGGTTTTCATCAAACTGGAGACTTTCCGGATGTCCGATATTGCATAGCTGTTTTTCGATGGTGGATAGATTGTTAAACAGATAATTCAGCTGGGCGAATAACGATTTCCACTCGGGGCGGGCATGGGTGTGTAAATACTGCATCGAGAGATGCAGTTCATCCAGTGCCAGAGCGGATGCATTGGGGTGATGATAATCTCGATTTTCTTTGATGCTGGCCGCGATTTCGCGGCATGCCCGGGCTTGCGTTTCTAACAAATGCCGGAAACGGAACAGAATATCACTGCGTCCGAAGTGTTCCGCCAGCTCTTGATATCGGGAGTGCGTTGAACTTATCCGCTCATGAATATCTTGTGCGAGAAAATAAGTGTTCAAAAAATGATGACTGGTGGTATGTATCTGGCCTTTCTTGCTATAGGAAAGTAAGGTCGCCTTACATTGATTCAGCGCCGTGACAATCAGTGCGTTGAAGTTGGCTTCACGGATCCGATAGGACTGGATCTGCACTTGTGAGACCGGATGGAACAGTTCGCTTTTTAGTGCAAAGTAATCCGCCAGATTGAGAAAGACGACCGCGAGATTATGTTGTACCGGACGATTCGGAAATAGAATCAGCCATACGATTGAAATGAGAAAATACCATAAGGCACCGGCAAGCAGTAATGTCGGTTGAAACCAGAATCCGGGGCTCTGATGTTCACCAATCATGGTATATACGGCGATCAACAATGATCCGAATGCAATACTGGCATAGCGAGAGCTAATCGCGCCGAGCATAATGAAACCAAATGTGGAGATTGATAAGCCGATAGCAAATAAAACGGGATGATGAAACAGGATTTCGATTGAAAATGTCGCAATCGCAAAACAGATCAGTGCCAGTCCGATGGTCTTAAGTCTTCCGATGATACTGTCATCCTGTTCGGTCAGGGCGGCCGCAATAATTCCCAGAATCAACGGGGTGATCCAGGTTGAGAGTTGATAATGCCAGGTCGGCACCACCACACCTAACAGTGCGATTAAAATTAAGACAGAATAATGGAACGTTTTATTCGCCCAATAACCACGAATCTGACTGAGGGATTTCACAGGATTTCAACCATTCTATTCATGTTGTGTCACTATCGTGAATGATATCAGAACTGTACTGTAACGTATTGAACTTTTTATACATCGTTTCAGTCATCGGCATAGCAACAGCAAGGCATAACATAGCAAATAGAAAGGGCAGTAGAAAATAAGACATAGATCGCCTGTCAGGAAATCACAAGCCGTTGACGTATCGACCTATCCGGTTGTGATATTTGTGATGTCTGTGCATATCCGTGAAACAATGAGATGTCCCTGATATGACGATGATGCTTCAGAATCATTGAGATAAGTAGCCATTTTATATATAAATAGACCCGCGTTGCCTTCGAGCAGGATTTAAACTGCACTGACGGCATACTTCAGATATTCTTACGCGTGTAACTGATTTTATACGTTGAACTTCAAGTCAATGAGCATAACCGATGCAGCTGAAAGCCAGTAATACTGCAAAATACTTTATGAATGATGAGTTTTACCAAGTCGCCATCGATAGCGAGAAACTCATCGTGCGTTCCAGTGTTGCAGAAGAAAGAATTCCATTTGCAGTCTGGAATGGTTCAGTCCGTGTCCGGCGCGGAATCTTGTGGGGGGAACTTGAATTTTTTGCCCACGAACATGACGGCCAGCGCTATAGTTGGTTGATCCGAGGGCTGCCTTGGCCCCAGTGCCGGAAGTTTGCCGATCAAGCTGTTGCTGCTTACCGTCAATGGCATCAGTTACAGTGTGCTCAACTATCCACTTACTTACCGGCTTGGCAGCAGACGCTGAATCAACATCAGAATGCCCCCGCTTTTCTTGCTCACTCCAAGCTTAAAGAATGGCATCGTCAGGTGAGTCGTGATTTGACAACGTTGGGGATGTCTATTGAAGAGATCGAACAACGGGTTCCCGGTCTGATTTCAGACATGGTCGTCTGGTACCATCAACCTTCGGTGATGCTGTCACAACGAAATGAAGCATGGATTGAGGCTGAGCGTGCACGCTGGGAAACGTTATTCAACACATTGGAATCCTCGCCTTTAAATCCATCGCAGCAGTCTGCCGTTCTTTTGAATGATGATTACAATCTGGTGTTAGCCGGTGCCGGGTCGGGGAAAACCAGCGTGCTTTCTGCCCGGGTTGCCTATCTGATTGAAAGCGGACTGGCCGATGCGTCGCAAATCCTGTTGCTTTCATTTGGTAAAGATGCGGCATTGGAAATGGAGCAACGATTGAAAGATCGGGTCGGGCCTGCAGCGGAACAGGTTACCGTACATACCTTCCATCAACTCGGGTTACGGATTATTCATGAGGTTGAAGGACAAGACGTGCAACTGTCCCCGATCGTGAGTGAACCCAAGCTGAAAGAAGCCTGGATGACTGACTGGCTCAAAAAACACTGGATGACCCCGACCAACTTTAAACGCTGGCAGAAACATTTGAATCAGTGGCCGATTGCTTATATCAAAGGGGATGAAGAGCTGGGAAGCCATGTTGAGAACCCGAAATTGATTTCTTGGCTGACGCAGCAAGTTGAACAATTATCGTTGTTGGGTTTCAGTAAAAAAGAGATTCAGCAGAAAATGGTCGAGCGGGACGATTATCCGCGTCTGAATAGTGAACTTGCATTATGTTGGCCATGTTATCAGGCTTGGAATGACATGCTTAAAACGCAAGGACAACTGGATTTTAATCTGATGATTAGCCGGGCAACGGCTTATGTCAGAAAGAAAAAGTATCAGTCCCGTTGGGCGTTTATCATGGTTGATGAATATCAGGATATTTCGCCACCGCGCCTCGCATTGTTGGAGGCGCTCTGCGCACAACATCAGTCAAATGGGAATCTCTTTGCTGTTGGCGATGACTGGCAATCGATTTATCAGTTTGCCGGGTCTGATGTTGATTTAACGACGGGTTTCAGACAGCGTTTTCCTGCATCAACAGTGACACATCTCGATACCACGTATCGGTTTAACAACAAGCTGGCAGAGGTGGCAAATGCCTTTGTGCAGGCGAATCCACAGCAGATATCGAAGTCGCTGAATAGTCTGAAAATACAGAAAAGTAATGCTGTGGTATTGCTGCCTCAGGCACGGATGGAAAAGATTATTGAACAACTGAATCGCAAAAGTGCTGGCAAGAATGAAGTCAAATCATTATTAATTCTTGGCCGAAATCACTATCACAAACCTGAATTGCTGACGGCATGGCAAAAACAATACCGTCAGCTCGACATCCAGTTCATGACCTGCCATGCCAGTAAGGGGAAAGAAGCCGATTTTGTCATGATTGTCAATGTCGATGAAGGGCAGTTTCCGACCAAAACCAAGACCTTACACTTGGATGATGTATTGACCTTATCCGATGAGACTTTCCCGGATGCAGAAGAGCGTCGTTTATTCTATGTTGCGATGACCCGGGCAAGAGAAAAAGTCTGGATTGCCTACAATGCCGGCGGTTCGACTTTCGTCAAAGAATTACTTGAGGGGCCATACGCAGTTTCAAAATGATCAATTCGACTGATCAGGGCATTTTCCGGGCATTGATATAGGACTGATAGTCAGGGATCTCAATATCGCTGCTTTGTGCAATTAATTCGGATGAAAAAATGAAATCAGCCGTGGCACGATTGAGTGCCATGGGAATGTTCCAGACACTGGCAATACGTAGCAGTGCTTTGACATCCGGGTCATGCGGGACGGCATTGAGCGGATCCCAGAAAAAGACTAAAACATCGATTTTACATTCAGAAATTAAAGCACCGATCTGCTGATCGCCCCCCATTGGACCACTAATCATTTGAATGATGTTCAGCCCGGTCTCTTGATTCAGAAGATGGCCCGTTGTGCCGGTCGCGTAAAGCGTATGATTGGCGAGCTGTGCTTGGTTTTGCTTGGTCCATGCTAACAGATCAGCCTTACGGTGATCGTGCGCCACAAGGGCAATGTGTTTGTTTTCTGATAATTTTCGGTGAATCGTTTGCATTAATTTTGCTCCATGCTCATGGATGACTCTCGTCAAAGGTCTGTCTTGAAGTCATAACGTGATGATCATTTTATATACGAAATATTCTATATAAATCAATTATTTTTATTGATAATTGAGGTGTGATTATTTCTCTTTTAAGAAAACGGAATGAAACCAATGGATTGTAAAAGGGGAATTGAACCACTGGAGTTTTTACTGTTTTTCCCCCGGCAAAAATATTTCATACTCGTACATATTGATCGGTGCTCTCTTAAAGGTTACCCCCTGATTGATGTTCCCTTTGAGAGCCTGTGCGCCTGAACGTTTGACCGTATTTCAAGAGAAATACGGTTTTTTTTATGTTTGGGTTTTTTGAGCCGGCTTAACTGGTGAAATGATAACTTTCCGGAACCACAACGATACCTTTTTCGGATATATGAAAGCGTTTTTTATCCTGTGCGGAATCAACGCCGATTTGCGTGTAAGGCGGAATTCGAACATGCTTATCGATAATACAATTAACCAACTGGCATCCTTCTCCGACTTCGACATCATCGAAAATAATACTATCTACAATGGTGGCACTGTCATCGATTCGCACATTGGAAGAAATAATCGAGTGCTGTACTGATCCGCCGGAATTGACGACGCCGTTGGCGATCATGGAATTAATAAAGATCCCTTCATTACCGGTTGCTGATGAAACGGTTCGGGCTGGTGGAAATTGTGGCTCATAAGTGCGGATGGCCCAGTCTTTCTGATAAATGTTCATTGGTGGGAGTGGCTCGAGCAGGTCCATGTTGGCTTCGTAATAAGAGTCAATCGTCCCCACATCGCGCCAGTAGCAATCTTTGGCGACTCGTCCTTTATCACCATAAAAGTTATAAGCGAATACAGCATTGGTTTTGATCAGCTCCGGAATGACATCTTTGCCGAAATCATGGCTCGAATGTTCGCGTTCTGAGTCATCAACTAATGCTTCTTGCAAGACGTCCATGTTAAAAATATAGACGCCCATCGACACAAGGCTACGTTCAGGTTGTGTGAGCATACCCGGCGGGTCGAGTGGTTTTTCAATGAATCCGGTAATTTTTGCATTGTCGTCGGTACAGACTACCCCGAATGCACTTGCTTCATTGCGGGGAACATCCATGCAGGCAATGGTGAGTTTTGCCTGATTGGCAATATGCTCTTCTAACATTGCGGCATAATCCATCTTGTAAATATGGTCACCGGATAGAACAACGACATACTTTGCATCGCTTCTCGAAAGTAACCACAGATTATGAAAAATGGCATCAGCTGTTCCCTCATACCATTTGCCGCCTTTTCTCATCTGGGGTGGGACTGCCGTAATATATTCCCCCAATTCCGGATTGAAGATTGACCATCCATCCCGGAGATGTTTCTGCAACGAATGAGATTTATATTGAGTTAATACCAGAATCCGTCTCAAACCGGAACGCAGGCAATTGGTGAGGGTAAAATCAATAATTCGATATTTACCGCCAAAAGGAACCGCCGGTTTTGCCCGGTGATCCGTTAACGGGGAAAGACGTGAGCCGATTCCACCAGCAAGCACAACTGTCAGTGTTTCTTGCATCTTTATTATCTCCCTATATATGTGCAATTCACTTCAATTGTAGTGAGCCGTACAAGTTTTGAGCCAACAAGTAAGTGTTTCTATGTTCAGTGATTCAGATGTATGACAGGTTCCAGATGGCGTACGCTGGTGCATAGAATGGTTCTGAATGAACAATTTTGGTGCAATTCACAACATAGAGGCATGTGGTTTTTACGCCAGTTTATATACGCTACAATCGATACAGTTTATTTGTTAAGTGAACCACCCCGTTGCCGATAACAAAGTAGATACAAAGAGGCTCTGATTTATATGAAAAAAATACTGATGATTTTGATCTTATTGCTTGGTGTCGGTGGTGCCGGTGCGGGGTATTATCTGTTTTATATGAAGCCTCACCAAGATGCTACAGAGCAAGACTCCGCCAAAAAGAAAAAGAAACCGGTATTGGCGAACACTTCAACAGCGCAACCTGATGAAACGGCTGCGGTAAACGTGAATACGCATTTCTATGTGAATGAACACAAATTGGCGATCAGGAATGCCCCCGATCCGGAGTCCTTTCCTGTTCGATATTTGTACAAAGGTGATCCCATTACCGTTCTGGAGCAAAAGCAAGGCTGGGGAAGAATTTCCAGATATTTTGTTTATCAGCAAGGGGGGCCGGAAATCGCAGAATGGGTCGCGATGGATCAATTGAGTGAACAGGTTCCTATCATTTCCAAAGAGGAAAAAGAAGAGATTCTGATGAGTTATATTAACAAATCAGATGATTTACTGATTTATAAAGAGAAATTTCTTCAAATCACAGGCCAGTTAATCGATGAAAAAATGTGTGCTCCGGAAGATTTTGATGAGCTAAAAGGTTGGGTTCGTTCCGTTCGTTACCAAGAACGTCACGTCTATTTTATTTATTGTGGTGGTCTGAAATCAATCGATAAAATTTATTTTGATGCAGATAGTGGAGAGATATTTTATTAGTAAATAGAATATTAAATAAAAATAAATTGGATTTTATTTATAGCGATGTGAATAATTGTTTTTGAAATAAAAAACGGAAAATAATTTATATTCATGATGATTTGATTTTGCTAATTATTACTTTTGTCATGTTTAACCTGTTGATTGCACTGTAAAACCCCCATCAAGTTCACAAAAATCACTTTAAAAATTACTCTACAAATCAATCACTTAAATTTAATTGTTATTTTTATAAAATAACAATGGCTATTTTTGTGATGTTCATCATTGTTGGTAAATTTATCCTCTCATTTATTTGAAAACTCGGAAGCTTATATTAGCTTAAATAGTGAAGAAAATAATTTTATTTGATTTCAAAGTCTTTGAGGTTGTTACATTATTTTAACATTCGTCGGTTGGTGTCCATTTCCTATTTGACACCTTTCATTATCAAACATATTGAATTGATTATTTTAGGATGGAGTCTTGAATGAAAAGAATCGCTTTGATTACCGGTTCAAAGGGCGGTATTGGTTCTGCTATTTCTAGTCAGCTTGTCGCGGAAGGATTCCGTGTGGTTGCAACATATTATACCGGGGCATATCAGTGCGCTATCGATTGGTTTAATGAAAAAGGATTTACTGAAGATCAGGTGCGTCTGCTGGAGTTGGATGTTACCGACACCGCGCAGTGTGCAGAACGATTGTCGTTGCTCCTTGAGGAGGAAGGAAGTGTTGATGTGGTCATCAACAATGCTGGTATTACACGAGATGGTGTATTCAAAAAAATGACCGCTCAAAACTGGAAAGATGTTATCGATACAAATTTAAACAGTGTGTTCAATGTGACTCAACCTTTATTCGGAGCGATGTGCGATAAAGGTTACGGTCGCGTGATCAATATTTCGTCAGTGAACGGCCTGAAAGGCCAGTTCGGTCAAACAAACTATTCTGCTGCGAAAGCCGGCATGATTGGTTTTAGCAAAGCTTTAGCCGCTGAAGGCGCCCGCTTTGGTGTGACCGTCAATGTCATCGCTCCCGGATATACAGCCACACCGATGGTAGAGGAAATGAAACCTGAGGTGCTCGAATCTATTGTTGGACAAGTGCCAATGAAACGTCTTGCCAAACCCGAAGAAATCGCCCAGACAGTGAGCTTCTTAGTGAGCGATGGTGCCGCCTATATGACAGGGGCCACCTTATCTGTCAACGGTGGACTGTACATGAGCTAATCGGGGAGCAAAATCATGGAAAAAGTATTTATTGTTGCGGCAAAGCGCACGCCTGTCGGCTCGTTTGGCGGCAGTCTGAAAGATGTCGATGCCGGACATCTGGGGGCGATTGCGATTCAAGGTGCATTAAATGCTGCGTCACTTGCTCCCGAAGCGATTGATGAAGTGATCATGGGTAATGTTATCGGTGCGGGGCAGGGGATGAGTGTCGGTCGGCAGGCATCACTGTTTGCTGGCATTCCTGAAACTACCCCGGCTTATAACATCAATATGGTTTGCGGTAGCGGGATGAAAGCGGTCATGGACGGTGTCAGTCACATTCGTAGTGGCGATGCTCAAGTTGTGGTTGCTGCCGGTGTCGAGGTGATGTCTCAAATCCCTTACGCCTTATCAGGCAGTATTCGTGACGGCCATAAAATGGGTGATATGACCTTGGTTGATTTGTTAATTCGGGACGGATTAACGGATGTATTCAATCAATATCATATGGGATGTACCGCAGAAAATATTGCCAGAGAATATGATATTTCCCGGGAAGCACAAGATCAGTTTGCACTGAATAGTCAACAAAAAGCAGTTGCCGCCATTCAGGCTGGTAAGTTTGTTGATGAAATTGTGCCGGTTGAGGTGAAGATCAAGCGTGATAGCGTCATGTTCGATACCGATGAGCACCCTAAGTCGGACACGTCAATCGAACGTTTGGCTCGTTTGCGTTCCGCCTTTATCAAAGATGGTACGGTGACCGCCGGGAACGCATCTGGTTTAAATGATGGTGCCAGTGCTGTGATTGTTGCCTCGGAAAGTGCCGTCCAGAAATTGGGCTTAACACCATTGGTTGAGATTGTCAGTTATGCACAGGCTGGTGTTGACCCGAAAGTGATGGGACTCGGGCCGGTTCCTGCCGTCACGAAAGCACTCAAGCGAGCGGGTAAAACACTCGATGAGATAGATTTGTTGGAATTGAACGAAGCATTTGCGGCGCAGGCATTAGGCGTTGTCAAAGGCTTATCAAGAGAGCACGCAGTTTCTGAAGATATGATTCTGCAAAAAGCGAATGTAAACGGTGGAGCGATCGCGCTTGGTCATCCACTTGGTGCATCAGGAAACCGTATATTGGTGACGCTTATCCATGAACTGAAGCGGAGAGGTGACCAGTATGGGGTGGCATCATTATGTATTGGCGGGGGAATGGGAACCGCTGTCATAGTGAAAGCCGTTGGCTAAATAAAAATGAAGATTTGACCCACAATTGGAGATGAAAAATATGTATACGGATTTCTTTAAATCATTTACTGATCAAACAGAAAAAACATTAGAACCTTATTTTAAATTCAACAAGTTACTGACTAAAAATGTTGAAGTATTGACTCAGCTTCAGTTGAACTCAATGAAAACCTATAGTGATATCGGTCTTGCTCAGATCAAAGCTGCGAGTGATGTGAAAGATGTCGCGTCATTCACCGCTTTCAACACTCAGCAAATGAGTACGCTTGCTAAACTGTCACAACAAATGGTTGATGACAGCAACAAGCTTCAGGCGATTGCCAAAGAGTTTAAAGATGATGTTGAGAAATTAACTTCAGACAACATTTCAACAGTCACTCCTGCGTAACTCCGTGTCTTTTGGCCGCCTTCGCGGGCGGCTTTTTTCTGAACTAGGGAGTAGGTTATGAATCAACACTTCTTCTCAGACTACCTGATGAAAATTCAGGAAACCAATCAAAAATGGTGGACTGATTTTGAAGCACAGCAGGAAGTCTTTCGTTCGCCCTTGAATAAAGCGATGCAGGAAGTGAATTTTGAGGATACTGCAAAACTTTTTGAAAGGGCTGCCAACCAACCGGCTGCATTACTCGATCTTCAGATGGCGTGGTGGCAAAAGCAGTTGGAAATTTGGCAAAATGTTGCCCTTGCCGGTAATAAAGATTTACTGATCGAAGCTGAGCATGGTGATAAGCGCTTTGCGGATGAGTCATGGAAAGATGACGCCATGTACAACTTCATCATGCAATCCTATTTATTGTTTGGCAAAACATACCTTGACACCATTGATGCCATTGAAGGTTTGGATGACAAAGTGAAAGAACGTTTACGCTTCTTTTCACGTCAGACAATCAATGCCATGTCACCCAGTAACTTTATCGCGACAAACCCAGAATTATTGAAATTGACACTGGAGTCCAACGGTAAGAATCTGGTTGATGGGATGGAAGCCTTGAAAGAGGATGTTGCCTCCAGTGCCGATATTTTGAAAATTCGGATGACCAATAACAATGCGTTCCGAGTCGGTCAGAATGTTGCAACAACGCCGGGCAAAGTGGTCTTCAGAAACGAATTGTTTGAACTGATTCAGTACACACCGATGACTGAACAAGTCTACAACACACCGTTACTGATTGTGCCGCCATTTATTAATAAGTACTACATCCTCGATCTTCGCGAAAAGAACTCAATGGTTCGCTGGCTGCTGGAACAAGGCCATAGTGTCTTTATGATGTCTTGGCGGAATCCGGGTCAAGAACAGGCTGAATTGGGTTATGAAAGCTATGTGATCGATGGGGTGGTGAAGGCCGTTTCTGTCGTGGAAGATATCACCGGGCAGGAACAGATTAACGCGGCAGGCTATTGTATTGGCGGGACTTTACTGGCAACGACCATTGCTTATTATGCTGCAAAACGCATGAAAAAACGGATTAAATCGGCATCCTTCTTTACAACTTTGCTGGATTTCTCTCAGCCGGGTGAAGTCGGTGCTTATATTAATGATCCTGTGATTAGTGCGATTGAGATGCAAAACTTAGCTCGTGGCTATATGGATGGTCGTTCACTGAGTGTGACATTCAGCTTATTGCGGGAGAATAATCTCTACTGGAACTACTATGTCGATAATTATCTGAAAGGTTCTAGTCCGGTCGATTTTGATTTGTTGTACTGGAATAGTGACAGCACCAATGTAACGGCTGCGTGCCATAATTTCTTGCTCAGAGAACTCTATCTGGAGAACAAACTGATTCAGGATAAAGGTGTGAAAGTCGGTGGTGTCTGGATTGACTTGGATAAGATTAAGATACCGAGTTATTTCATTTCAACCAAAGACGATCATATTGCGTTATGGCAAGGCACTTATGATGGTGCAATGAAAACCGGTGGGAACAAAACGTTCGTGTTGGGCGAGTCTGGTCATATTGCCGGTATTATTAATCATCCGGATAAGAAGAAATATGGCTTCTGGCTGAATGATGAACAGGAAGAAAACGCCGATGAGTGGCTGGCAAATGCACAACGTCAGGAAGGCTCGTGGTGGACTCACTGGAATGAATGGCTGTGTGGTTTCTGTGCAAAAGAGAAAATTGAACCGTTTGCAGTCGGTAGTGATAACTATCCGGTACTCGATGAGGCGCCGGGAGAGTATGTTCGTCAGGTTTTACCTGTCTCACCGGTTTCTCCAGCAGAGCATGATTCATCTGTAAATGTGGCAGAAGATCTCCAATCTGCAAAAAAATAGTCTATCTCAACGATAGCTATACCTCTTGTGCCGTCCCTACCTTTAGGCGGCACTTTTTTATTTAGGCTGAACGGAGACGGTGGCTGGTAAACCGTTTGCTGTGACGCGCTGCTGCCGTGTTGTCCACAATAGCGACGATAAAGAACAATCCCCCATTTTTTACAGAGCATGTTAGAATGCCGTCATTTGATTAAATCCGTCCGTTTGCCTGTCCTGAAGAGGCATCTATACACCAGATGTGTGCCGGTGTAACAGGATAAACGGATATCGGTGAAAGGTTCGTTTCAAATGGTAAATAATACAATCCAATGGTTTCCGGGACACATGCATAAAGCACGCAAGGAAATCGAAGAAGTCATCCCCCAGATTGATGTGATTATTGAAGTACTGGATGCGCGTATTCCATTTAGTAGCGAAAATCCGATGATTGCCGAGCTCAGAGGGGATAAGCCTTGTGTGAAAGTGTTGAATAAACGCGATCTGGCTGATCCGGTTACAACCGCACTCTGGATTGAACACCTTGAGCAAGAGAAGGGGGTAAAAGCATTGGCAATTACGACTCAGCATTCTCAGGAAGTCAATCAGATCATGGACCTATGTCGTAAGCTGGCGCCGCACAGGGAAGAGATCGGGAAGAATATTCGGACCATGATCATGGGGATTCCTAATGTCGGGAAATCAACCATCATTAATACGTTAGCCGGACGGACGATCGCCCAGACCGGAAACCAGCCTGCGGTAACACGCCGTCAGCAGCGGATTAATCTGCAAAATGGGATTGTTTTATCCGATACTCCGGGAATTCTCTGGCCAAAAGTGGAGAATCCACATTCTGGTTTTCGTCTTGCTGCCACCGGAGCGGTAAAAGATACTGCTATGGAATATGATGAAGTCGCATTTTATACCGTTGAATATCTGGCGCAGGCTTATCCGGATTTATTGAAAGCGCGTTATCAGATTGATGAAGATCCACAATCGGATCTGGAATGGATGGAAGCCATTGGCCGTAAACGCGGTGCTTTACGTGCGGGTGGCCGGATTGATCTGCACAAAGCGTCAGAGATTCTGTTGCATGAGTTACGTGCGGGGACGATTGGAGCCATAACGCTAGAGCGGCCGGAAATGATCGATCAGGAGTTGGTTGACGCTGAACTGGAAGCGACCAGAAAAGCGGAGGAAAAAGCAAAGCATAAAGAGGAACGGCGTAAACGCTACCTACGTAATAAACGTTAATTCCTCTCCATGATTCATCAGACAAAAATGACAGCGTGACGCTGTCATTTTTGTTTTTGATGGATATGGCCGGGCAAAAATAGCATCAATAGCCGCTTTACAGCCTGGCGATTCATTTTTCAGTCAGTTGCCCCAATTGAAGCAGAATCTGTTCCAGTTCATCCCAAGGCATCAGTTGGGAATCGATGACCTCTATTTTTGACTCAAATCCATCCAGTGATATCTCATGTACGGAGACCACGCGGTGGTTGACGTTGAATGCATAGCAGCCCCGGTCAGTATTGATTACCGCTTTGATCCGTTCTGCGGTCAGCTCACTGAATAGTGCAAACAACGCATCGAAAGGAAAATGAATCTCAGCGCCGAACACCCAGCCACAGCTGTAGTAGCCATCACCCTGATTTTCTTTTCTCAGATACTGTTCCCCGGGGGGGAGCTGAAAGACTGGCTCAGGATGATTATGCTGATGTTCATGAGAAGATTGGTGTGATGTTTGTTGTGGCACTTCCCGACGGGGGAGATCTAATACTTCTAATGGAATATCACCAAACCGGGTCAGTTTATGAAAAATTTTGGCGGGTTGCTGGTCGGTGACCCAGTTATTGAATGTGTCGATATCACGGGCATGACACTGATCGACTTTATTACCGATAATGACATCAGCGCTGGCCAGTTGGTCGTTGAAGTTTTGATGAGTTGTATATTTGCGGTTGCTGAGGTTGCGGGGATCCACCAGCGCAATGGTTGCTTTTAGATCCAGATAGGGTTGATATTGCGCAGCGGTCAGTGTTGAGACGATTTGCCGGGGATGTCCCAGTCCCGTCGGTTCAATCAGCAGCCGATCCGGCTTTTGCCGAAGTAGTGCCGTAATTCCAACAGACATCGGCACACCGGCAGTACAGCACATACACCCACCGGGAATTTCTTTGACCAAAGCACTTTGTTGAGCCAAGAGGGTGCCATCAATGCCGATTTCACCAAACTCATTCACTAAAACTGCCCAGTTTTGGTCAGCCGGTTTATTTTTAAGTAGATTCAGAATAGCTGTAGTTTTACCTGTCCCCAGAAACCCGGTGATGATATTGGCAGGAATTCGTTGAGTCATACTTCAACTCCAAATTGAAGATCGTTCAGGATGCAGGGCGCTAGTATACAAAGATTCGACGAGTGGATAAAATGTAAAAGGCGCACTTGTAAAAGCGCGCCTTATTTCCCGCGACTCATATCGTGAGCTTGCGATCTGGTTGTGAATGAACCAGCTAATGGCGGGAATGGTCTTAGGATTTTTATTCCTTGATCCAAATTGTATGTAAGACTGAATCGTTCCTCCGGTTGAGATTATTTCAATTGCCTTACACTTTGATTATGGTCTGATATGCTGGTATTTCAAGTGTGATATCCATTTCTTGTACCGTTTTTTTATGTGGTTCACAGATTTGTTTTTCACTGGCAACTGTGGTTATCATCAGAGATCGGGATTCTTTCAATTTGCGTATGAAGTAGCATTGGAAAAGTGATCTGAGTATAAATATGAAATACAACATTGCATTATTGCAACTATAGAAGATGATAAGGATGCGTATAATTCACGCTCGTTGATACTGATACTTTCATTTGTGAGGCCTTAACTCAATGAGATCTAAAGAGAGATTCAAACCTTCCCTGCTTGCTAAAGTTCCTAAAGATGCCATTAATCAGTTTCTCTCAAAAGATAAGACTCCGGTCTCTGTTTTACTGCTTTCTATTCTGGTCGGGATCTTATCTGGCTTGGTCGGAACCTATTTTGAGTTAGGCATTCACTTTGTTTCAGAAACCCGGACTAGTTGGTTAATCAGTGAGATTGGTAATCTATTACCCCTTTGGCTTGCCGCCTTTTTGATCAGTGCGAGTCTGGCTTTTATCGGTTACTTTCTGGTGCACCGTTTTGCACCCGAAGCGGCAGGCTCTGGGATTCCTGAAATTGAAGGCGCGATGGACGGGATGCGACAGGTCCGTTGGTGGCGGGTATTGCCGGTAAAATTCTTTGGTGGGCTCGGTGCGCTGGGATCGGGGATGGTACTTGGCCGGGAAGGGCCAACGGTTCAGATGGGGGGGGCGATAGGACGCATGATCTCAAGTCTGTTCCGGGTTAAAAATGATGATGCCCGGCACTCATTGTTGGCCGCCGGTGCCGCCGGTGGTTTATCTGCCGCGTTTAATGCCCCATTGGCTGGGATTATGTTTGTGGTCGAAGAGATGCGGCCTCAGTTTCGTTACACACTAATTTCGATCAAAGCGGTCATCATTTCGTCTGTTTTTGCCAACATCGTATTTCGGATGATTAATGGTCAGGCCGCTGTGATTAGTATGCCTCAGTATCAGGCACCAGAAATTCGCTCATTATGGCTTTTTTTACTGCTGGGTATTCTCTTTGGTATTTTCGGGGTGTTCTTTAATCGTCTGGTGACATTTTTTCAGGATATCTTTGTCAAACTCCACCGCAATGATCGCAAGCGTTATTTATTGGTTGGATCGTTTCTTGGTGGATGTTTTGGCATCCTGTTGTTGTACCTTCCTGATTTAACCGGTGGCGGTATCGCGCTTATCCCCGTCATTACCAATGGCGGGTATACAGCAAGTTTATTGATGCTGCTATTTTTAGGGCGCATCTTAACCACAATGCTCTGTTTTGGTTCTGGGGCTCCCGGTGGTATTTTTGCTCCGATGTTGGCTTTAGGGACCTTGTTTGGTTATGCGTTTGGTTTAATCTCACATAATTTTTTACCTGAACTGGCATTCGAGCCGGGGATGTTTGCAATTGCAGGGATGGGCGCATTATTTGCGGCAACGGTTCGGGCACCGATTACCGGCATTCTATTGGTGATTGAGATGACCAATAACTATTACTTGATTTTACCGCTTATCATTACTGTATTGGGTGCGGTTATTTTCGCTCAGTTGTTCGGCGGAGAACCACTATACAGTCAGTTACTCCATCGGACGCTGAAAAACGAAAAGTTGCGTCAGCAGGATTTACCACCGCAAGAGCAACCCATTATCTGATCGTAAATGATGATCAGGCGATCTGCGCCATTAAAAAAGGACTGGCAGTGCCAGTCCTTTTTGGATGAGATTGCGAAAGACTTATTTGATCGATGGAATATATCCATAACTGTCGATCAGTTCCCGCGCACGATCTGATTGAAGATATTTGATAAAATCTTGCGTTTCCTGACTGGCTTTATTTGAATAATCAACGACTAAAAATGGTCTTGAAAGCTGATATGAGCCATCAGAGATCGTTTTCGTTGAAGCGACTACACCTTCAAATGGAACCGCTTTAATCGATTGATCAACTGAGCCGGTTGAAATAAAGCCAATGGCCCGTGGATTGTGATTGACCAATGTTTTGACCATGCTGTTACTATTGACGACAAGGTTACTTGGATTGATATCGGAAACCAGACGATTGTTGACAACCCGGGTTAATCCCAACAGACTTTCAAAACTGAATCTGGAGCCGGATGACGCTTCTCGTGTGACGACGGCAATTCTTTGATCATTGCCACCCAACGCTTTCCAGTTGGTAATTTGACCTTTATAGATTTGGTAGAGTTGCTCTCGGGTCAGGTTTTTGATCGGATTCGCGAGATTGACCACGATGGCTAGACCGTCATATGCGATGAGACGTATTTCTAAATTCTCTTCCAGCTCACCTTCGGTCAGATAGCGAGAGCTCATGGCAATATCAGCAACACCTTTTTTCAACAAGGTAATGCCCGCAGTTGAGCCCACCCCCTGAACGGCAACAAAGGTCTCCGGATGCGTTTTATTGTAGTCCTCAGCCAGAACATCCATAATTCGCGCGACCGAAGTTGACCCTGACACATTGATTTCTTTGGCAACCGCCTGCGATGACATGACCCATACACTGAGAAATAGGCCGATAACAACCCGCAACATAATCCACTCCACGTTATCTGATAAAGGCACGATACTATGAGATTTTGATGACACTTTTGTGACTGTCGGTGACTGAATCAGCGGTAAATACGACGTTTCGATCCGGGATTTAACCCATTGACTCAGCCCGATATCAATATTTACCAGAAAGTAGCGGCGGTGAGAACATGAATCGGTGTGCCGACCAAAGAGTTGTGTATTGAAAGTCGCTCTTGATGTGGTGGCGCAGAATTCAGCTTTGTGTATCGTCCTGAAGGGGGGAATGGTTTATACTCTGTACATCGTGAGATCAATGCAATCGGAATAAAAAGTATGTCATGGTTGCTTATCTTAGTTGATTCAGAGGCTTATTGAGATATAAATGACGGTCGTTAACCTATTACAACGTCAGATCGAACACCGAGCTGAACTATTATGCCAAAATCGCAATCAGGGATTGCCGGTTGGTATTGGTAAATCATGCTTTGAGCCGATTGTGGATGGTGTCAAATTTGTCAAACACCATTATAAGCTTGATTCCAGCCATTACGATTATTCTACGCCAGTAGCAAAGATCCAGTGGGATCAGCAAGCACAAGCCTGGGGACTCTACGTCCCGGATGATAAAAATGCTTGGATGCCTTATCCTTTTTTGGGACGAAGTGAAGATCTAACGGCATTAATCCGTGAAGTTGAGAAAGACCCTAAATCCTTATTCTGGTCTTAATTGATGTGTATGTTGGGGTTTATTGAGACTGAGCCAAGTGAATGCGCTCCCGAGAGTATCACCATCTTTTGGACGCCCGCTTCGCGTAAAAATAAAAAAGGTATTCAGATATGAATACCTTTTTTGATGCAGAATATCTTGATCTCAGAGAACCTTGGCTCTGTCGATAAGACCCGGCTGACGGCGACGTCAATGATGGCCGTCAGTATGGGCCCTGAATCAAGCCGTTTCTGAGATATCGCTTTGAGGTGGCTCAGCAAAAACTGCTGTCGGTTTGGCAATGATATTCCGGTTTTCTTGATTCACTTCATTGAGTGTCACTTCAAGTGTATCTCCCAGTTTATACACCAATGCTTTATCGATATAGATATAGCCTTGGTCTGCATGGCATTCGATACGCTCTTTGTTATCCATAATCAGTGGGGCAGGAACAAACGCTGTCGCACCATTTTCGAGTAATCGGATCCGCATCCCGGCACGGTTAATATCAAAAATCTCTGCCTGATAGCGTGTTTGCTTCTGTGGTTCTTCAGCCAAGGTTCGGGCATAAAGCCAGTCACTGACATTTCTTTCTGCAATTTTATGATGTTTCCGATGAATTGCGAGCTCTTCACCAACCTGTTCATCTGGTAATTGCACCGGGGGTTTACCCACAATATAAGCTTTCAGTAAGCGGTGATTGATCATATCGCCATATTTACGAATCGGGGATGTCCATGTCGCATAGACATCCAGCCCCATCGCAAAATGTGGCGCTGGCTGGTTACTGATTTCACTATAGCTTTGGAACTTACGAATCCGATTATCTAAATAGCTGGTGTCCTGAGTGGCAAGCCAACGCCGCAGGGAGGAAAAACCTGCCAGTGTTTTGACTGTTTCATCGTTGTGTTCACTCATACCGTGTTCAGTAATCAGTGCAATTACATCAGCAATGCGTTCCGTTTTAAAACCATCATGGACATTAAATACGCCTGTGCCGAATTGTTGCTGGAGCACTTTACCGGCACATACGTTGGCCGTCACCATTGCTTCTTCAACCAGACGATTAGCACTGCGGCGCAGATCGGCGTGAATGGCGATCACATCATTATCTTCGCTCAGTTCAAAACGATAATCCGGCCGATCAGGGAAGACTACGGCGTGTGTTTCCCGCCATGAGATACGCGCCTGCGAAAAGGCATACAGATCGTGAACAACCTGAGCAATTTCATCAGAAGGGTTCCAGTCACTTGACGTGCCGAGTTCCAGCCAGTCTGACACATGATCATAAACCAGACGTGCATGGGATTGAATCTGTGCGGAGAAAAAGCGGATATCGTCCTGAATCGTCCCATCCTGAGCCACCGTGACTGTACAACACAAGGCAGGGCGGACTTCACCTTCCCGGAGTGAACATAAGTTGTCAGCCAATTCTCTTGGGAGCATTGGGATATTGCGACCCGGCAGGTAGATCGTAAAACCACGTTCACGGGCAACCTTGTCCATCGGATCATCTGGTGTGATGTAAGCGGTTGGATCCGCAATGGCGATGGTTAATTCAAAATCACCCGACTCGGTGCGTTTAGCGAATAGCGCATCATCCATATCTTGAGTTGAAGCGCCATCAATCGTAACAAACGGCACATTGGTTAAATCGACCCGCACGAGTGCCGGGTCATCTTTTTGTTCCCAGTTATCAATCCCTGCCGGCTCTTGATTCGGTAAATCATTTTCAGCCAAAGTAACCCACCAAGGCGCAATCTTATCATCGGCATCAGTAATTTTATGGGTAATCTCAACGAAAAATCCGTTATCACCTTTGAGCGGGTGACGGGTGAGTTGTGCCACTACCCAGTCATTTTCTGCAATCGTATTGGGATCCAGTCCTTTTTTAACTTTCGCTTTGAGGGGGTATTTTTTGAGTTGTGGGTGATCTGGTGCGACATTCAGTTTGCCTTTGTGTAGTTTGACGCGACCGATAAAGCGAGAGAGGGACGGTTCGATTAACTCTTGTGGTTCAGCCACTTCACGTTCGTTTTCTGTGCGGATTATCGCAACAACTTTATCGCCATGCATCGATTTTTTCATGTAAGGCGGCGGGATAAAGACGCTGTTTTTGCTGTCGATTTCTAAAAAGCCGAAACCTTTATCAGTTGCTTTGATGGTCCCTTCTTTCTTCGGCAGATTCTCCTGAATCTGTTGTTTTAACTGGGCAAGTAATGGATTATCTTGAAACATCAGAGATTATTTTAACCTTTCATCTTTTGGCTCAGGAGAGTGGGCTCTCCTTCATTTCGCGAAGTATTCTCCCGGACATGGCGTCGAATATCTGCGAAATATCCGTAAATATTATAATACCCCCACATGGTACTCGGTAATCGGGGGAAAGTATACGATTCCATCATGAGCAAACCGTACTGAAACTGTGTATTGATATCGATTTTTGAGAGAATGCGTATCAGTAGACATTATCCTGCTTGCTGGCATTCAGAGATCATCTCAGAACGTGATAGAGTAGTGGTTATATTGCCTGCTTACCTTATGTTGAGATACGACATCTGTTGAGATACGACATCGGGTCTCTGAAGTGATGAGGTAAAAAAATTACGGCAATATGGCTGCGTCGTTGAAAATATGCTATGTCGCGGAATAAAAAGGCGGTTTTTGTTCGGATTGAGAAAAATATGTGATGAATTTCAATTTTTTCTAGATTTTTTTATGCATTTAAGGAATAATCCGCCTCCTTTGTTATGTCCCTCGTCGCTTTAAAGCGGACCTTAGTTAATACCGCACGGAAAGGAATCTATCCTTGACTGGATTAGAAATGGTAAAGCGCATGGGGCCTTGTTATTCATCTAAATTAGTGGGAACCCCATGCAAGATAATGTAATTCAATTCAAAGAATTAGAACTCAAAAACGAAATCCTCTCTGCTCTGGAAAATATGGGCTTCGTTTCTCCTACACCCATTCAGGCTGCTGCAATTCCATTTTTACTAGAAGGTCGTGATGCTTTAGGTAAAGCACAGACCGGTACTGGTAAAACTGCAGCATTCTCTCTACCTCTGCTCAACAAACTGATCATGGATCAGCGCAAACCTCAGGCGATCGTAATGGCACCGACGCGTGAGCTGGCGATTCAGGTTGCAGCAGAAATCAAAACGTTAGGTCAAAATATTGCTGGCCTGAAAGTATTAGAAATTTATGGTGGCGCATCAATTGTTGATCAGATGCGCGCACTAAGAGCTGGTGCTCATATTGTTGTTGGTACGCCAGGACGGGTGAAAGATTTAATCTCCCGTGATCGACTCCATTTGGATGAGTGCCACACTTTCATCCTCGATGAAGCTGATGAAATGCTGAAAATGGGCTTTGTCGATGATGTTACCTGGATTATGGAACAAGCTCCTGAAAGTGCTCAGCGCGTCTTGTTCTCAGCAACGATGCCGCCCATGGTTAAAAATATCGTGGATCGTTTCTTACGTGATCCGGCTCGGGTTGACGTGGCTGGCTCAAACCAGACCGTGGAGAAAGTTGAACAACAATTCTGGGTCGTTAAAGGTGTTGAGAAAGACGAAGCAATGGTTCGTCTGCTTGAAACCGAAGAAACGGACGCATCAATTGTTTTCGTTCGTACCCGTCAGGACACCGAACGTCTGGCTGACTGGCTTTCTTCTCGTGGATTTAAAGCAACAGCATTGCATGGCGATATCCCGCAGTCTTTACGGGAAAGAACAGTTGAGCATATCAAAAAAGGTGTGACTGACATTCTGGTTGCTACAGATGTTGTGGCGCGTGGACTCGATGTGCCACGGATCACTCACGTATTTAACTATGATATTCCATTTGATGTGGAATCTTATATCCACCGTATTGGTCGTACAGGCCGTGCCGGACGGAAAGGCAAAGCGATCTTGTTGGTTCGTACCAATCAAATTCGCATGTTGCGTACGATTGAGCGTGTGACCCGTTCTTCTATGGAAGAAATTCAGTTGCCGCATCGTGATAAAGTTGCCCAGGCTCGTTTGGTTCAGTTGAGCCAAGAACTGGAAACTGAAAAAGAACACAAAGCATTGGAAAAATTTTCCGAGCTGATTGAAAGCCTCAGAGACTCTCTGGACATCGATACGACAACTCTGGCAGCAATGTTACTGAAGCGTCAGCAGGGTAAACGTCCATTATTCTACGTCGGTGAAGATCCGATGATTGCTGAGATTGAGCGTGAGAAATCACGTCGTCGTGAGCGTCGTGAAGGTGGGAATGATGGTCGCCGGAGTTATGGTCAGGGTAGTCAGGACTGGGATACTTACCAGCTACAAGTGGGTCGTGAACAAGGTGTACAGGTTAAAGACATCGTTGGTGCACTGGCGAACGAACTTGGCTTGGGTAAGAACTCCATTGGTGCAATTAAGCTGGCTCAGGGGCATACATTTGTTCAATTGCCGAAAAGCATGTCCTCTGATGTGACTCGTAAATTGCGTAAACTGCGGATTCGTCAGAAAGATGTCGGCGCTGTGGTCTGTGACTTTGATGACTTCCGTGAGTCTCGTGGTCGCCGTGAAGGTGGCCGGCCAAACCGTGACAGCCGTGGCGAAGGTCGTGGTTTCCGTGACAACGGTCGTCGTGAAGGTGAACGACGTTTTGACCGTAACCGTGGCGGGGACCATCGTGGTGCTCATCGTGGTGAACGTGGGCATAGCCGTCGTCATACTGAAGCATAAGTCCGTGATGCTGAATGAAATGAAAAGAGGGAAGCGCTTGGGCGCTTCCCTCTTTTTTGCGAGTAGTTCAGTTCTTTTTTGTGCAAAGTCCTTATTTAGTGGCAAGCCTCTATTTATCGAAAAGTACTGCTCAGTTGGGCGATAGAAATTGCCTGTTCGTCGGTTTGTGTCGCATATTCACTGACTTGTGTCACGAGTTTATAGTTCTTAACCGCGTGTTGCTGCGCATCATTCATATTCTGCGTCATATCGGCAATTACAGTTCCTTGTTCTTCCATTGCAACTGCAATCTGAGCCGATTTCTCTTCAAGTATTGATATCTGTTCCTGGACTGCATTCATCATGTGCCGCACGGTTTGTGATTCTTGATTGCAATGATCTGCGGTTTCCTGATTGTTTAACATGGTTTTCTGCCAGTTATGCATCGATGTTTGTAAATCAGTGACCGATTGCTGAATACTGAGCGTTGCATTTTGCGTTCTGCTGGCAAGGTTACGAACTTCTCCGGCGACGACGGCAAATCCTCTGCCTTGCTCACCCGCTCTTGCCGCTTCAATTGCTGCATTGAGTGCCAGAAGATTGGTTTGATCCGCGACTCCCTGAATTTCTTCCATGACTTTGGAAATATTGTTGGTATCTTCAGTGAGCTTGCGCAGCGTTTCTGCAGCTTCTCCGATACCTTGATGCAGATTACCTAAAGAGAGTCCGTTAGCGTGAAGCGTTTGCACCGCCTGACTACATTCGTTTTTCACTTGTTGAACATAATCATGGGTTGAACTCAGATTAGAGTTGACGTCATGAATCGTCTGTGTGACTTGCGTCGCGGCGCTAGCCAGATGAGTCAGTTCATTCGTCTCCGCTTCAATACTATTCAGAGAGTGCTGGCTGAGTTCTTTCATCTTTTGTGACAAGGTAATCAGATAAGTTCCGTTATCAGCACTCCTGCCGAGGATTGTTTTTATTTTTGCATCTTGAAATTGGATATCATAACGAAGTTTTCCAATCAGCCCCGAACCGCCGAAAACAATGCGTGACGGACTATCCATCACAGACTGCCGCTGTTTGAGATATTTGGGAAGTCTGACTAACTCATCATAATATAAGTAGCTAAATACGAGGATGAAGAGCGATAACAGCGTTGCTGCCAAGAGACCTGAGAAAGTGAATGCTGCCGTGATCAGTCCTAAAGCGGAGATGATGGAGAACAGTTGCTTAACGGTTTGGTTCTCCCGGAGTGAAAAAGAGCGTTTCCCCCGGTTGACCCGGGCGTAGAGCATTTCAGCCGCTTGAACATGTTCACGTCGGGGACAGCGTCTGACAGACTGATAACCGATGATTTTATCGCCTTCATATAGCGGTGTTACAAACGCATCAACCCAGTAAAAACGACCATCTTTGCAACGATTTTTCACCATCCCGTGCCAGCTTCGCCCCTGTTTTAGCTGTGTCCACATATCTTTGAATGCAGCTTTAGGCATATCGGGGTGACGTACCATATTATGTGGCTGACCAATCAGTTCTGTTGCACTATAGCCTGAAACTTTACAGAACTCATCGTTCACATAAGTGATATAGCTATCTAAATCGGTTGCTGAAACTAACAGTTGGTCAGGTTCAAACGTAACCTCATTTTCGTGATGTTTAGATTGACTCATTATGTATGCTATTCCTTTAAAACAAGATGCTGAATCCGTACGTTTATACATAGTAGTCAATACGTATATTAGAGTGGTCTAATGATTCAATGTAATGATATTTTATTGAATGAATCTCATAAATTTGGTGTATTTATCCGACCGTTGCTTAAGGAGAGAGTGACGTTCAACCGGTGTTTTGGGTGAGAGAGAAATGTACGGATAAAATTCAGCTATATTTTCTGTGTGTTATGCTGACAATTCAGTCACTGGTGGCGGGGCCGATGATAGAACGGATATTATCAGATTAAAGAAAAATCACGCCTTTGCATCTCAAAGACGTGATGAGTCTTGTTTAGCATCTTGATAAGAATTTTTCGGCTTGATTAGAGCTCTGAGCCGTTAGACGCAATGACATTCTTATACCAATAAAATGATTTTTTCCGTGAGCGTTGCAACGTCCCGGTATTGTCGTCATGCTTATCAACATAGATAAAGCCATAGCGTTTTTTCATTTCTCCGGTCGTAAAAGAGACCAGATCAATACATCCCCAAGGGGTATACCCCATCAATTCAACACCATCGATATGGATGGCTTTCGCTATTTCCTGAATATGGGCACGTAGATAGTCGATACGATAGTCATCGTTAATTTCACCGTTTGCTTCGACTTTATCAACGGCACCCAAGCCATTTTCAACAATGAACAGCGGTTTCTCGTAACGTTCATAGAGGGCTGTCAGACTATACCGCAGACCTACAGGATCAATCTGCCATCCCCAGTCACTGGCTTTCAAGAACGGATTACGGACAGCGTGTTTACGGCTACCATCAACCAGTTCTTCCTGATTACTTTCAGTTGCCTGAGCATTGACCGTATTCGACATGTAATAACTAAACCCAATGTAGTCAACCGCGCCGGCTTCCAGAATCGCCGCATCACCTTCATCAATGTGAATGTGATATCCCTTACTTTCCCATTCTTTGTAGGCATAAGTCGGATAGTGACCTTTCGCCATGACATCTGCAAAAATAAAACGATCCCGCATCGCGACTTGTGCCAGCATCACATCGTCTGGGTGGGAAGAATATGGATAGAATGGCACCATCGCGACCATGCACCCGATTTTCAATCCCGGATTCAGGGCATGCGCTTGAGCCACGACTTTGGCACTGGCAACGAATTGGTGGTGAGCGGCTTGATACATCGCCTCTTCAGGCTTCTCTTTTTGCGTGAATTTGACGCCTGAACAGGTCCAGCCAAAAATATCGAGGGCAACATTTTTCTGATTATTGATTTCATTGAATGTCATCCAATATTTCACTTTATGCTGATAACGCTCAATGACAGTCATTGCATATTTAACAAATAGATCAATGACTTCCCGACTCATCCAGCCATCATACTTTTGAGCGAGATGGTAGGGCATTTCGAAATGGCTGAGGGTTATGACCGGCTCAATATTGTATTTCAGTAGTTCATCGAACATATCGTCGTAGAACTGCAATCCCGCTTCACATGGTGCATCCTCTTCGCCGGTCGGAAAAATGCGTGTCCAGGCAATACTGGTTCTGAAGCATTTGAAACCCATTTCGGCAAAGAGTTTGATATCTTCTTGATAACGTCCGTGAAAATCGACAGCCTCATGGTTCGGATAGAACTCACCGGGCTGAATACCGTCAGTAATCTTACGTTGTTTGCCATAGGCACCCGCGGTGACCACATCGATAATACTCATCCCTTTGCCGTCTTTGTCCCAGCCTCCTTCAAGTTGGTGAGCTGCAACAGCGCCTCCCCATAGAAAATTTTCCGGAAATTTCGGGTTCATTTCATTCCTCCAGGATTTTGATTAAATTGTAATTTTGGAACCGGTTCCAATGATAAGTTCCCGGTGAAATTAAGATCAATGAGATCACTGTGAAACTGTGTCATTCATCCCATTCTGTGATATTGATTACAAAAATAAGGCTATCGCATGGCATAACACTTCGCTGATGCGGACAAATAAGAATACGTTCTATTTGTGAATTAAATTCAATAATGATTTTCCCTCATAAGGGATAATCGCTTTTCATTACATCGATTACACTGAACTTATCACCGATCTTTACACTGTAAATATTGCTGCATTATCAACGACAGTGAACTAAAAATATCAAGGGAATCATTATGTCTTCTGTATTCTACGAACACATTCAACATCAGATCGAATCCACTAAAGAAGAAGGTCTGTACAAGTCAGAGCGCATCATTACTTCTGCGCAGCAAGCCGCTGTTCATATCAATACCGGTGATGAAGTCCTGAACTTTTGTGCCAATAACTACTTGGGTCTGGCTGACCATCCGGCCCTGATTCAGGCGGCAAAAGATGGGATGGACAGCCATGGGTTCGGGATGGCTTCGGTACGGTTTATTTGTGGTACGCAAGATATCCATAAAACATTAGAACAGAAGCTTTCTGCCTTTCTGGGGAAAGAAGACACCATCCTGTATACCTCGTGTTTCGATGCCAATGCCGGATTGTTTGAAACCTTGCTAGATAAAGAAGATGCCATCATTTCCGATGCGTTGAATCATGCATCGATTATTGATGGTGTCCGGTTATGTAAAGCGATGCGTTTTCGTTATAGCAATAACAATATGGCGGAGCTGGAGCAGCAATTGATTGCTGCTGATCAAGCCGGCGCACGACATAAGATGATAGTCACTGATGGCGTATTCTCTATGGATGGGGTGGTTGCAAATCTTCCGGCTATCTGTGATCTGGCAGACCAATATGATGCTTTGGTGATGGTGGACGACTCTCATGCGGTCGGTTTTATGGGTGATAATGGCCGCGGCACGCATGAATATCATCAAGTAATTGACCGGGTTGATCTGATTACCGGTACGCTCGGTAAAGCAATGGGCGGGGCTTCCGGTGGTTATACTGCCGGGAAAAAAGAAGTGATTGACTGGTTGCGACAGCGCTCCCGACCTTATCTGTTCTCTAACTCCGTTGCACCAGCGATTGTTGCCGCATCGATTCGAGTCCTGGATTTATTGGCTGAAAGCAGCGAACTGAGAACGCGACTGTGGGAGAACGCAGCGCATTTCCGTCAGCGTATGAGTGATGCGGGATTTACATTGGCAGGGGCTGATCATGCCATTATTCCTATCATGCTGGGTGATGCCAAAGTAGCGGCTGAGTTTGCTGAACGAGCTTTAGCTCAAGGTATTTATGTGGTTGGATTTTCGTATCCTGTTGTGCCGAAAGGACAGGCGCGGATCCGTACTCAGATGTCTGCGGCGCATTCAAAAGCGCAATTGGACCGGGCGATTGATGTATTCATTCAGGTTGGCCGAGAGATGGGCGTTATTCACGGCGAATAATTTGCAGTGAACGGACGTGGTAATATTTCCGTTCACATGTTTAGAGAGTGAACCATGACCGTCGCAGAGACCGTGGTGATGGTTGAGAGAATTGTGGCAGAGACCGTCATATGAAAATTAAAGCATTATCAAAGCTAAAAGCTGAGCAGGGCATCTGGATGACCTCGGTCGACATGCCTGTCATGGGTCATAATGATCTGCTGATCAAAATTAAGAAGACCGCAATTTGTGGTACTGATGTCCACATTTATAACTGGGACGAATGGTCACAAAAAACCATCCCGGTTCCGATGGTGGTCGGCCATGAATATGTGGGAGAAGTCGTGGGTATCGGGCAGGAAGTTCGTGGTTTCTCTATTGGTGACCGCGTGTCCGGAGAAGGGCATATTACCTGCGGGCATTGCCGGAACTGCCGTGGTGGCCGAACACATTTGTGTCGCAATACGATTGGTGTCGGGGTCAATCGAACCGGTGCATTTGCCGAGTATTTGGTCATCCCGGCTTACAATGCGTTCAAAATACCGGAAGGTATCTCAGATGATCTGGCTGCGATTTTTGATCCATTCGGTAATGCCGTTCATACCGCGTTGTCGTTTGATATGGTCGGTGAAGATGTATTGATCACTGGTGCAGGGCCGATTGGCATTATGGCAGCGGCGGTTGCAAAGCATGTTGGTGCACGCCATGTGGTGATCACTGATGTGAATCCATATCGTTTGCAGTTGGCTGAAAAAATGGGTGTGACACGGGCAGTGAATATTGCCGAAGAGCGCCTGAATGATGTGATGACAGAATTGAGGATGACCGAAGGATTTGATGTCGGTTTAGAAATGTCTGGTGTTCCGGCTGCATTTCAGAGCATGTTGGAAACCATGAACCACGGCGGACGAATTGCATTATTGGGTATTCCGCCATCGGATATGGCTATTGACTGGAATCAGGTGATTTTTAAAGGTCTGGTGATTAAAGGGATTTACGGAAGGGAGATGTTTGAGACTTGGTATAAGATGGCGAGCCTGATCCAATCCGGCCTCGATCTGACCCCGATTATCACGCATCATTACAAGATTGATGATTTCCAGCAAGGCTTTGACACCATGCGTAGCGGGGCTTCCGGGAAAGTCATCCTCGATTGGCAGTAAGATTGGTAGCGCTCCGAAAGGGGCGCTTTTTATTTCTGATACCACTGGGTGTATAAACAGTAAAGTGGAAAATAAAGCCCTTTTTAGCCCCAAAAAAAGCCCCAAGAAACTTTGTTAGCACTAACATTCTTTTGTCCCAAAATGAGTTTCGTCCAGTTTATGTATCAATCTTCAATCAGTGGTCTTAGCCAAGTCTTTCTATTTAAGGGGGTAAGTCAGCGCAGCACTTAAATGAGATGTCAGAGAATCTGACTGCTCAAGTAGGAAAATTTAAGATTATGACATAACTTGTATTTGCCGGATTGATCGCCAACTTTTTCAGTGACTTTTTATTTCCTGTCTTAAACCTCCGACTTCATTAGGCAGTTGGTGGTTATTATTTTTAGAATATCAATTCCGAAATTGGAAAGCCCAAGCTATATATTGGCTAAAATATCAACCGATTTTATATATCTAGTGTATGATTATATAGATAGTTTCTCATAGGTATTTAACATTCGGAGAATGAATTATCAAAAAATATCAATTTAATCCATGGATATTTTGTTTATTGACAATCGGGTATATTTTATTTGCTTTCATGACCGTGACGTTGGTAACGGAGCGTTTTGTTGATAAACAGAGTCAAGCGGTTAAAGAAGTGATACAGCATGAACTGGCGTTAGTTCGATATAGTATTGAAGCGAATATCTTTCGTGATACATATCTTGCTGATAGTTTTGCTTCTGTTGTGGCTTTGAATCCTAAGTTCGCAATGGAGAATTGGAAGTACGTATCCGAGCAATTCTTATCGAAGGCAGCTCTGGTGAGAAACATCGGGCTGGCTCCCAATGATATCATATCTCATGTCTATCCTTTAAAAGGGAATGAAAAAGCAGTTGGGTTAGATTTTCGTACAGTACCGAAACAGTATCAAACGGTTCAGATTGCCAGAGAGACGCAAAAGGTGTTTATTGCGGGCCCACTTGAACTCGTGCAAGGCGGTACGGCACTGATTGCCCGGTATCCTGTATTTTCGGACGCTCCGCATAACACCAACTATTGGGGTGGGCTCAGCGTAGTGATTAATTATGATAAGCTGATTGAACTGTCTAATTTCCATCAGTTGAAAGATGTGGACGTTGCTTTAGTTGCCAATAACAGCAATGACATAACCAGTAAATTCCTCGAAGGTGATGAAACAGTCATCAATAATTTTGATATTAGCTATCCGGTATACCTCCCCAATGTTAATTGGACTTTATTTGCGAAATATAAAAATTTGCATGAGATTGAAAGCGTAAAAAGTCTTAAAAATATTTTCTATACGCTTGGTGCTATAACATTTTTTATCGGTTATTTTCTCATATTATTTTTAATGAATAATTATTTGCGTGTTCATGAATTATCGCTGCATGATGAACTGACTAAACTGCCTAATCGACGCTATTTATTCAATGAATTTGAAAGAATAAAATTAAGAAATGAAACCGTACTTGAGCTGACGGTATTGAATATTGATTTAAATCGGTTTAAAAAAATCAATGATTCATTAGGGCATGAGGCCGGTGATGAAGTATTGAAGTATACCGCATCGTCATTAACCGAGTGTTTGAGATCATCCGATTTCATTTCTAGAATTGGTGGTGATGAATTCGTGATTATTTTACAGCGCACCGCAAGAATGGAAGATATTGAACAGATGATTCACAAGATACATTTGTTCTTCGAATCTAACCCGTTCCGTTGGCGAAATCATGAAATACAGCTCTCTCTCAGTATCGGATACTATCGTTTTCAAGGTCAGTCAAAAGAGCTGGTGATCAACGATATATTGTCAGAGGCGGATAAAAGTATGTATCGTGATAAATTATTTCATAAGCAGAATGAGAAAATGAACCGGAGTCAATGACTAGAGCGTTGGCTCCTTTTCTCGCAAGAATCGTCCCTGTGAGAGTCGCTCAGCCATTCAATCATAGATTGTATTTGATAGATTGAGTGGGATAGATAGACATCTTCTGTCATTGAAATGAGAGTCTTGGACTTTGTTTCGTTATATAAATAAAAAAACAGCGCGAATTGCGCTGTTTTTCGACGCCAAAATGACAGCTCAGAAAATTAAACCGCAATGGCTTTTAATTGATCTTTTGCCGCTGCAATACCTTGTGCTGCAGACTCTTCACCCATGTTCAGTGCTTCTGCATAAGCAAACTCAACATCAGTCAGACCGAGGAAGCCCAGAATTGTTTTGAGGTATGGTGTGACATTGTCGGTTGCACTACCTTGATGAATACCACCACGTGTGGTGATCACCACGACTTTTTTGTTCTCAAGTAAACCTTGAACACCGGTTTCTGTGTATTGGAAAGTCACGCCTGCACGTGCAATCAGATCGAACCAGTTTTTCAACTGAGTTGGGATGGTGAAGTTATACATTGGCGCTGCAATGACGATAGTATCCGCTGCTTTAATTTCAGCAATCAGTTGGTCAGAAAGATTAACAATGGCTTGTTGTTCATCACTCAGGTCTTCAGTGGCACGTAATGCTGTGGCAACCGAGAAATCGAGTACGGGAAGTGGGCTAGCCGCTAGGTCACGGAGTGTCACCTGCGCGTCGCTGAATTTTTCCAGATATGCATCAAGCAGTTTACTGGATTGAGAATATTCACCAAGAATACTAGATTTCAGAGCAAGAACATGAGACATAATAAATTCCTTGTTTAGTTGGAAACATGTGAATTGTAAACAGAAAACATTCTAGTGATGCAGATCAAAATAAAGAAGTAGGAATATTCGCTTAACCTATTCGAAAATATTGAATTGATACACGATTCAGGTTGAAGCGATGTATGACTGTTTGGATGAGAGTCACCTCGTTGAACGAGGTGACGGTTAACAGGAGCGTTGGTGTAATCAAAAATGTGACTGGATTAAAGCTTCTCGTTTAACTCACTGACGGAGCGGGAAATATTCTCTGCACCCTGATAGATTTCATCAATCACGGTTGCGACCTGAGATATTTTATCCATCCCTTCGCCGGCAATCTGATTGACTTCTGACATGGCGGTCGTTGCCGAAAGCATCAGTTGATGGGTCTCACTCACAACTTTGGCAATTTCTTCCGTGGACTGCGCTGTCCGGGACGCGAGTTTACGGACTTCATCGGCAACGACCGCAAACCCACGCCCTTGTTCACCGGCTCGGGCCGCCTCAATTGCAGCATTGAGGGCCAGAAGGTTGGTTTGTTCGGCAATGCCTCGGATGGTGTCAACAATCTCTTCAATGTTTTTAGATTTATCATTCAGAGATTGAATTTTTTCTGAGGTTTCCTGCACCTGGTTGGTGATTTTTTTAGAGACTGCGACAGCATCATCAAGTTGATCAGCCCCTTGCCTTGCAATTTGAGAAGTCTCCACTGCAGTACTGAAAGCTAAATCGGTGGACTCGGCAATCGCAATATTTCGTTTTTCTTGCTGGGTAATATCAGATGCAAACTTAATGACTTTCGTCACTTTGCCATCGGCATCAATAATCGGGTTGTAGGTTGCCTCTAACCAGATATGTTCTCCATGGCTTGAAATCCGGAGGAATTTGCCGGATTTAAATTGGCCTTTCCCCAGCTCTTGCCAAAAATTCGGATGATTGCAGATAAAAGCCTCATCACAGAACATCCGATGATGTTTACCTTTCAGTTGCTCTTGGGTATAGCCCATAGTCTGCATAAAGTTCTTATTTGCGCTGATAATATGCCCGTCAGGTTCAAACTCAATGATTGCCAGAGAGCGGTTCAATGCCTCCAGGATATTCTCTCGAGACTGATTCTGCTCATATCTATCAGTGACGTCATTGGCGATTTTCATGATCTGGACCACTTTATTATCAATGACAATCGGAAAGTAGGTTGCCTCTAACCAGATATTCTGACCACTTTTACTCTTGCGTCTGAATGTTCCTTGTTGTGACTGGCCGGCAGCCAGACTTTTCCAAAACTGGGTATATTTTTGACTGCGACTGTAATCATCGAAACAAAGCATTGAATGGTGTTTACCAAGGATTTCTTCTCGTTTGTAGCCTAGCGTATTTAAAAAAATGTCATTGATATTTATTATCTTGCCATCGACATCAAATTCAACCACAGCAACATGCTTTTCAATCGATGTTGTCGTGCTTTGCAATGTATGTAATTGTTGTTGTGTTTTTTGTAAATCAGATTTTAGCTTTCGGCTCATAAACATGAGAAAAATCCTTAATAATCATGGATTAAAAAATTAGCAAATCGTTCAGTCATGCATATCAATTACTGACATGAATAATTATAGAAGTTTATGGGTGGAAGTACGGTTATAAATAAAAATTATATGCTCGCTATCACTTTATTGCATTTTAACGTTATGTATCAGTCAAATGGGTTGAAAAGAATGATATGAGCGATGATGCAAAATAGAGAAAAATATTTGAAATTGTTACGTTTTTAATAATATCAGAAATATAAATTAGTTGTTAGCATCTGACTTGATCATCCTTTATATTTGGTCGCCGGGTATTTATTTTTCACGCAATAGCCCATGAATATGCTACCCAGTCAATATATTGACGTTCCGGTAACATCCAAATCACACTCTTATGAAACAGGGAACACGATTGATCATAAAATATATGCATTATTATACTTATCATGTAGTTAATTATTTTGTATTAACAAAGGGACTTGTGTAAGTGGTAAGAGCAGGTTAGGGTTAAAGTGAGAATATTTTTTGACGCAGGCGATAATTGATGAAAACAAAGTCCTCAGAACATCTGCTGAACTGCTGTGCATCTCATCGTGAAGAACGTATGGGACACTTTTTAACGGCATTTCAACCGATCGTGGATTGTCAGGAAAATGTAATAGTTGGCTATGAAGCATTGGTACGGGGTCAGAATGATGAAGATGCCGATACGGTCATTGCTTCGGTAAAAAAAGACAGTCGTTACGCATTTGACCAAATGTGTCGGGTTCGGGCAATTGAGAATGCATCACGGCTTGGCTTAGACCTACTCTTGAGTATTAACTTTCTGCCGAATGCAATCTTACATCCTGAACAGTGTTTACAAGCGACGCTGGAAGTTGCAGAACGATTTAAATTTCCGACCGAGAATATCATCTTTGAGTTTACCGAAGTTGAGGCGATTGAAGATATTACCGGGATGCTTGAAATTATCCGAACGTACCAGAATCTAGGTTTTAAAACGGCAATTGATGATTTTGGTTCCGGCTACTCGGGGCTGGGACTGCTTGCTGACCTGCAAACCGATATCGTCAAGCTAGATATGTCTTTGATCCGGCGTATCCATCAAGATCCGGTTCGTCAGTGTATTTTGAAGCATTCGTTGAGTATGATGAATGAACTCAATATCGATGTGATAGCCGAAGGTATTGAATCTAAAGAAGAAATGCTTTGGTTAAAGCGTGCGGGAATCCGATTTATGCAAGGCTTTTATTTTGCTGAACCAGAAATCAATCGACTACCGTTAGTGGATTCTCAGGTTTTTGCTTGTACATAAAAGTTCGATAAACTGACGGCAGGGCAACATTGTGTGTTGACCTGCCGTTCTGCTGGCATCGATTCAATCGACAATTTATTTCGATTGAAATACTTCGATAAATTCACGTTTCAGAATTGGATCCCGACGCGCTTTTTTCAGTTGCTTAACCATATCTTTCACGCATTGGAACAACACCTGATCCAACATTTGTGCTCGATAATCTTCTTTGGCTTGGTCATCCATAGAGGCCGGTAAGTCCATGCCTGCAATTCCTTCCATCGTGTCAATGCCTGCAAATGCCTGACTCACAGAGATTAGTGCATGAAACTGTTCAAAATTATCTAAAATGTTCTGTGCACTCGCTGGCAGACTATTCCATGCCTCTCTAACCGCTTCTTCCGATACTTCATGGATCGAAGCAATCATCGTAAACATTTCCTGGGGAACATCATCAAATAAAATGACCTGACGCAGTTCAGGAGAGAGTTCGTCAAGCTGAACCTGCGGTTCTTGAGATTGTGTCATATCGGACATAAAAGGCACTCATCGGGTTAAAACCCCCATGCTAAAAGGAAGTTTTTCCTTGTCAATTCATTCTGTATGCAGAATGAGACGGTTGTCAGTATTCTGAGCAAATTGGAGAGATTGTCGTCTTATTTGAGGTTGATATTGGGTCATAAGTTAATCAACCGATCCCGACAATGGTTGTCACAACCGGCAAAATAATCACTCAAAGATGTTTTGTTGTTTCCTCCTCTGCAGTTCTGGGGACAGGTGCAGTTCTGGGGACAGGCACTTTAAGTCATATTGATATATGGAAAAGTGAGTCTCAGCGTTGTGGTGGGAGAAGCAATATAGTTACAAGGACAGTCACTTTAAACCGATAAGAAAAAAGGAGGGGGGCCCTCCTTTTCGTATTGACGATGACTATTTACCTGATTTCGGTTGCGTAAATCCACCGTAAACATCGAGACGGCGGTGACGTAAGTTGGTCACAGAACCTTCGGTATTTAGCTGCTTCAATTTATCTAGATCAACATCGGCAAAAATAATCATCTCAGTGTTCGGGCTGGCTTCTGCGATCGTTGCATCGTGCGGGAAGAAAATATCGGATGGTGAAAATACGGCGGACTGCGCGTATTGAATATCCACATTATCCACGCGGGGTAAGTTGCCAACACTACCACCGATCGCGACATAGCATTCATTTTCAATGGCTCTGGCTTGTGAGCAGAGGCGGACGCGCTGATAGCCATTTTTGGTGTCGGTCCAAAACGGAACAAACATGATTTGCACGTCCTTTTCTGCCATCATCCGTCCAAGTTCCGGGAACTCGCTATCGTAACAAATCAGGATACCAACACGTCCCGCATCGGTTTCAAATACGCCGATTTCGTTTCCGCCATCGATAACCCAGTCACGTTGTTCATGGGGGGTGATGTGAATCTTCAACTGCTCATCAATCATACCATCGCGATGAAGCAAGTAAGAGACATTGTACAGCTTATCATCCCGTTCTTCGGGCATACTACCAGCGATAATATTGATGTTGTATGTGATGGCTAGTTCAGAAAAACGCTGTTTAATCGCTTCACTAAAGGATGCAAGATAGCGAATCGCTTCGACGGAGGTTTGGTCTTGCTGAAGCCCCATGAGTGGTGCATTGAAAAACTCAGGGAAGAGTGCAAAGTCAGCCTTATAGTTTGATAATGAGCGAATAAAGAACTCAGATTGCTCAAGTAAGTCTTCCAGACTGGTCACCTGACGCATCTGCCATTGTACAATGCCAATACGGACGAGGGTTTTATCGAGTTCATGGATTGACGATTGATCTTCTTCATAAAAGAAGTTATCCCACTCAAGCAGTGTCGCGTAGCCCTGAGATTTATCATCTTCCGGCAGATAGTGACGCATAATCCGTTTGACATCGAAGTCATTGGCAAGCTGGAAGGAGAGGATCGGGTCGTGAATGGTTTTACGTTTTACCTGTTCAATGTATTCAGCGACTTTTAATTCATCAGAGAGTTTGTGATAACCGGTGATTCTGCCGCCAGCCAGAATGGCTTTTAAATTTTCACTCTGACAAAGTTCTTTACGCGCATGGTATAAACGCCGCCCTAAACGCATTCCGCGATAGTCAGGATGCACGAAGACATCAAGACCATACATCGCATCACCATGTGGGTTATGTTGAATGACATTGTTTTCATCAACAATATCGGTATAAACATGGGGTAGGGAGTAACGATTGTAATCCACTTTGATCGTGAGTGCCGCAGCAACAATTTTTCCATTATCTTCGATACAGATCTGCCCATCTGGAAATTGGCGAATCAGATCCATGATGGTCATTCTTGGCCATGCCCCACCTACATCAGGAAAGACGAGATCCATGAGCTCAGCGAGCTCATCGTAATCACTCTTTTCAATCACACGCAGTGTTAGTCGCGGGTTGGACGTTTTCATAAGTACCTCTGGATGCTTTGATTTGATTATGTACTGGTCTTGCCTAACGTAGTTTTACGGTGGGAAGTTTTCACGAGTATACCATAATTAACCTAGTAGAATAGTCGGGTATTGGTTAGGCTTTTGTTATCAATTACTTTACTCATAAAGCGGCTGTTCTGTCCAACAAAGTTATGAGGACAGACGCCTGAAAGACTTTTATGATCGCAATAGCAATAAGCGTTGTGAGGACAGATACGTCAGCATAGGTTTTCGCTCTTTCTGAGGATTAGTACTTTCGGCTGCTATTTCAAATTAAATCTATACTTCCAATGCTTCAATAACAGAAAGATTGCAACATTTCATGAGATTGATACAATTTCGAACCTTCTCGATGACTCCAAAAATTTCATTTATCCGTTCAGGAGTGATCATTCTTTTGACATTATATAGGAACAGCAATGAAAAACTTTTTTAGAAGTTTAATTGTTATGGGAATTGCGCTGAGTGGTTCTCTTCAGGCTGCAGAATATCCGGCAGCATTTAAGATTAGTTCTATTTTTATGTCGGGTCCGACAAATTTTCATTTTCGGGTTATTTCGAATAATCCCGGAGCTTGGCATTGCCATGGTGGACCGAAAAATCCATCTTGGTCATATATTAATGAAAATGATCCGGGCAGTAAGGGGATGATGTCCGCATTAATGGCTGCATATGTTGCGAAGAAAACTGTAAAAGTGGTTACACAAGGGGTTGATACGCCAGTCGGACATATGTGTCATATTATTGAGTTTCAAATTTCTGACTGATCTGAATAACGATTGTCTGGTATAAAAACATCAGGTGATGGGCGGTCAAATATCCCAGCGCGAATAATACTGGGATATTTTTGTTTAACGACTTTACAGATATCTTATATAGATAAATGACCTATATGTTAATAATATCAGGTCATTTATATTCTCTTCATATTTTATTTGATAAGTCGAGCTCTGAAAGAGCGGCCTTTTATTTTCCCATTTTCCAGCTTTTTCACCGCTTTTTTCCCGACACTTTTGTGGACGGCGACATAAGCTCGCATATCAAATAGATTAATCTTTCCGACTTGTTTTCCTTCGATACCATGTTCACCTGTGATGGCACCAAGAATATCACCGGCCCGGACTTTTTGCTTTTTACCGCCGGAGATTTCAATAGTCACCATCTGAGGTTGAAATGGTGAGCGATTGAGTACGTCATCAGCCGGTAGGGCAACCGGATCAATCGGCGTGTTCATATATTCATCGATTTGAGCGACCCGAATCCCTTCGTTGGCACTGAACAGGCTGCACGCCATGCCCTTACTGCCAGCCCGGCCTGTCCGACCGATTCGGTGCACATGTACTTCTGGATCGCGTGAGAGGTGATAGTTAATGACCATATCGAGTTGATCAACATCCAGACCACGAGCAGCAACGTCGGTTGCAATGAGAATGGAGACACTTTTATTGGCAAACTGAACCAGCGCTTGGTTTCGCTCCCGTTGTTCCAGATCACCGTGTAAATCGATCACACTGAAGCCATCATGGTAGAGCGCATCGGCGACACTTTGAACTTCACGTTTGGTATTGCAGAAAATAACGGTTGATTCTGGTTGGTAAGCAAGCAGTAGTTTTTTCAATGCGAGTAAGCGATCATCATCTCCGCCAACTTGATAGAATGCTTGTTGAATGGAGGCATTATCATGAGTTGATTCGACTTTAATCCACTCAGGTTGGTGCATGATCCGCTGTGCAATGGACTGGATTTGATTCGGAAACGTGGCACTGAACAGTAATGTCTGTCGTTGTGAAGGGACCTGTTCGATAATGGCATCCAGTGCGTCTTGAAAGCCCATCTCTAACATGCGATCGGCTTCGTCCAAGACCAATGTATTTAATTCGGATAAATCAATTCGACCTTTCTGTAAGTGGTCAAGAATACGTCCCGGTGTACCAACTAAAATATGTGCACCATGAGCCAAAGAGCCGATTTGCGGGCCCATTGGCATCCCACCACAGAGCGTGAGCACTTTTATATTGTGTACGGTTCTTGCCAGCGAACGGATCTCATTGGCGACCTGATCCGCCAGTTCTCGGGTTGGACACAGGACCAGTGACTGGACCCGAAAGCGTTTTACGTTGAGATTATGTAATAAGCCGAGGCCAAATGCTGCGGTTTTGCCCGAACCGGTTTTTCCCTGCCCGATAATATCTTTTCCCTGAAGCAGAAAAGGCAGGCTTTGTGCTTGAATTGGCGTCATGTATGTATAGCCAAGAGCATCAAGGCTTTGTAGCAGTTCCGCAGATAAAGGCAGGGATGAAAAAGGTAACTGGCTCACGAGGGCATTCCTTATATAAGTTGAAATTGGGTTGCTGATAGTTATGTCATGGTCTGCTGATATTTCAAACCGAATGTCAATTGAACGGTTCAAGAATGCGTTCGTTTATGTTTGGGGACATAGTTCAGAATAGAGATTGGGACCGGTTTTTTTGGTTCGAATCCGGCAACGTTTCTGCGTTCGATTAAATGGCCGAGGCGGCTTTCAATCATGCACAAATTTTTAAAATTATCTTTAGAAACAAAGGAGATAGCTTCACCGGATGCATTGGCTCTTCCGGTCCGGCCGATGCGGTGCACATATTCATCCGCAGGAAAAGGCAGATCGTAGTTGATCACACGTGGTAGTGAATCAATATCGATACCTCGGGCTGCTACACCGGTTGCGACCATATATTTGATGTGACCGTGTTTAAAATCTTCCAGTAATTTAGCCCGGACAACCTGACTACGACCACTATGAAAGGCTTCGGCCTGAATACCGCGTTTCTCCAACTGACTAACCAGCTTGGCCGCACCATGTTTGGTTTCAATGAAGATGAGTGCTTGATCCCATTGGTTCTCTTGAATCAAATGAGCGAGCAGAGCAGATTTTTTATCCTTATCAACAGGGATCAGCCATTGTTCGATATTGGGTTTGGAAGCCTGATTCGCTGCAATGGTAATTTCACGTGGATTGTGGACGGCTGTTTTGGCCAAATCACGTACTTTGTTGGATAACGTCGCAGAGAATAATAAGTGTTGAATATTTTCCGGCAGCCGATCAAGAATTTTATTCAGATCATCGATAAATCCCATATCCAGCATTCGGTCTGCTTCATCAAGGACGAGAACCTCAACTTCTTCAAAGTAAACGGCCCGTTGATGGTGAAGATCGAGTAGTCGTCCCGGGGTTGCGACCAGTATATCAATACCATCAATCAGGGTTTGTTTCTGGGATTTGTCATCAACGCCACCATAAATTGCGAGAGATGTCAGGGGAAGATATTTGCCATATTGGCTGATTTTCTCCGCAACCTGAATTGCCAGCTCTCGAGTGGGGACTAATATCAAAGCCCGAATGCGTTTTTTACGCTGAGTTTGTCCTTGTGCGAGCCTGTTCAGGATCGGGAGGACAAATCCAGCGGTTTTACCTGTGCCGGTTTGTGCCGCAGCAATGAGGTCATGTGCCTGTAGAATGATCGGGATAGCCTGACTCTGAATCGTCGTCGGTTGATGATACCCAAGCTCACTCATTGCTTGAAGGAGGGGCGTACGGAGTCCGAGTTTCTCAAATGACATAATGACCTCTGGTGATTTTGGCGCGGCTAAATGAACAAAGCGCGCGATTCTAGCACGAACTCGGTTTTGATGAGAGCTTTATCTATGGGAAGCGAAAGAAAGTTGCCGCATTAGGGAACGCCCCAAGCGGCAATTTTTTGTGACGTGTCAGGTGGCAGAAGCACCATATTCTAAAGAACATGTAAATGCGCGATGTTTTGTATATTTTGCGTTCTTAATATCGATTTCGGGAATCCGTGTGTTTCTTAAATCAAAATTCAATTCACTGGTAACAATGGCGAGACTATTTCCTTGAAAAGATTGAGAAACTAAATAGTATTTTACAAAATTAAGTTCGTATGATGTGATTTTTTGTTTCAATATTGTATAGGTAAATGATTGATTGTCAGGACAATCAATACGGGTCTCATTGAGCTTTTCAACTTTACTTCCCCAACGTGTTTCGGTAGCGCTTATCATACGCTCTAAGTTGCCTTTTTTGAGTTGTAAAAACTGCTTTTCAGTGAGTGCCTTGTCATGTTTATAGTTCACCACTTCGGCAGTGTAAAAATGGTTATCGTAAGGTGTTTTGAATCCGACGAAAGTATCTTGTTGATCGGGAGTATTTTCAGAATGTTCTTTCACTTGCGTGTAGGTCCACTCGCCATGAGCTTCTGTGGCGGGTGCTGTAATCGTTAAGTCACCCTGTGGTGAGGTATAGGTCAAGCCTTCCAGTTTTCCATGCACGATTTTGGGTGCAGGTAGCAATCCACCGATTGATCCACTGGAACATGCAGTGATGAGTGCAGACAATAAAATAATGCTTAATTTTTTATACATAACTTCCCTTAGCCTGAATGTTATGAAACATAGAGTGCGTGCTACATTTTCTAAAATGTTTTGTATCGTTTTTCGTGCAATATGTCAGCAACATGTGCTGACTTTTCTTCTGGAAGTGCGTCACGTGAGCTATTTTTATTAACTTCCTCTTTTGTTCGTTGTGTTCGTGCTCAGCGACCAATGGGGTAATGACAGCCGATGGTTCGGTTGAATCATTATTTGGAAGGGCGACAACTTGTAAATAATCTCAGCAAACATCTATGACCTAATGATATTTATCGATAAGCGACGTTCACAATGCTTCACGCCGCAGGTATAGAATAACATGACGATAATCGTATGATTTATCAACTAAACGTCATTAGTAATCGATAAAAATGCGGAGAATGTCATGCACAGGTGGTCGGTCATTAGATATACCCTATAATAATGATATGCATGTATATGGGGCGAAAGTGATGATATAGACCGTATGTAGTCAATCTTGACTATATCCTCGGTATATCTCAGCTGACCATACCAAGTATTAAGACAATGAGTGTTGTGTTGTCCTCTGAGCCTGAGTATTTGTCTCTTGCGACGGCTTCAAGGATTTGGCTGAATAAGCATCTGGCAGGGCGACAATTGGTAAATAATCTCACCCGGATGATCCGATTTGAGTCTATCAACGTGAATTAAAGCGGTCCAGTCATATATTTTAACCAATAATCTTCATTATTATTAAGTGGCTATGTTATATGTTCGCCATGTCTTCGGTACCTCGACCCATAGATATTAAAATTGATGCATTCAGATGAAGAACCATCAAATTATATAGAATGACCAATAATCTCATGACCATACGAATTATCGATTGAGCACAACCAAACTCCTTGAGAATTTTTAGTAAAAACATAAGTTGCTTTACGGATTATTTCGGGATAATTGGGAGCAGAAACAACGGTATTTGCCAGAACTAGTGCCGTATTTCCCGATTCGAGTACTTCTAACCCTTGCTGTTTGACTTGTAAGCCGTTTTTAAAATAAACGGCGATGGCTTCAAAGGCCTTTCGAATGGCCATTTTCCCCACAGCATTGTTGCCGGGCTCTATCACTAAAACAGCATCATCAGTATAGATATTAAGTAAGGTATCAAAATCCTCTGCAATAATGGCTTGATCCGCTTTTTTGATTTGTTCAATGACTGGATGGTTCATGATTTCTCCGTTAGTTATTTGATAACCGAAATTTTCCATAGATAGTCTTGGTAATATTGGCGTCATACAGATGAATAAGATGACATCATTATATGGTTTGTGTCATCCAAAAATTCTGTTCATAAACACAGAATACGTGCTTGAGCGGTTTCTTGTTCAAAGTTAAAAGACACGGCAGAGATTCAATGTTAAGTGATTCTATCATTTATGGAAAATATGATTTTATTTTTGTTTTTATTATTAATATTGAGGCGAAATCACATAAAACATTGGTTAATATTCAACAGTTGGCATTCAATATGGCAAAAGTGGTATTTGGATCGAGGTGATAATGAACTGCCGTTTATTGACCTCAATCATTGCTAAGAGGTATTTTTGCGGTATCCAAATCAGGTTTCTTTCTTTTCAACATGCTTTCGACTTCCTAACTAATTCCTGCATCGTTTTCGGTGAAACTGAGCTGACATTGTCATTTTTATTCATTTGAAGGTTTTTGAGTGTGTTGATTGGTGCGTTAAAAGAGGATGTAGATGTCATCTTTTGACGATTTATGTGGCGGGAGAGAGGCCTGATTGAGTGACTGGATACGGATACATGATTCGTATGATGGCATTGCATTGGCGGATGTTTTCTGAACATCAAGAATAAGAAGAGAAGCAAATGAGTTATAAAAAATATTCAGGTTCTGCCGGTGGGTGGGGTGCTTTAAAAGCAACAACTCAACATTTGTTTAAAAGTGAAAATGTCGCAAAAAATATATCTAACCTTTTGCGCACGAACCAGGATCACGGTTTTGACTGTCCGGGATGTGCCTGGGGTGAGAAAGGGGTTCCGGGACGTTTTCGTTTTTGTGAAAACGGTGCGAAGGCCGTGAACTGGGAAGCAACATCTCGTCGGGTCGGACGGGAATTTTTTGCACAATACTCTGTCGACTGGCTGAATAAGCAGACAGACTATTTTCTCGAATATCAGGGGCGTCTCAACGAACCGATGAGTTATAACCCGGATACAGATCACTATGAGCCGATCTGCTGGGAAGATGCCTACGACATGATCGCCAATTATCTGAATTTGCTTGATGATCCTAATCAGGCCGAATTTTATACCTCAGGCCGGGCCAGCAACGAGGCTGCTTTTGTTTATCAACTGTTTGTCCGTCGCTTTGGTACCAATAATTTTCCTGACTGTTCCAATATGTGTCATGAAGCGACCAGTTACGCGCTAGGGAAAAGTATCGGGATCGGTAAAGGTACGGTCACCATTGATGATTTTGAAAAAGCCGATGCAATTTTTTTATTCGGACAAAATCCGGGGACCAACCATCCCCGAATGCTTGAAACGTTGAGCGATGCCTATCGACGTGGTGCCAAAGTTGTTGCTTTCAACAATCTGAAAGAACGGGGTTTAGAGCGTTTTACCAACCCGCAACACTCACTGGAAATGATCAGTAACAGTTCGACACCGACAACCAGTCACTATTTCATGCCGAAACTGGGGGGCGATATGGCGGTTGTCCGCGGTATCGTCAAAGTCCTGCTGGGATATCATCAGGCTGCAATACAACGTGGCGAATCCGTGTTTGACTTAGCATTTATCGAGCAGCATACACAAGGATTGTCCGAATACCTTGAACAGGTTGAAGCGACCCCGTGGTCGATGATCATTCAGCAATCCGGTTTGACTCAGGATGAAATCGTGCAGGTGGCTGATATTTATCTTCATGCAGAAAGACGGATTGTGACTTGGGCAATGGGGATTACGCAGCACAAACACTCAGTTGCCATTATCGAAGAGCTGGTCAATTTACAATTGTTGTTCGGACAAATTGGCAAGCCGGGAGCGGGATTGTGTCCTGTTCGTGGTCACTCGAATGTGCAGGGGGATCGGACCGTCGGTATCAACGACCATCCGCCGCAGGCACTGCTCAATAATATTGAAAAAGTATTCGGATTCCGTCCGCCGCAAGCCCATGGACATAATGTGCATCATGCATTACAGGCGATGGCGCGTGGTGACAGTAAAGTTTTTATCGGTTTGGGCGGGAATCTGGTTGCGGCGGCACCGGATACTGAGCGAGTGACACAAGCGATGCGTCAGTGTGAATTGACGGTTCATATTGCAACCAAGCTGAACCGGAGCCATGTCAATCCCGGTAAGGCATCGTTGATTCTGCCATGTCTGGGCCGTACCGATATTGATATGCAGGCCAGTGGCGAACAACGAGTGACAGTCGAGGATTCGTTCTCTATGGTGCATGCTTCGTCCGGGCGAGTAGATATGAGTGAAGAATCGATTCGTTCAGAAGTGGCGATTTTGGTCGGGATTGCCAAAGCCACACTGGGCGCGCACAATCCGGTCGACTGGCAATCGCTGGCGGATAATTATGATCGCATCCGTGACTTGATTGAGCAGACCATTCCCGGTTTTGACAACTTCAATCAGCGCCTCGATATACCCGGTGGGTTTTACCTGGGGAATAGTGCCAGAGAGCTGAATTGGAAAACCGCTTCGGGAAAGGCGGTGATGGCAGCCAATGCACTACCGGAACATATCTTGTCGTTTGATCCGCAGCGTATGACTGATCAGCCAGTCTTTATTCTCCAGACCATGCGTTCACATGATCAGTACAATACCACGGTTTATGGGTATGATGACCGCTATCGGGGAATTCAGGGAGAGCGTCAGGTGATTTTCCTCAATCCAAAGGATATTGAGTTACTGGGCCTAAAGCCGGAAGAGCGCGTCGATATCGAGACGATCTGGACCGATGACGTCCAGCGGAAAATTTATAACTTTAAGGTTGTACCGTATCAAATCCCACAGGGCAATGTGGCTGCGTATTTTCCTGAAGCGAATGCGTTGATCCCTTTGGAAAGTAAAGGAGACTGGAGCGATACACCAACATCGAAGATGGTGGCGGTGGTGCTGGTTCCGACGCAGAGCGCGTCTGTATTAATCAGTGATCGTCATGCAACGCTCTAGAACACTGATGTTGATTGATGGCAACGAAACAAGGGGCAGATATCTGCCCCTTGTTGTATTTGGATCGTGTGTTTCATCATGGATTTTTCTGAACCACGTGATTCACTTAAGCACAATCTGAATGAGGCAACAAAGACTTATCGACATGATACTCTGTTGCGTAATGGCGGAGTTTACAATCATTACCATCCGGACAACCACAACTTAAACAGCGACGGGCTTCGTTCATCGCAATCTGATCCGTAAAACCTGTTTCGACTTCTTTAAAGTTGTGCTGGCGTTCTGCTAATGTCAGTTCCGGCATTTTTGCCCGCAGAATATGTTGCATGGCCTGTGTCAGTGCCTGATCAAGTTGTTCCGGTGTATCGCCATGTACGATTGTGCGAAGTTCGTCTTTCAGTTTTTGAACATGCTCGGGCCGGATCAGATGACTTCTGGTGATATTTCTTTCCCGGAAAGATTCGGTGTAGAGCGTTTCCATATCTCCTCCGAGAAAACGATCAATACCATACGCAGCTTTGCGACCATCGGCGATGGCTTCGACCGCGGTTGCCGGACCCCGACGAAAATCGCCGATAGCAAAAATATTGTGTGAACCGGAGAACATATTGTCCTCATTCACATCGATAGTCTGATAACGGTTAAGCGGTAGCGTGATATTGTCGCCATCGAGGAAACTGACATCGGTTTGTTGGGAAATCGCTGAAATGACGGTATCAAAGGATTCTGTCATATACTCTCCCGTTGGTTGAGGACGTCTGCGCCCGGATGCATCTGGTTCTCCCAAAGCCATCCGTTCCAGTTTGACCTGACAGACCCGGCCATTTTGATCAGCGATATTTTCGACAGGGTTGGTCAGAAAATAAAATTGGACACCTTCATCTTCTGCTGCTTCGATTTCATACTCCTCTGCCGGCATTTCTTCCCGGGAGCGACGGTAAATAATCGAGGTTTGTGCTCCGAGGCGTAGCGCGGTCCGGGCGCAGTCAATGGCCGTATTACCGCCCCCGATAACAGCAACATTCTGACCGACGGTACACTGTTGATCGAGCATGTGATCTTTCAGGAAATCCACACCCAGATAGCAGCCGTCGAGATCACTGCCGGGATAGACCATACCGCTGGCTTGCGAGGCACCAATCGCGAGACAGACCGCATCATAATGGTCGCTCAGTGTTGAAAGCCGAAAATCCTTACCGAGTCGCTGATTGGTTTTGATGGTCATGCCATGACGACACAACAAGTCAATTTCCTGATCAAGAATTGCTTTCGGCAGCCGGTATTCAGGGATGCCATAGCGGAGCCATCCACCTGCTTGGGGCATGGCCTCGAATAGAGTGACATCATAACCTTCATTGGTCAGGAAATAGCCACAGCTGAGCCCGCCCGGTCCGGCGCCGACAATGGCGATTTTCTTCTGTTTTTCTGCTTTTTTTTCTGGCAGATAAGACTGAGATGCGGCCAGATCATGATCGGCTGCATGGCGTTTTAACTGACGGATGGCCAGTGGTTCATCTAATTGCTGGCGCTGACATCCGGACTCACAAAAAGCCGGACATACCCGGCCAATGGACAAGGGCATTGGGAGTGTCTTTTTGATGACGGCAATCGCTTGCTGATAGTGACCCTGTGCAATAAGTGCCAAATATTGTTGAATATCGACATGGGCAGGGCAGGCGGTTTGACAAGGCGGTTCACTACAGATGATATTGGGTTGAGAAAGAATGTCCTGAAGATGTTTTTTTCTGCGTTCTGAGAGGTGACTGGATGTTGTGGTGATCACCATGCCTTCGACGGGCATTTCCTGACAAGCGGAGACGATTCCCCGGCCGAGAATGTCAACCTCACAGAGTTCACAGTGTTGATGAATCGCGTTAGCATCATCGGTATCGCAGAGTGACGGCAGGTCAATCCCACAGGTTCTTGTCGCACTGAGCAGTGTCTGATTCGGATCGACTGTGTAAGCTGATCCATCGATCATAATATTCATCATGATGACTCTCCATTGTTTCTGATAACCAAATTTCTGATCATCAGAGCTTCTGATATCCAGCTCATAAACAGTGTGATCGTCCTGATGCACTTCTCATTACTATCAAGATTCAGTATGACGGAATCAATCCAGATATGCTCGTATTTTGGTGTATTTTTGAGATGAGTATCGGTGATGATTTTGAATTGAAATGAGCGAAACTCAATCAATTGATTCACTGAAACTATTCATCAGAATAATAATATCTATCTGAAAATATTCATGAAATAGACAAAAACCACACTATTCGTCTGTTTTTACGTATGCTATTTCATTTCAATTGTGTGCACAAGCATGAATAGGCCCGATGAGCATATGGATATACTGCCAGCCGCGCGCTCAGTACATTGATCACAGCAAAAAGAATCGGGTGAAAAATATCTGCCGGTGATCAGAACTCAGCTAATTCGCATAACCACTACCAATGGCACGAAAAGGCATTTTTAATCCCAGAGCGGGGACTTGTAAACCAACCCATGCCGGAAATGTATTACTGTTTGGTCCCGGGAACAGGCTGTATTCATCTGCCCATGGATAGTATTGAATGGCAGCCTTAATTTCAGGGATCAATTGACTCGCTTTCTCACCTTGGACTGACAACACTTTTGTTGGTTTAGAGCCATACCAGTAGCGATCCGGGTGTTTTGTCTGATATTGGGTCAGAACCGGGCGTCCTTGCTTGAGTCGCCAGCCAATCACCTCATAGACCGTATATTCGGGGGCATTGACCGGCTTTAGTGCAATCCAAGTGTGTACAGCAAACCAGCCTCGCCAGCCGAATGCATCGGCGGCATACACTTCAATCACGGCTTCTTTTTCTTGCTCCGGTTCCGGCGCGATGCCAGCAGGTTCACGGCTCGCGGTACGCCAGTCTCCACCACTGCAGCTGATAGCACCGAGCATCACAAATACTATCAAGAGATATCTAAGCATGGTTGAACGTCCTTAATACACGATATAACGGATTCTTACGCAACTATAGACAATTCAGGCGCAAAAGACATAACTGGCATCTTTTTCGGTCTGTATTGAATCATTGAAAGGACAGACACCCGAAAAGTAACCGGAATTGAAAGGGCAGACATCCGTTTTTAAATTCACGAAATTAAAGGGACAGACACCAGATTGAGGGGACAGACAACAGAAGGTGCTGTTTGAGGCAACCATGAAAAAGCGGGCACTGGTATTCCGTGCCCGCTTTGCGTCTTGCGCATCCGTGTCATAAGTAACGCCGGATGATTCACAGCTCACTCGTTGACGATTCCCTGTATTCGTTCAGATGATCAGCCCTGATGACGAATCAGGTAATCGAATGCTCCGAGACTGGCCTTAGCACCTTCGCCCATAGCAATGATGATCTGTTTATACGGGACTGTCGTCGCATCACCGGCAGCAAATACACCCGACATACTGGTATCTCCCCGGCTACCGATTTCGATTTCGCCTCTTGGTGAGAGGGTCACATCTGAATCTTTCAGCCACTCGGTGTTCGGGACTAAACCAATCTGTACGAAAATGCCGGACAACAGTATGGTATGAACTTCATCGGTATGACGATCTTTATACTTCAGGCCGGTCACCCGTTTACCGTCTCCGATGACTTCGGTTGTCTGTGCCATGGTGATGATATCGATATTCGGCAGAGAGTTAGCTTTATCAATCAGTACTTGGTCTGCACGCAGCACATCGGCAAATTCAAGCACTGTGACATGTTCAACAATGCCAGCCAAATCAATAGCAGCTTCAATCCCAGAGTTGCCGCCACCGATAACCGCGGTTTTCTTGCCTTTAAACAGTGGGCCGTCACAGTGTGGGCAGTAAGCAACCCCTTTATTACGATATTCGTGTTCTCCGGGGACATTCATTTCTCTCCAGCGAGCTCCCGGGCTGAGAATGACACTTTTACTTTTAAGTGTCGCACCGCTTTCAAGATTGACGTGAATATAGCCATCCTCGGTATAAGCTGCTCCCATTAACCGATCTGCCTGCTGATCAGTGATGACATCGACATCATATTCTTTCAGATGTTCACCCAGATCGGCTGCCAGTTTCGGCCCTTCGGTTCTTTTGACCGAGATAAAGTTCTCAATCGCCATTGTGTCCATCACCTGTCCACCGAGGCGTTTCGCTACAATCCCGGTACGGATGCCTTTACGGGCTGCATAAACAGCTGCTGCACCACCAGCCGGACCACCACCGACGACTAATACATCGTATGGGTCTTTTTCATTCAGACTGGCGGCTGCTCTTTCGGCGGCACCGTCATCAAGTTTGGTCAGGATTTCTGCGAGTGACATCCGGCCTTGACCGAATAATTCACCATTCACAAACACGCTTGGCACGGCCAGAATATCACGTTGTTTGACTTCATCCTGAAACAGTGCACCATCGATCATCGTGACACGGATGTCCGGGTTGATTGCTGCCATCATGTTGAAAGCCTGAACTACATCAGGACAATTCTGGCAAGAGAGTGAAATGAAGATCTCTACATCCAGCTTTTTATGCAGGCTGGCAATCTGTGTGATGGTTTCGTCTTCGAGTTTCATCGGGTGACCACCCGAATGGAGCAGCGCTAACACCAATGAGGTAAATTCGTGTCCCATCGGCACCCCGGCGAAACGCAGTTGTGTGCCTTTTTCCGGATTGGTGACGGCCATAACGGGTTTACGTTCACTGGCTGCATTATCACGCACCACTGAGACATGGTCGCTTAGTGTTTCAATCTCTTCAGCCAGTGAAAGAATTTCTTGGGATGCTTTACTTTCATCTAGACTGACCACTAAGCGGACATCTTCTTTTAAGTTTGTGAGATATTGTTTTAATTGTTGTTTGATCGCTTGGTCTAGCATCTTTGATTACACCTTGTCTTTAGATAAAAACGTCTTTAGATAAAGAGAGTGACCACTCTAGATAATTGAAGATGGGGGAGAGCAAGCCGGATGTGTTGGTCGTATGGACATCCAGCCCGCTCTCAAATCAGAAAATCCTTAGATTTTGCCGACAAGATCCAGTGAAGGTGCCAGTGTTTCTTCACCTTCTTTCCATTTTGCCGGGCAAACTTCACCTGGGTGAGCTGCAACGTATTGTGCTGCTTTCACTTTTCTCAGCAGATCTTCAGCGTCACGGCCAATACCTTCAGCAGTGATTTCCATCGCCTGAATGACACCTTCAGGATCAATCAGGAATGTTGCACGGTCTGCCAGACCCTGACCTTCACGCATCACGCCGAAGTTATTGGTGATGTTACCGGTTTGGTCGCCAACCATGTAATATTGAATTTTGCCGATGGTATCAGAGCTGTCATGCCATGCTTTGTGCGTGAAATGTGTGTCTGTTGAAACAGAAAATACTTCAACACCACGCTCTTGAAGCTCAGCATAATGATCGGCAAGATCACCTAACTCTGTCGGACAAACAAATGTAAAGTCTGCAGGATAGAAGAAAAATACTGCCCATTTGCCTTCGACACTTTTTTCTGTGACTTCAACAAATTCACCGTTTTTATACGCGGTTGCACTAAATGGTTTGATTTTTGTGTTGATCATAATCTTTTACTTTCCTTTCAGTTAGTTAGCTTTGCATTTGCAATATCTTGCCTTCGGAAAACATATTCGCATCGCCTCGACTCAAAAGAAAATCACTTGTAGCTATTCATTCAATAGGGAAAAACTATTCTTGCGGGGACAGACGTTGTTATTTTGTTTTGGAATAACTCTTAAAGGACAGACACTTTTAGACTTCTTTGGCTTAGCGGGATGTGGCTTAGCGGGACACACACCTTTGGGGCTTCGCGGGACATTGTGTGCTTATGAATACGACGATGCGATGGGTTCGGCTTGAAATACCATCAGCCCGGTCGAGAATACGCATCCATGAATAAAAGAAAACGCGCAGTCTGTCGAAACATGCTGCGCGTGATTTAAGACGATTTATTTATGACTATCCGCTATTCCCCGTGTCAAACATGACTTGATGAGCGCTTATCATTCGCTCACATCAGCATATCGTTCTACACCGGAACATTCGGTTGATACGTCAAGCCTTCGCAAACAGGTAAGTGCGATATCCCCCAATCAGGTTGCGCGCTTTAAAGCCATTGTTGACCAGTTGCCGATATGCGACGTTACCGCGTAACCCGACCTGACAGTAAATGATGATCTCTTTGTCTTTTGGTAACTCATTCAGCCGTTGACGCAATTGATCCACCGGAATATTGATAGCACCTTCCAGATAACCGTTTTGTAACTCTCCGGGATTACGGACATCAAGCAGCACTTGATCGGCAGTTAGTTGGTCGATTTGATCATAATGAATCGCGACGGCATCACCTTTGATTAAATTGGTTGCCACAAATGCAGCTTGGTTAATCACATCTTTGGCACTGCCATAAGGCGGTGCGTAGGTGAGCTCGAGATGTTGAAGTTGCGCTACTGTCATACCCGCACGCTGAGCAACAGCCATCACGTCGATACGCTTGTCGATTCCTTCTTTTCCGACAGCCTGAGCACCGAATATTTTACCGGTTTGAGGATCGAACAGCATTTTGAACGAAACAACTTCCGCGCCCGGGTAATAGCTCGCGTGGCTGGCTGTGTGGACATACACTTTTTCATACGCTACACCTTCACGTTTTAGCTGCTTCTCGTTCTTACCGGTTGAAGCGACTGCTAAGTCGAATATCTTACAAATCGCAGTCCCTTGAGTCCCTTGGTAAGTTTCATGGCGCCCCAGCATATTGTCTGCAGCCATACGACCTTGACGATTGGCCGGCCCGGCTAGAGGAACCAAAGTTTGTTTGCCGGTAACAAAGTCTTGCTCTTCAACGGCATCACCCACCGCGTAGATGGCGGGATCGCTGGTTTGCATGTATTCATTGGTATAAATACCGCCAGACTCACCAATCTGTAGACCCGCTTGTGCAGCCAGTTTGATTTCAGGGCGTACACCAATCGCCATAATCAAGATATCGGTTGTCAGGGATGCTCCGTTGTTCAAAGATAGTTTTAGTTCACCTGCAATATGTTGATGATCTTCGCTCTCTCCTGAATCAACATTTGCGATGTGATCGGTTGAGATATATTCAACCGACTCCAGTGCAACGCCCAATTTCAGATCGATCCCTTTTGCCCGGATTTCGGCATGTGCAAAACCTGCCATTTCACGGTCAATCGGTGTCATCACCTGATCAGCCATCTCGATCAACGTGGTTTTGATACCTAACCGGTGGAACGCTTCCATCACTTCCAAGCCAATAAACCCACCACCGACAACTGTCGCATGTTCAGGTTTATTCATTTGGATGGTTTGAATGATGCGATCCATATCGGGAATGTTACGCAGCGTATGCGTCAGCGGATTATCAATACCTTGAATCGACGGAACGACCGGAGAAGCGCCGGGGCTGAGCAACAGGAAGTCATAGTCTTCTTGATACTCTTGCTGATCGACTAAGTTTCTGACCGTAACTGTTTTTGCCTGACGATCAATGTGGATGACTTCGCTCATTACCCTGACATCGACATTAAAACGGGCGAGAAAGCTTTCCGGTGTCTGTAACAGCAGTTTACTGCGCTCGGTAATTTCTCCCCCGATATGATAGGGCAGTCCACAATTCGCAAAAGAGATAAACGGTCCTCGTTCAAACATGAGAATGTGTGCTGTTTCGCTGAGACGACGGGCCCGTGCGGCTGCCGAAGCGCCGCCGGCAACACCGCCGATAATTACAATTTTTGTCATAGATTAAGCCTTTTCACGTTTGCGGTTGATTCTACGCTTTTAAGCCAAGTTTTTTGAGAATAAACACAGCCGGACAAATACCGGTCAATGCGCTTTGAATCAGGTTGAGTCCGACAAAGACGGTCAACCAGACAAAATAAGGATGGACGAAATAAGTCAATATGACGGATAGCAATACCATGCTTCCGGCCATGATTCGAACGCCATTTTCAATGGTCATGACATGCTCCTTGTTGGGGATGACTTGTGACAGTCAGTCTATAAAAGTAACTCTCTATCTTGATAAAGAAGACTATAGATCTAAAAATTAGTGAAGTCTAATTTAATATAATCTAATATTTGTATTTCTAAATGAGATTTGTCTAATATATTAAAATCATTGCGACCTTTTTCGTGGAGTGTTCATGCAAGTCAACCATGATATTAACCAAGTCACTGAGATTGAGGGAATCAAAGCCCATGCACAGGAAGCGGCTGATTTTCTGAAAATGATGGCACACCCTGAGCGATTGATGGTCTTGTGCCAATTGATACAGGGAGAAGTCGGCGTCGGACAGCTCCAGCAGAACTCAACTTTAAGCCAGTCTGCACTCTCTCAGCATTTGACAGTGCTGCGTAAACATCACTTGGTCGAGTGCCGCAAGTCTTCACAGCAAGTGTTTTATTCACTGGCTGATAGTCGGGCTGCACAGATTATTGTCAATTTGCAGATGTTGTTTTGTGAAGCGCCTGAATCTCGGAGTGGCAAGACGTAAATGAGTTAGTGACGAGCAAGGTTATGAAAAGCAATTTTTATGGAAAAACAATAATTTTTGTATTGGATGCAGTGAGTGATTGAGACGGTGAACTTCAATCCGGCATATCATTAATAAAACGACAAGAGGTTCGCCAAAGGAGGGGAATCTGATGAAGCAGCACATACGGCAACTGTCCTTATTCGGTCTGGTGACCGTCTTAGCGGGACAGACGGTTTTAGAGGCACAGGCAGGAGAATTGTTGGCGGGACAGACACAAACCGTCACGCGTGAAACGGTACCGGAACAAGTCACTTTCGATGGGATTATTCAGCCTGTTAATCAAGGTACGGTAGCCGCGCAAACCTCCGGGCGAGTGGTGGGTATGTCGGTGGATGTGAATGATGTGGTACAGCAAGGTGACGTATTACTTGAAATCAGTGCGACCCAACAAACGGCATCTTACGATGCTGCGATGGCACAGCTGAATCAGGCTGTTGCACAGAATAATGAAGCTCAGACACAGGTGAAGCGCTTTCGGCAGTTAATTTCGCGAGGTGCGGTGTCTCAAGGGCAACTGGATAGTGCAGAAGCGCGTGCCCGAACCACATCTGCCGCGGTTCAGGCAGCGAAGGCGGCAGTGGTACAAGCGAAAGATGCATTAGGCTATACCAGTATTAAAGCGCCTTATGCAGGGATTGTGACTCAGCGTCACGTCGAATTGGGAGAAACGGTGACGCCCGGTATGCCATTATTGAGCGGTTATGGGATGTCACCCTTGCGGGTCGAATTTCAAATGCCACAACGATATCGTACTTTGGTGACGCAGGTGCAACAGTTTTTGATTGAACTACCGGATGGCCGACAGGTACAACCGACTCAATATACGTTATTTCGTTATGCTGATCCGCAATCTCATACTTTTACGATTCGCTTAAGATTACCGGAAACGAGTGATGCTGAACTTGCGCCGGGCATGTGGGTGAAAGCGTCATTTCATACCGGGGACAGACAAGTTGTCTTGGTGCCGAAAACGGCGGTGATCAGACGAGGCGAGCTGAGTGCGGTATTTCGCGTGCAGGGGGAAGGCAAAACACAGCGACTGAATCCGGTCCGGATCGGGCAGGATTATGGGGACTCGGTTGAAATATTATCCGGACTGGAAATCGGGGATCAGATTGTGACCCATGTTTTTCCAATCGATGCACAGTAAGAGGGGCGTGTCATGGAAAAAAAACTGGGCATTTCCGGGCGGATTGCCGCACTGTTCCAACATTCAGCGATTACGCCGTTATTAGCATTGGTGGGTTTACTCATGGGGGTGTTCGCGGTGCTGGTGACACCGAAGGAGGAAGAGCCACAAATTGATGTCACGTTTGCCGATATTTACATTCCTTTCCCCGGAGCGTCTCCGGCAGAAGTCGAACATTTGGTCACCAACCCGGCCGAGCAAATCATCTCCGAGATTCAGGGGATTGATAATATTTATTCTTTTTCACAGCCGGACGGTGCTTTGATCGTCGCGATTTTTAAAGTCGGTGTGTCGCGCAATGATGCCGTGGTGCGCACTTATAACAAGTTGTATTCAAATAAGGACTGGATGCCGAACGGTGTGGGTGTCGGCGAGCCGGTGATCAAACCGCGAGGCATTGAAGATGTGCCGATTGTCAGCCTTACCCTCAGTAATCCCAACGGTCAGATGACGCAACAGCAACTGACGGAAGTGGCACATGGTCTCGAAACGGCGCTGAAAACCATTGACGGGACGCGGGATATTTATACCGTCGGAGGACATGACATGATCGTTGATGTCCGGCTCGATCCGGTACGGATGAACAGTTTTGGTATCACCATTGATCAACTGAATCAGGTTTTTCAGTCTGCCAACGTCCATTCCCCGCAGTTGATCATCACGGATCAGAATCAGGCGATCCCAGTGCGAATCGGGCAGTTTCTCCATCGCGTGGCGGATGTCAGACAACTTTTGGTAGGGATGCATAATCAGGCTCCTGTCTACCTCAGTGACATTGCAACCGTTAATTTAGGTGCCAATACGCCGACTCAGCACGTCTGGACCAGTGATAAATCGACGCTGATCCCGGCGGTGACCATCGCCATTGCGAAAAAGTCCGGTGAAAATGCAGTGGCGGTTGCCGAGGATATTGAAGCGCGATTACAGGTTCTTGAGAATCAGTTGATCCCTGCGGATGTAAAAGTCGATGTCACACGTAACTATGGCAATACGGCTGCGGAAAAGAGTCACACCCTGATCGGTAAACTGATGTTTGCAACTTGTGCGGTGGTGATTCTGGTGTTGATCACGATGGGATGGCGGGAAGCCATTGTGGTTGGGATCGCGGTTATGATTACCCTGATGATGACGCTGTTTGCATCATGGGCATGGGGATTTACCATCAACCGGGTCTCTCTGTTTGCGTTGATCTTTTCTATCGGTATTTTGGTGGATGATGCCATTGTGGTGGTGGAAAATATTCATCGGCATATGGCATTAAAAGGTCAGCAGTTTTCGTTGCCCCATGCCGTCGATGAAGTCGGGGGGCCGACGATTCTGGCAACGTTTACGGTGATCGCCGCACTATTGCCGATGGCGTTTGTCACCGGGCTGATGGGGCCGTACATGAGCCCGATTCCGATCAATGCATCGATGGGGATGTTTATCTCGCTGGCCGTAGCCTTTGTATTAACACCTTGGCTAGCGATGAAATTATTGCATCATCGCTCTCATGCTCAGCCCAAAGAACCGAATCGGGTGATGGTGCAGCGAATCATGGCGCCGTTTGTTTTATCACCTCATCAGCGGCGGAATCGGTGGTTACTCGGTGGTGGCATCGTGATGCTGATTATCGGTTCTCTATTGCTCCCCGTATATCAGGCTGTGGTTCTGAAGATGTTGCCGTTTGATAATAAATCTGAATTTCAGGTGATACTGGATATGCCGGATAATACATCGTTGGAACGTACGCAGCGGGTGTTATTCGATATGGCGACCGTACTGGATCAGTCCCCGGAAGTGCATGACTATCAGATTTATGCCGGGACGGCGGCACCGATGAACTTTAATGGTCTGGTCCGGCATTACTTTAACCGCTCTGGCTCTTATCAGGGGGATATTCAGGTCAATTTACTGCCGAAGGGGGAGCGGGACAAAGACAGCCATCAGATTGCCGGCGAACTCCGGCCCAAGCTGGTTGCTGTCGCCAGTGCATTTGGCGGTAAAGTAAAAGTGGTTGAAGTACCGCCGGGACCACCGGTCTGGTCTCCGATTCTGGCTGAGGTTTATGGGCCGACAGCTGAAGTGCGCTCGGAAGCGGCGCGTCAGATACGGCACTTATTTCAAACCAGCGCCGATATTGTCGATGTGGACATTTATCTGCCGGAACCACACCAACAGTGGCAGGTGATGATTGATCGCCATAAAGCGGCTCTTGTTCAAGTCCCTTATGCCGCGATTGTGCAGACGTTGGCAACGGCGATTGGCGGTAAACCGGTCAGCTATTTGCACACCGATTATAGTAAGTATCCGGTTCCGATTCAGATTCAGGCGAGTGAAGGGGATAAGGCAAATCTGGCACAACTGCTGGAAATGCGCGTCACCAGTCAGGATGGGATCGCGTATCCGCTGTCTGATTTAGTGCGGGTGCGTCAAGTCGCGGCAGATGATTATATTATGCACAAGAATCTGGTTCCGATGGTGATGGTGGTCGGAGACATGTCCGGTCACACTGACAGTCCGCTCTATGGGATGTTTGAGATTGCCAACCGGATGAAGACACTACCGTTTTCAGTTGAGCAAAATTATATCCATCAGCCTTCCGGTCTGAGCCAGATTGCCGTGTTATGGGATGGTGAGTGGAAAATCACCTACGAAACCTTTCGTGATATGGGGATTGCCTATGCCGTGGGGATGATCTTGATCTATCTGTTGGTTGTCGCGCATTTTAAATCCTATCTGACGCCACTGATTATCATGGCTCCGATTCCGCTGACCATGATTGGTGTGATGCCGGGACATGCACTTTTACAGGCTCAATTTACGGCAACTTCAATGATCGGCATGATAGCGCTGGCCGGGATCATTGTTCGGAACTCGATTTTGCTGGTGGATTTTATCCGTCAGGAGCATGCACAGGGGATGGCTTTTTCCGAAGCTGTGATCAACTCTGTCAGAGTGCGGGCAAAACCGATTCTGTTGACGGCATTGGCTGCGATGATTGGTTCACTGTTTATTCTGGATGATCCGATTTTCAATGGTCTCGCGATTAGTCTGATTTTCGGGGTTTTTGTCTCCACATTACTAACATTGATCGTGATTCCGGTGCTGTATTTTGCGGTGATGAAAAATCGTTTTGAGTGAAAAATCCACCTGGGTGGCGAAAAAATTTCTGTTTTCAGCGATGTTCTTTCATAAATGAGATCTGCTGATAATAATCGTGTTTATCTTATCCGTTCACTGTGCTTTGTTGATCCTGATCAATACATGTGCAGAGGGCTTTTCGTTAAATGCACTACAATATGTAGTGTTGATGTAACGATATGAAACCCTATATCGTGTGTTTCACCCAAGGTGAACGATGAAGGGGTAAGGAGATAAAGTGAAACCGATTGTAATCAAACGTGATGGTTCTAGAGCTGCGTTTCATCGCGACAGAATTCAGGCTGCGGTCGAAGCCGCAGCCGAACATGCTGATCAAGAACTGGCCATCTATGCCTTAAATGTTGCGCTGGCTGTTGAGCTGAAGCTCAAGGATTACAAAGAAGTTCATATTGCAGAAATTCAAACGTTAGTCGAAAACGAGCTGATGCAGGGGCCGTATAAATCGCTGGCTCGTTCTTATATCGAATATCGTCATGATCGTGATATTGCCCGGGAAAAACAGAGTGCGCTGACCCGAGAAATCGAAGGCTTAATCAATGAGAGTAATGCCGATCTGCTGAATGAGAACGCCAATAAAGATGGCAAAGTCATTCCGACTCAGCGTGACTTGCTGGCTGGAATTGTTGCAAAACACTACGCGAAGACTCGTATTCTGCCTCGTGATATCGTTCAAGCTCATGAAGTCGGTGATATTCACTATCATGATTTGGATTACGCGCCTTTCTTCCCGATGTTCAACTGCATGTTGATTGATTTGAAAGGGATGTTGACGCACGGCTTTAAAATGGGCAATGCAGAAATCGACACACCGAAATCGATCTCGACGGCCACTGCTGTGACGGCCCAGATTATAGCTCAGGTTGCCAGTCATATTTACGGGGGGACAACCATCAATCGCATTGATGAAATATTGGCACCCTACGTTCAGGCCAGTTATCAGAAACATCTCGCGATTGCCCACGAATGGGATATTCACGATCCCGAATCCTTTGCGATGGCTCGGACAGAAAAAGAGTGTTATGACGCATTCCAGTCGCTGGAGTATGAGGTCAACACCTTGCACACAGCAAATGGACAGACGCCTTTTGTGACTTTCGGTTTTGGGTTAGGAACCAGTTGGGCATCGCGGTTGATTCAAATCTCTATTCTGAAAAACCGGATTGCCGGTTTAGGCAAAAATCATAAAACAGCTGTTTTTCCGAAGCTCGTTTTTGCTATTAAAGACGGCTTAAATTATCAAGTGGGTGATCCCAATTATGATATTAAGCAACTGGCGCTCGATTGTGCGACTAAGCGGATGTATCCGGATATTCTGAACTACGATCGCGTGGTTGAAGTGACCGGTTCCTTTAAAACCCCGATGGGGTGTCGGAGTTTCCTCAGTCCTTATGAAGAAGATGGCCAGCTCATTCATGATGGCCGAAATAATCTCGGTGTTGTGAGTCTCAATCTGCCGCGGATTGCATTGCAGGCCAAAGGGGATTTGACCCGTTTCTATCAAATTCTCGATGAACGTTTGTTGCTGGCACGTCGGGCGTTAGAAACCCGAATCAGCCGGTTAGAGAAAGTCCGGGCACGGGTGGCACCAATTCTATATATGGAAGGTGCTTGTGGTGTCAGACTGAAAGCCGACGAGCCGATTGCACATATTTTTAAAAACGGTCGGGCTTCGATTTCACTGGGATATATTGGTGTGCATGAAACGATTAATGCACTATTTGGTGATCAACAGCATGTTTATGATCATCAACAACTCCGGGATGAAGCGATCAAGATTATCGGTTATCTCAAAGCCGCCACCAACCGCTGGGCAGAAGAGACCGGTTATGGTTTCAGTTTGTACGGGACACCGAGTGAAAACCTGTGTAATCGTTTCTGCCGGATTGATGCCAAAGAGTTTGGTGTGATCGATGGCGTGACAGATAAGGGCTACTACACCAACAGTTTCCATCTTGATGTTGAGAAAAAAGTGAATCCGTACGACAAGATTGACTTTGAGATGCCATATCCGGCGATTTCTAGCGGTGGCTTTATCTGTTACGGCGAGTTCCCGAATATGCAGCGTAATGTGGAAGCGTTGGAGAATGTCTGGGATTACAGCTACAGCCGGGTGCCTTACTACGGTACCAATACCCCAATCGATGAATGTTATACGTGCGGTTATACCGGAGAGTTTTCCTGTACCAGTAAAGGATTTGTGTGTCCGAAATGTGGTAACCATGATCCGGCTAAAGTCTCTGTGATTCGTCGGGTGTGCGGTTATTTAGGCAGCCCGGATGCGCGTCCGTTCAATTTCGGTAAGCAGGAAGAAGTCAAACGCCGGGTCAAACATCTGTAATTGCTATGAATTATCATCAATATCATCAGGTTGATGTGGTCAACGGTGAGGGCACGCGTTGCACCCTGTTTGTATCAGGGTGCGAGCATCAATGCCGGGGCTGTTATAACCAATGTACATGGTCTCCCGATTCTGGTCATCCATTTACGCAAGCACTGGAAGATCAGATTATCGCCGATTTACAAGACACCCGTATCAAGCGCCGTGGGTTGTCGTTATCGGGGGGCGATCCGCTTCACCCCGCCAATTTAACGGCTATTTATCAACTCGTGAAAAGGGTTAGAGATGAGTGTCCCGGTAAGGATATCTGGATGTGGACCGGATATACACTGGGTGACTTATCAGAGCAACAGCGTGCTATTGTCGAGATGATCGATGTATTGATCGATGGCAAATTTGAACAGGCGCAATATGACCCGGCACTGTTATGGCGCGGTAGTGCCAACCAGATCATTCATCGTTTTAAAGTGTCGTGTTGAGCGTTGAATAATTCATATACTGAATTAGGCAATGTAATTGTTGTCAGGCAACTGTATATTGAGAACAGTTGTGTATAGAATATGTGTCAGTGCGACATGTTTCATTTTGTCGATATCGCTGGATGTATATCAAAAAAGTATAAGAATGATGAAAAAACGTATGAAAATAATAATGTTGTGCTGTCTGGGATTGTCTTTCACATTGACCGCTCAGGCCAATAGCTGTTTGAAGGGACAGGCATGTTATCAAGTTCAGAAAAACGCTCATCAGTCGTCCGCGCAGAAAATGAGCCGGAAAAAGCTTTACCGGGGAGCGGGTCATTATGTAGTGACCGCAAAACGGTTGAATGTGCGAGGGGATAACTTATTGGATGGGCGCCCGGTTGGTCAGTTGGCGTATGGTGAAAACATTTATGTTTATCGGTTTTCACAAGGCTGGGCGATGATTCAGTTCCGCAATGAAGTGGCTTGGGTAAGTGGACGATATCTGAAATATCAGCCCTCTAATTTTTGAGGCGTGTACTGAAGCTGTGATGCGAGTATAAAAAGGCCAGTGTACACTGGCCTTTTATGATCTTTATTTCTCCACTGGCAAGTTAAGCTTGCGAGCCGTGAGTGGCGGCGCAATATCACTCCCTCCCAGCGCCTGATACACCGTGGCCTGAATTTGATACTGGTTGTAGCGATTTTCCAGTAACGATTCCTGAGCATTGCGCTGAGTCTCTTGTGCATCCAGCCAGTCTCGAATACTGACTGCACCGTGATGGTACTGACTGGCATAAATCTGCTCTGCAGCTGTCGCTGCATCATATTGCTCCTGAAGTCTCAATCCCTGATATTGATAGTGCTTTTTGGCTGAAAGGGCATTATCAACATCCTTCATGGCGGTATAGAGCGTTTGACGATAGTTGACGATGGCCGTTTGGTAATTGGTCTGAGCGATTTTTCGGTTCAGTGACATTTTATCCCATTGTAAAAAAGGCAGGATCAGTTCTGCCCCCAGTGTTCCGAGCGGATCGGTCAGAAGATCGCGCAATTGCGAGGAAGAGTCACCAACAGAGCCAGTCAATGTCAGGGTTGGTAAATACCCTGCTACGGTAGCATCTTGGGTTGCCAGCGCTGATTTCAGTTCATAAAGTGCCGCTTTGACATCCGGCCGTCTGACTAACAGATCCGCCGGAACACCAGCGGCGATCTCAGGAATCGGCCCTTGAGGAAGTGACTGAATTTGTAACCGACTTTCCCTCGGTGGTTGATTGAAGAGAATCGCCATCGCGTTCTCTGCTTCGGTTAAAGATTGCAGCAAATCACTATGGGCGGCTTGTTGTCCGGCTAAACTGCGTTTGGCTTCCAGCACATCTAATTCGGAAACCGCGCCACTGCGATATTGTCGTTGTGCCAGCGCCAGAATCTGTTTGGCGTAGGCGATGCTCTTGTTGCTCAGGGCGATCCGATCTTTGAGATATCCCATTTGCCAATAGAGGGATGCTGTTGTTGCAACAAGACTTTGTGCCGTACTTTCCCGGTCGGCTTCACTGGCAATCGCTGTCCATTGTGTGGCATTGACGGATGATGCGACACGCCCCCAGAGATCTAATTCATAGCGAACAGCAAGATTGGCGGAGTAACTTTGACTATTGTTGCCAGAGTCCAGCCGTTTCGAGTGTGAAGTTGTCAGCGTTGATGATAATTGAGGGTACTGTTCGGTTTCACTCAAGCCGGCTTCCAGACGTGCTTTTTGCAGGGTGAGGGTGGCCAGTGCCAGATCATTATTGATATGTAACATCTGTTGAATGAGCTGGTTGAGTTCCGGGTCGTTAAAGCGTTCCCACCATGGATTGAGGCTAACTTGATCGCTGACCTGCTGAGTTTGCCATGCCGCGGGGATTTCGACTTGCGGTGGTTTGAACTCAGTGCGGGTTGCGGTACATCCCGCAAGCAGGAGCGTCGATATTGTTATACCCAAAAATGGTTTAAGCATTGTTGAATTCATTGGTCATTAATCCCTTGCCAGCGCTTCGATTGGATCCAGACGTGCAGCATTACGTGCGGGCAAAAATCCGAACAGGACACCGATGAGTGTCGAGCAGAGAAATGCGGTAATAATGGATGTGGTGGAGTAAATCATCTGGAAATTTCCACCGCCATACGAAAATAACACGCCGATCAAAAAGGCGAGTAAAATTCCTAATACACCTCCACTAAGACAAACCAGCACCGCTTCGATCAGAAACTGACGTAAGATATCACTTTGCCGTGCCCCGACGGCCATGCGCACGCCGATTTCCCGGGTTCTTTCTGTGACGGAAACCAGCATAATATTCATCACACCGATACCACCGACAATCAGTGAGATCACGGCAATTGCGGAAATAAGCAGGGTCATGGTTGCCGTTGTTCTTTCAATATTCTGGCGGATGGTGTCCGTATTAATCGTGAAGAAATCTTGCGTACCGTGGCGCATTTTCAGCAATGCAATGATTGCCTGTTCAGCAGCCTGACTGGGGGCTGTATCATTGATCCTGACCGTGAGCCTGTCCAGATGAGGGCGACCCAACATTCGGCCGGATACCGTGGTATAGGGCACCCAGACTTTCAGTGAATCATTATTGCCGAATGCACTTTCTCTTGGCTGCGTAACACCAATAATTCTCACAGGCAATGTATTGAGAAAAATAACCTGACCAATCGGGTCGCTGTTCGGGAAGAGTTCCTGTTTGGTATTATGATCAATGACTGCTTCCTGAGCGAGCGACTGAACACTGTTGCGATCCCAGTATTGCCCATTCGCAATCTCATAGCCTCTGACTCGGAAATATTCAGGACCGACGCCTTCAATACTTGCTGTCACGGCCTGATTGGTATAGCGAATGGTGACACTACTACTGATCGACGGGGTGACACTGTCGACAAAAGGTAGTGTTTTCAGCGCATTGCCATCACTGGCACTTAGCGTTCTGATTCGGTTGGCGCGTCGGTCTCCAAATCCGCTTCCCGGCCGGATATCAATGGTATTGGTCCCCATTGAACTGATATTTTTCAGAATGGCTTGTCGTGATCCGGTCCCTAAGGCCACCACGGAGACGACCGACGCAATGCCGATAATAATGCCCAACATAGTCAAAAAAGTTCGGAGACGATGGCTCGACATCGCGAGCAAGGCCATTTTGAATGCCTCAATATAGCGATCCCCGTTGAACCAGCGTCGTGCCTGCGGTGCGGGATTTTCTCGGGGTGTGTTGCCTCGTTGTTTATGATGCTGTTGATCACGAATGATTTCACCGTCTTTAATCTCAATGATCCGATCCGCAAATTGGGCAACGTGCATATCGTGTGTCACGATAATAATCGTGTGACCATCTTGATGCAGCTCTTGTAACAGCTTGAGCATTTCTTCGCCGCTATGGCTGTCCAATGCGCCAGTGGGCTCATCGGCTAAGATGACATCGCCTCCGTTGATGAGCGCCCGGGCAACGCTGACCCGCTGTTGTTGTCCTCCACTGAGCTGGCTGGGTTTGTGATCGAGACGTTCGCCCAATCCAAGACGTGCCAACAGTTGACGCGCTCTTTCCCGTCGGCTTTTACGTGCTTTTCCTGCATAAACCGCAGGGACTTCCACGTTATCAACCGCAGTTAAGTCACCTAATAAATGATAACGCTGGAAGATAAATCCAAAATACTCCCGGCGCAGTTGGGCCAATTCATCCCCTCGCATGATTGAGGTATCTTGGCCGTTGATCAGATAGTTGCCTTGTGAAGGTTTATCAAGACAACCAAGAATGTTCATCAGTGTTGATTTCCCCGAACCGGAGGCACCGACAATCGCGACCATTTCACCGCGTTCAATCGTGAGATCAATATCTTTCAGGACGGTCAGCGTTTGCTCCCCGGCGGGAAACGTCCGTGATACGCCGGACAAATGAAGTAATGGAGCCTTCATGTCTTACATCCCCATTGAGCGGCGGAAACGACGGGGTGTATATGACTCACCGCTTGGTAAACTGAGAATCACTTTATCACCTTCATTCAGGCCGCTGAGGACTTCCGCACGAACTTTATTATTAATACCAATCGTGACATCACGAAATTCGACTTCACCATTCACCAATACCGGAACTTGGTAACCATTGGGATCTTTATCGCTGGGGCGTAAGATTTGAGCAGGAATTATCAACACATTATCCGATTGATTGAGGACGATGGTTACTTGTGCAGTCATCCCGATACGTAGCACACCATCGGGATTCTCAACATCAAACAGACCGTTATAGTAGATCGCTTCAGAATCGTTCGATTTCATATCACTATCATCACCATCCATCACCGTCGGACCGGGTTCAATGGCCCGTAATATCGCGTGATAACGATGATGAGGCTGGCCGAGGATCGTGAAATAGACAGGTTGCCCCGGATGAACGTGTATGACATCGGCTTCGGATATTTCGGCTTTCACGGTCATTTGTTTCAAGTCTGCCAATTCAACAATTGTCGGTGTTGTCTGGTTAGCATTGACGGTTTGACCTACTTCGACTGCGGTATATACAACCGTGCCATCCATCGGCGCTGAAATGGTTGTATAACCCAGATCAACTTTAGCCGAATCCACATTGATCTCAGCTTGTTCGATACCCGCATTGAGTTGATCTAATTCTGCTTGATAGACAGCAAGATTCGACTCGGCTAATTCATAATCGGCTTTAGAGCTGGCATTGTCTGCCAGCATCGCCTTTTGACGGGCATAGGCCAGTTGAGCCTGACGAATTTGTGCTTGTTTGGCACGATATTGTGCTCTCAAACTCGCGAGAGAAGCGAGAGACTCTTTGAGACTATTCTGTTGTGTCAAGCTATCGATTTGTGCGATGAGCTGCCCTTGTTTAACTTGTTCCCCCAGCTTGACGGGTAAATTGACAACCTGACCGGAAACCTGAGCCCCCACATTGACAAGTTTAGATGCTTGTAACATCCCGTTTGCAAGGACATTATTTTCAATGTGTCCTCTTTTGACTGTTTGTGTCGCATAAACCGGTTGCGGCTCAGGCTGCTGCCACCAATAGACGATACCGATGGAGAGTGCGAGAAATAATATGATAGCGAATAACAGCCATGGTTTTGAAAGCTTTTTCATAAAGGATGGGAGACCATAATAAGTTGAAATGGATAAACAACATGTAGCTCAGACATATTTGAATAGCTAATCTGCCATAACCGCTGGGAAGTCACAAGAGGAAGAATTATGAGGACAGACACCGGAATTCTAATTACGAGGAGATGATTAATTAATTACAAGGACACATTTTAAGTCCATATCACAATACAAGGGACCAATACAAGGGACAGCACTTTAACGGAATACAGTGAAAGACATCATATCTGAAAATTATATTGATTCCAGAATTATGAGGACAGACACCGGAATTCCGTAGTAATTACGAGGACACACATTTTAAGTCCAACAATACAAGGGACAGCACTTTAACGGAATACAGTGAAAGACATCATATCTGAAAATTATATTGATTCCCTAGCAGGATGAGATAAGGCCGCTTCTGAGATGAATTAAGAAAATTGACTGATAGATAAGCGCCCTTTATGGGCTAATGTTATGGCGACTGACTTAGCGATTTGTGGGAAGGGGATGGATACAGCGCAGAGTTTTTTGAATCGATATTTATATTGATACACCATGTAACCGTTGGCGTTTTAATTGATTTTTAACGGCTTGAAGTTGCGTCGATGAACCAACCCATAAACATCGTTTTCGCTCTAGTCGGGTACATAAGTCAAAGCCGTTGGTATTACTGACAGATAATCGGATAAGAATGGTTGGCTGTTTGTTGTCAATATGGCCGGGTTTTCCTTCTCGGACTTGTCGTCCAATCCAATCAACCCACTCAATATAATCAATCAGGCGGAATGGAATACCATCAGGCTTTGATTCACCAACAAATGAAAAGAGTCCTAATGATGAGGATTGACCTGTATTTCGTAAATCAAGCCGTCTTTTGATTGATGTATATTCTGAACTTTCAGGTGTTTGAGCGATACCAGCTCGAACTGGGTTGAGATCTGTATAGGCCATTGCTGCCAGCAGTGCTTTCTCATCCAGTAATGCCTGAGATTTGAATCGGCCTTCCCAGAAATGCCCACGACACTGATCTTCCTGATTCGCTTGTTTTGCAATACTGAAGTTGAGCTCTTTCATCAGCCAGCTGAGAGAGTAAAGTCGTTGTCGCCAGACGTGGATGATCTTTCGACAGGTATGTATTTCAGCTGTCGTGAGCTGATTTTTTAGATATTTAAGGAGCAAAAGTGGTAATCGATGCTCTTTCCCCCAACGCTCAACGACTTCGCGATCTGATAAATGTTCTGCTTTTTTCTGATTAATATGAACAACCAAATGATAATGGTTGCTCATTACGGCATAGGCGCAGATATCGATACAGAATACTTGGGCTAAAGTCAAAATACGTTGCTCAACCCAATAACGTCGGTGTTCGTAGGATTTACCAGTGAGTTGGTCTTCACCGCACAAGAAGGCACGTCGGACACAACGTGAGACGCAATGATAGTAGGCGGTGATCTCAGGAGAAACTAACTGTGCTCTTGCAATGGTCATCAGGATAAATTGTCAGTGAGTAATGCCGGAAGTATGTCGAATTCAAGAAGAAGGGAGAAGAGGTGAATTCCCATGGTACGAGTAATGTCTGCTTTTTTAATGTAATTATTATGTTGATAAAGAATGACATACTGGATGTGTCCTTCACCCTACGATGCCTGTCCTCAGAAAACTCTCAGAAAACTAAGAACGTGCCATAACTATGAAGATAATTCTTAAAGTGTCTGTCCTGCGAATAGCTCTGCGAATAGCTGCGAACACTGAACGCAAGAAGAGGCACATAAAGTAAACATGGTATGTCGTTAGGATGTCTGTCCTCAGAAGGCAAGGATGTCTGTCCCCAGAAGACACAGGGATGACAAATTGTCATCCCTGTTATAATAAAATCAATTGGTTAGGTTGAAATGTGATTTATTGTGCCTCTATTTCTTCCGACTCTGTTTGTTGGGAGGATTGGTTTTGCTCTGCTTTCTTCAACTCTTTTTGCTCTGATTGAGGCGTTATTTTTGAGGTGGATTGTTGTGATTTCAGGAGTGCCACTAAAGTCTCTAGATTTTTTACATGGGTTTGTTCTTGAAGCAATTGTTCTCGTAGTTTTTGCTGTTGTTGGTTGGCTTCTGTCAGTGCGGTTTGTAGCTTCTGGTTGTTTTGTTGTTGGGCCGTGCTTTTGGCCTGCCAACTTTCTTGTTGCGTTTGTGCCAGCTGTTGAAGGGCGGCGACACTCTCTAGAATACGGTTCGTCTGTTCTCTCAGCACTTGATCTCGGTAGTCTGAATTGTTGATAGCTTGTGAAATAGCCAGTAGTTTATTCTCGATTTCCAGAACAAATGGTTCAAATTGACCATTCTCAATACTATGCAATTGTTTCACCATATGTGTGACTTGTTCTAGATGAGCAATTTCAAACTGACCAAGTTGCGCTGCTTTTTCGATGACTTCAATATCTCTGGGATTGGACTGAACCGTTGCCTCGACTAATTGGATCTGGTGATTGGCTTTAGCAAAGGTGATAGGCGCTACCTCGTTAAAATCTTCCTGTTTTAATAGCGTGAGTTTTTTCTGTAATGGCTGGACATATTTGAGGTGCATTATTTTGACTTCAAGACCTCTGGCGATATTCAGAAACTCAACCTGCTTTGTCTGTGCTTTTTCTAGTTTATCGTCAGCAACATATTCGAACAGGTCATGGTACATACCATTTACTTGTTTATATCCTCTGACATCATAGTGTTGTGCATCGATCCGCGCCAGATAATCCATCTCAGCAATCGCATCGGCAAGAAAATGATCCGCTTTTTCCTTTAAAGCCTGAAGTTGGTTTAGTTGTTGCTCAATGATGTCAATATATTGGTTGAATTTGTCTGCATATGTTTGACTGGAGAAAATCGATGTGCTCTCGGTTGTTTTCGCCGGGTCGGCCTGAATATCTTGGTATAACGCTTGAGCATCTTGCCATGACTCTTGGAGTTTTCTGTAATGAGATTCGGAGTAGATTTTGAACGATTCAGCATTTTTCAGAGTTTGTTCCCATTGCTGATAAGTGGTTTGAATATGAGTGAACAGTGCATAAGACTGGGTTTGTTCGTCGGTTGGATTATCCGATGATGTTTGATGCGGTGTACTCTGACAACCCGCTATGCCAATCAGTAGGCATAAAGCGACTGCGGATGCTATCGGTTTCATGTTGCTTATCCTTATGTTCAATCGATCTACTTAGCAATTTTGATGGTTTGTTTTTATAGCATGGCTTGTTTTTATGATAAGTACCTTGCCATAGCATTATCTTTTATACCAGTTTAGTGATCACCATCGGATAATCGTGACTATAAGAGTTACAGTTGCTTCAGATTTGAGTTGCTGAGTTGCGAGAAGTGAATGTTTGTTGCATAACCAATGTCAGCTAAGTGAATGCCACCGTTCTGAAGCAGAGACGGTGGCATTCACGGATAGATCTAATATGTTCGATACCGACCTGAAAGCTTAACGGTAAGTGATAAAAAATTATTGCTGATTGATAAATTGTTTGAAGCGAGCCCGGGTTTGTTCATCCGCTTGTTCATACCAATAATGCAGCATCGTTTCCGCAGTAGATGCCGAAGCTTTAGTTTGAGAAGCAGCTGTAGAACGGGTCGGAATGGTTTTGGCTGATAACCCTGATTGAGGAGCATACTCAGGAACGGATGCGACTTTATCAGACTGATTGTAAACAGACATTTCGGTATAATAATTACGTCCGAATTGGATCCCGTCTTTGAGTAGTTTATCTTGGGTTACTGGGACTTTTTGTCCATCCTGATTGGTGAGTGACCATTGCATATGACTGATCTGCTCCCGAGCTTCGCGTGAATTTCTGTATTCAGGCACCTGAAGGGTCAGCTCTGCATCTGCCGCATTAAAAACAGCGACTGTCACGTCACTTTCTACGCCAACATTGTCTTTACCTTCTTGAAAAAAAGGCTCATAACGAAAGACAATCTGCTGCAGTCCATCTTCCAGTTGTAGTTTTCTTTGTGAACTAAAAAAACCACCACTTGATATATCTGCTTTACCACCATTGACAACCAGAATATCAACGGATTCAGGGAGGTCAATGGTGACCGCTGCCATTGCAGAACCACTTAATAAAATCATGCTGGTGAATGATAGTGTCTTAGATATATTCACTTATATTATCCTTTTTTATCAAATATTTATTCTGACCAAAGATGCATGGTTCTAGCCTGAATTACAAGTGACAATTTGAAGAATTTAACCCGTTTGTCTCTCATGAACGATTTAGTGTCTGTCCTTATAGATGTATAACAGTTAAAAGTGTCTGTCCTTGTAACAAAAGCGTCTGTCCCTGTAAGAGTTTCAACCTAACTCTGACACTTTCAGCTTAAAATTCGTTATGATTCGATAACTTGTTCAGATGAAGTGATGATTGTGATGCGTTATTTTTATTTGCTATGCTGCTGTTTATGCAGTGGATTTTCGGTAGCAACTCAGGCCGCTGAAAATATGTCTTTATTGCAGGGAAAGTGGGATTGCACTGCTGCTCTTCGCCAGCCTTTGTATCAGTTGAATCTAACCACTCAGGAACATTACCTTGCATCTCATCAGTATGTGACCAAAGGAACATTGATTGCTCGTTTACCGGGACAGCCGATTGAAGTGTCGTACTCTGTTGCCGGGAATGGTACTTGGAAAGTAGCAGGAGATAAGCTGATCCTTGAGGCCAATGACCTGAAAGTGGAAAATCTCACTCATCCTGAATGGGAAGCAATACTCAATCTTAAGCAATATATTCCTAAACATGCGGGCGGGACACTCGATATTATTCGCTTGGATCAACAACATTTATCGTTAAAAGCCAAAAACTTACCCGATAATATTCAGTGTCATCGAAGCTAAGTAGTTGGCTTATCGATCCTTTGGGAAAGCTTCCGGGACATCAGTATGATGTCCCGAATATGGTGTCATTCATTGACGGGAATACACCCGTTGTCCATTCACATAGGTCTGACGGATCACACGTTCATCAGCCAGCATAATTAAAGCAAATAGTTTTTCTTCCAATGTTTTTGCTTGCGCCATGCGCTGTTTAAGCATCGGTGTGCCATTGATATCAAGCTCAATAAAATCAGCTTCTGTACCGGGATTTAAATTGCCAATTTGGTGCTCCAACTGCATTGCAACCGCAGCCCCTTGTGTACATAGATATAACGACTCAAAAGGGTTGAGATTCTGGTGCTGTAATTGCAGGATTTTGTAAGCTTCTGCCTGATTTACCAGTAGATTGAGACTGGTGCCGCCTCCGACATCACTGGCAATCGCCACCGGTATCCCATGTTCTTTGACAGAAAAATAGGGGAATAGACCACTACCGATAAAGAGATTTGAAGTCGGACAGAAGATTACACTGCTATGGCTGCTGGCCAGTGCTTGGTACTCTCTTGGCTCAAGGTGAATTCCGTGACCGAATAAGGCTCTGTCGCGCACTAATCCATAGCGTTCATAAACGTCTAAGTAGTCTTTGGCATCCGGGAATAGACTTTTAACCCAATCAATCTCGTCAGTATTTTCACTTAAGTGTGTCTGAATGAAAGCATCTGGGTGCTCTTGGGCTAACTGTCCCGCCAGCGCCAGTTGTTCCGGTGTGCTTGTCGGTGCAAATCGCGGCGTAATCGCGTACAAGGCTCGTCCCTGATGATGCCATCTTTCCAGCAAATCTTTACTCTCTCGATAGCCTGAATCTGCAGTATCACGTAGATTCTCAGGACTATGTCGATCCATCAGGACCTTGCCGCAGATCATTCGGGCCTGATAAGTTGCTGCTGCATTAAAGAAAGCATCGACGGATTGCGGGTGAACGGTCGCGAAGACACTGGCTGTTGTTGTGCCGTGTGCAAACAATTGCTTGATAAAAGCGTCTGCTTGCAACGCGGCATAGGATGAGTCTGCATATTTTGTTTCAACTGGGAATGTATAGTCATTGAGCCATTCCAACAGTTGGCGACCGTAGCTGGCAATCATTTCCATTTGCGGGTAGTGAACATGACTGTCGATCATGCCCGGAATCAATAATCCCGAATGTGTTTCTACCTGTTCCGGTGCAATAGGGTGGTGCCGAAAAAAAACATCGGCATCGAGTAAATCAATAATTTTTCCTTGTTCGATAACGAGGATACCGTCATTTAGATATTGGTAGTTTTGCTCAGGACTGTCTGTCCTTGTGGGGAAATGTAAAATCTCGCCCCGGTGAAATGTTTTCTGCATACTTGACTCTTAACTTCCACGATAGGTTGAATAGGCGTAGGGCGAGAGTAGTAATGGTATGTGGTAATGCTTTTGTTCCGCCATATGAAAATGTACATCGATTTTGGGAAAAAATACCTGACCGAAGGCATTTTCACAGTAGGATGCCACATCAAATGAGAGCGTATAGTTATTGGATGTTAAAGTGAGATCAGTAAAGCGGAGACGACCATCGGCATCAGTTGTTGCTGATGCAAGTGATTCTCCGGACTGATAACGATAAAGTGTCACGGGGACATCGGCTGCAGGCATACCGGAGCTGGTATCGAGAATATGACAACTTAATGTACTCATTGATAAGACTCCATGCGCAGGCGACTAATTTTTTGTTGCTCTATGGCCGCATTCATCAATTCATCGCTGCGATTATTGTTGATCCTGGCTTTTATCTGCTCTAAGACCTGTTCTGCCGATTGTTGACTTGCACAAAGAATAAAAATAAAGCCGAATTTTTTCAGATAGGCCTGATTGTAATACAAAAGATCGTGCAGTACAGCTTTCGATGCCAGTTTGACTTTACCCTGTTCCTGTTCACTGAGATGTTTTCCCTGACTGTATTTCTTTTGCAACGTATCAAGATCGCCAATCATTGGATGACCGGCAAACGCTTCCAGCCAGTCAGGTTCTGAAAGTTGTGCAAATGCTACATCAGCATGATGACAAAATGCCGCATAGTCGGAAATTGGCATATGCTCGAGCATAAACTGCTGCCATGACGTACTGGTACAGATTTGAGCCAATTGAGACGGAGTTAAATCAATCGTTCGGGGTGCAGCGTTCATCAATTTCCTCACTGGGGAGATTTGGATGCGTTTTTATGCAACATATTAGCTTGTTGCCAGAGGCGTTGTGGCTGTTCTTGACCTGAATTAGCCAACGTTGGTTCGATGTTGACTGAGGGCTGAACTGGCGCTTGTCGCTGTTCAAATAGCACATTCAGCTGAGCCGCAATGGAAAGTGCAACTTGCATGGGGCGTTTGCCTTTGATGTCGGGGTGTCCGATGGGACAGGTTAACTGGGAGACGAGTTCGGACTGGCTCAACTGTTCTTTGAGCCGATAAGTGAAACGCTGTTTTTTACCTTCAGAGCCGATGAGGCCAATATATGGAAAGCATTGTCGTTCAAGGGCCAGCCGGGTTAAGTCATAATCTAGGTGGTGGTCGTGCGTCATGATCACCAGATGTGTCTGAGGGAGTAACGCTTGAATCACAGTTTCAGCAGAGTTAAAACATTGCGTTGAAATTCCCTGTTCATCCAGTGGCGCCAGCCAGTGCGGGCGAGAATCAAAAACAGTTAGGTGACATTGTAACTTGTTAATCATCGGAGCAAGCGCCTGACCAATGTGACCCGCCCCCAAAATAGCCACATGCGGTTGGTTCGTGTTGAAATATTCAAATAAAACCTGAACAGCCCCTCCACAACATTGTTGCAGATCGGCAGTCAGGCTATATCGCTCGATCGATATCGTTGCTTCTTGACTGGATTGCTGACAACGACGTTGCAGTTCAATTCTGGCCGTTTCTATCACTTGTTGCTCTAAATTTCCGCCTCCGAGAGAGTCATATTGTCCCAGCTTGGTGATCACCATTTTTGCCCCACAAGCGCGGGGTGTTGAGCCGACTGTTGCAACAAGGGTCGCCAGACAGTAGTCGTTGCCTTGCTGCTGTAACATGTGACAAGCATCGAGCCAGTGCATTGCTGTGTTGATGGATGTATGAACGGTTGTCAGGACAGTCATCTTGATGCCTCTCTGTCTGCTTCGTTATGGGACGTAGCGGTCTGTGTTCGGTGTGCCAGCCACTCATACTGTTGCTGGCAAGCCATGAGGATTCTTTCACCAGTGGCCGGCGTATCCAGATCGGCAATACATTGATGTTCTGAAATTGCAGTAATGGCATCATAAATTGCACACCAGGTACTGATAGCGTGCATGAAAGGGGGCTCACCGACGGCTTTTGAACGGTAAATACTATGTTCTGGATTGGGAACGTCGTAGAGTTCAATATTCATCTGTTTCGGGTAGTCACAGATACTTGGAATTTTATAATTCATCGGACTATGGCTCAAAAGATGGCCTTGGTCATTCCAGATCAGCTCTTCTGTTGTCAGCCAACCTAATCCCTGCATGTAACCTCCCTCAATCTGTCCGATATCAATGGCCGGATTCAAGCTACGGCCAACATCATGCAAGATATCTACTCGCTCAACCGTCATTTCTCCGGTCAGTGTATCGATCATCACCTCTGAGCAAGATGCACCGATGGCAAAATAGAAAAAGGGACGCCCGCAGGCTTGCGAACGGTCATAACCAATTTTAGGCGTACTGTAATAACCCGTTGCAGAAAGGGACACACGATTTAAATAAGCTTGCTGAATTAAGGTCGCCCATTCGATTTTTGCACCATCGAGATAGAGGATGCCATCTTTAATTTCAGGTGGATCCAGTTGTGAGGACAGACGTTCGTAAACTTCTTGCTGTGGCTGAGGTGACTGCGGGGACAGACACGCGTGGTGGTTTAATGCAAATTCAAGCAGTCGCTCCTTGAGCGTCACGGCTGCGTTATGCGCTGCCATGCCATTGAGATCCGCGCCAGAAGAAGCTGCAGTCGGCGAGGTATTCGGTACTTTATCGGTTCTCGTCGATGTGACTAAGATCCAATCGGTTGGGATACCGAATGTCTGAGCTACAATTTGTTGAATTTTGGTATGTAGTCCCTGGCCCATTTCGGTACCGCCGTGTGAAACCTGTACCGTTCCATCGGTGTAAATATGGATAAGTGCACCGGCTTGATTGAGGTGCGTTGCTGTGAAAGAAATTCCAAACTTGACGGGGGTGAGGGACAATCCTTTTTTGAGGACCGGATGATGCTTATTCCATGCGTGAATTTCCTGACGTCGCCGGCGGTAATCACAGGAAGTTTCCAGCCGGGTGAATACATCATGAAGTTCCGCGGTTTGTTCGACTTCCATCCCATAGGGTGTGACAGATTTTCCCGGACGATAAAGATTTTTTAAGCGAAGATCATATGGATCCTGCTGCAATTGAATCGCTAAGTCCTGAATTGCTTTTTCAATCACGATCATCCCTTGTGGTCCACCAAATCCTCGGAATGCCGTATGTGAAACCGTATCGGTTTTGAGGCGATTGCCAATGATACTGGCCTGACCGAGAAAATAAGCGTTGTCGGCATGGAACATGGCTCGATCGACAATGGCATCAGACAAGTCGGCTGAATGGCCACATAATCCGTTAACTTCGATGGTTGCTGCTAAAATTTCCCCATCGTCGGTAGTCGTGAGTTCATAACGATTAAAAAAGGGATGGCGTTTTCCGGTCGTAGACATGTCGATTGCCCGCGGGAGTCTGAATTTTACGGCTTTACCGGTGAGTTTTGCCCCCAGACTGGCAAGGCAAGCCCATGCGGCCGCTTGAGTTTCTTTGCCGCCGAACCCTCCACCCATGCGGCGCATATCAACCGTGACGCGATTGAATGGAATGTTCAGCACTTCTGCAATCAGATTTTGCACCTCAGTTGGATGCTGAGTTGATGCCCGGATAAAAATACCGCCGTCTTCCGTCACTTCTGCAAGACTGATTTGACCCTCGAGATAAAAATGTTCTTGTCCGCCGACCGCCAGCGTGCCGCTGAGGTTGATGGGGCTTGCTTCTAAAAGTGTCTGTCCCCGGAACGCTTTACGGGCGTCTGTCCTTGGTAGGTTCCCAAGAACGTCTGTCCTCTGTAGATTCTGCGGTAGGTTCTGTACTGGCGTCTGTCCTTGGTAGGTTCCCATTCGGTGGGACGGGAGTAAATGTGCTTGCTGTGACGCTTGTTGATATGAGATGACGGGCTCTTTGGCTTCTTCATATTCAATCAATGCTTTCTGTGCAGCCTGACAGGCGAGTCGGTGGTTTTGTGCGATGACAAAAGCGATGGGTTGACGAAAATAACGGATTTCCTGCTGACACAGGAGCGGATCACCTTTGTGGATGGTGCCAATGTCATTATGACCGGGAATGTCGTGATGAGTGATGACGCGAATGACGCCCGGAGAACGCTGTACTTCAGAAAGATCGAGGTGCTTGATGGTGCCTTTGGCGATGGTACTGGTGATTAATGCCCCATGTAAGCATCCGTGCGGTTCCGGATAATCATCAACAAACAGTGCCTCACCGGAGACCTGCTTGGCTGCACTTTCATGTGGTAAGGATTGACCCACGACGTCGGAACAATGTTGTGAGTCGGTTGGCTGTCCCGTATAGGGCTGACTGATAAGTTTACGCATGATAAGTCAACCTCGTTTTAATCGGTGAATACTGTGTCTCGGTCTGCTCCTGCTGGACGGCAATGCTCTGATACTCAAAGAAATAGCGTTGCAGTAGATTTTGCACCAGATGAATCCGGTATTGGGCTGAACCCCGAATATCACTCAGGGGATGAATAACCTGAGGGACCTGTGTCTGAACGTGGCGGATCAGCGACTGGGTTAAGGGCTGGCCGATAAAGAGCGCTTCCAGTGCTGTCAGGCGAACAGATTTTTCCGCAACCCCTCCCGCAGCGATAATGCAGTGACTGATATGCCGCTGATCATCAAACGTGAAATTTAAGGCGAGGACCACGGTGGCAATATCATCTTCATAACGTTTGCTGACTTTATAGATCGCATGTCGTTGCGGTTCGGTCATCTTGGGCAGATGGATTGCACTGATCCATTCATCATCCTGCAAGCGGGTTTGACGATAACCGGTAATATAATCTTCGGGTGCATATCGGATGCGCTGTTTGCCGTTATCCACTTCAATCTGACCATTTAAGCTGATCAGTAAAGGGGCAATATCCCCGATGGGAGAGGCATGGCCCAAACTGCCACCTAAGGTGGCTCGGTGGCGGATGGTAATACTCCCCAGACGTTCAATAATTTCATCGGTTGATGGGAAGTGTTGTTGCATAAACTGATGAATACGATACATGGGGATCGCCGCCCCTAATCGCCACCCGTCGCTGCTTTCAGTGATGGTGAGCAGATCGTCGACTTTGGAAACATCGATCAGGCGAGGGAGAGGCTGATAACGTTGTGTCACTTCCAAAGAGAGATCCGTTCCACCGGCAATTAATTTTGCTGTTGGATAAGTTTGGCGTAACTGGGCTAATTGCTGACGAGTCTCCGGCATAAAGTAGTGCTCAGACTGGAGAGGCGGGACTTGAGTCAACCAGTGTCGGACTGTTTGTTGATGGGCATCAAGGGGATCCGGGGGATTGGTTTGAACGATATCATGGGCGGCCTCGATCAGTGGCCCATATCCGGTGCAGCGGCATAGGTTGCCAGCCAGAAAATCGGCGGGGTTCTTTGGCCGGATGATCTGTTTTGAAAGCGCATAGAGCGACATCACAAAACCGGGGGTACAGAACCCACACTGACTGCCATGCCGATTGATGATGGCTTGCTGCACCGGGTGGAGTTGTTCGTCCTGTTTAAGAAATTCCACGGTCATGATCTGTTTGCCGTGTACGGCATGTAACGGGGTAATACATGCGTTGATTTGACGGTAACGCAGTGCATGGTGTTCATCTTGATCAACCATCACCACGGTACATGCGCCACAGTCACCGCTGGCACAGCCTTCTTTTGTGCCTTTTAATCCACGCAGCTCCCGGAGATAAGTCAGGAGCATCATATCGGCAGATACCGATGAAATTCTGACGGTTTGGTTATTGATCATCATTTCGAGCATATTTTTCTTCCCTGAAAAGCTGTCCATTTGGTCAAGTTATGTCGAAAAAAAACTCACTTCGTACCGACAAGGTCACGAAGTGAGTGAAGACATTATTTTGGAATACTGGCGTCAATTCCTTCGACGTACCAATGCATCCCGACCAGTTCCTTATCTGATGCTGTACTTCCTGCTGCAACTTTCAGATGACCCTGATTATCTTTTAACGGGCCGGCAAATGGGACGATAACACCGGATTTGATCTTATCCTGCGTGTCCTGGATGGCCGTTTTAACATCGGTCGGCAGAGCCGGATTGATGGAAGTAATATGAATGACATCATCTTTGAGACCGCCCCAGTAATCTGTCGACTTCCACGTTCCATCCATGACTTCTTGAACGGTTTTAATATAATAAGGTGCCCAATAATCTCTCACAGAGAACATATGTGATTTGGGGGCAAAGTGCTGCATGTCTGATGATTGTCCGATACCCATCACCCCCCGTTTTTCTGCGGCAATCAGTGGGGCTGGGCTATCTGTATGTTGTAACAGCACATCAACACCTTGATCGATCAAGGCATTCGCTGCATCAGATTCTTTACCGGGATCATACCAAGTATTGACCCAGACAATTTTAATTTTTACGTCCGGATTGACACTTTTAGCACCGAGATAAACCGCATTGATATCTCGAATCACTTCTGGAATCGGGAACGTTGCAATATAGCCAATCACATTCGATTTGGTTGTCATTCCGGCGGCAACACCAGAGACATAGCGGCTTTCATAAGTGCGCAGGGCATAAGTGCCCACATTTTTACTGCGTTTATAGCCAGTTGCATGTTCAAACACGACTTTAGGAAAACGTTTGGCAACTTTGAGCGTCGGATTCATAAATCCAAAAGAGGTTGTGAAAATAATGTCATTGCCCGCTTTTGCCAATTGAGTAATGACGCGTTCCGCATCCGCGCCTTCAGATACATTCTCAACAAATGTTGTTTTGACCTGACCACCGAAATGAGCTTCCATTTCCTGACGAGCCTGATCGTGTTCATAACTCCAGCCATGGTCACCAACCGGACCGACATACACAAATCCAACTTTAAGTGGTTCTTTAGCAAGTGTAGAAGTGGAAAACAACGCTGACAGCGACAAGGCCGCGACGGACAACCACTGATTTATTTTCATGAAATACTCCATTTCATTGTTTATTATGATGCTTCATTGGGTATAGACATTAACGGTGAGGGGCTGTTTTCATCAAACCAGATTTTGCCAAACCGTTGATCAAAAGCAGGCTTGCAAAAAACTGACCACATGATGGTGTTTTGACAAAATCCAATCTCATCGTGGTTTAATTTAGTTTAACTATCGATTGAACGACTTAAAATTGTTCAGCGATGCGTTCATAAGCGAACAGAGAATGCAAAGTTCGTGTAATAAAGTGAACCATTATGGTGCAAAATGCGCACCATGATGGGTTACTGAGATGACCGCGTCATCGGCTAAGAATGTCGTTTGGGATCAAATGGTTTTCCCAGACTCATCGGGGTTGCCAATTTTTGGCGTAACGCGTCAGAGCTGATCAACACCATAACAATCACCGTTGCCAGATAGGGAATCATTGCTAATAAATTGGGTGAAATATCAATGCCTAACCCTTGCATCACCAAATGCATGATTGAACTGCACCCAAACAAGTAGGCGCCGAGCATGAGATAGCCAATGCGCCAGGATGCAAAGACAACCAGTGCCAGCGCTATCCATCCCCGGCCAGCAGTCATATTTTCCATCCACATCGGGGTGTAGGCGAGTGACATGTAAGCGCCGGCAAGTCCGGCCATCGCCCCGCCAAATGCAATGGTTCCATAACGCAGCCGAATCACATGAATCCCCAGTGCATTTGCTGCATGTGGATTTTCTCCCACTGCACGAATGGTCAATCCTAAGCGAGTACGGTGCATCACCCACCAAGTCAGACCGACAATCATAAAGCTGAGGTAGACCAATATATCGTGTTGAAACAAGATCGGCCCGATAAAGGGAATATGGCTGAGCCCGGGAATGGCGATGTCCTGAAATCCTTCAATCGTATTTCCTACCAATTGACTGCCGAGAAATGCACTCAGCCCGGTACCGAATATTGTCAGGGCTAAACCGGTTGCGACCTGATTGGTACTCAGGGTTTGAGTCAGTATGGCAAACAGCAGGGCCATCATGGTGCCGGCAAACATTGCGATGAGCAATCCTAAGCCGAGACTACCACTGAAGTAGGCACCGGCAAATCCCGCCATGGCACCCATAAGCATCATGCCTTCCTGACCGAGATTTAAGACGCCTGATTTTTCACAGACCAGTTCTCCCAACGCAATGAGCAGTAATGGGGTCCCTGTTTTTAAGGCAGCAATCAAGATTTGCTGAATGAAAAGTATGTCCATTAAGCCGCTCCGTTGTCATTTTTCTGGTGGCTGATGTGAGGTGCCATTGCAGGGACAGACACTGTAGGTGCTGGTCTTTTTCTGCGAACTTTAATTTGGTAATGAATCAGGAAATCACACGCGAGCAGCGAAAACAGCAGAATGCCTTGAAAGAGACCGGTCACTGCAGTCGGCAGGCCTAGCTCAATCTGAGCAAGATCGCTTCCCATGTATAAAGCGCCCATGAAAAAGGATGACACAATAATACCAACCGGATGCAGTCGGCCCAGATAAGCGACAATAATTGCAGCATAGCCATATCCGGGAGAGACGGAAGGGATCAACTGTCCAATTGGCCCTGTGACTTCAGCTGCGCCGGCGAATCCGGCTAACGCACCGGCAAATAGCATGACGCCCCAGATAATTTTATTTTGGTTAAATCCGGCATACTGTGCTGCGGTCGTATCTTCACCGAACACACGGATTTTAAATCCCGGCAATGTTTTGAACAGAACGATTGCGGTGATCAAAGCAATCAGAATTGCAGCAACAATACTGATTGATGCGCGTCCGCTGTCAGACAAGAGCGGCAGCATCACACCATCAGGGAACATAATCGATTCAGGGAAGCCAAAACCATCCGGATCGCTCAGTGGCCCGTGAACGGCCCAAAGTAAAACATACAACCCAATATAGTTGAGCATGATCGTGGTCAGAATAATATTGGTATGAAATAGACGATTAAGTAATGTCGGAATGGCAGACCAGCACATACCCGCGATAACACCGGCCAACAGGACGGGCACTAGCATGGCAGCGCCGACATCTTCACTGACATGTACGGCGACAGCACTGCTGGCCACGGCTCCGATCAGCAGTTGTCCTTCCGCACCAATGTTCCAGATATTTGCCCGATAGCAGATTGCCAGACCGATGGCACAAAGCAGCAAAGGCGTGGCTTTCACCATTAATTCGCCAAGATTGTAACTATCGCTGAATGGTTGTAGTAAGAATACGTTGAAAGATTTGACTGGGCTGACATGCAGCCAGAGTAGCATCAGGCTGGAAATCAGTAATGTCAGTGCAATGGCAATCAGCGGAGAAAACCATGCCATCATGCGTGAACTTTCGACACGCGGTTGGACTTTAAGCATGAACGATCTCCTCATCTTTCAAAAAACCACCCGCGATCCATTGGCCGATTTGCTCGATATTGGTTTCACTGGTTTGGACGATCGGAGAAACGTGTCCTTCATAAATAGCCGCAAGGCGATCACTAATAACAAACAGTTCATCAATGTCTTCCGAGATGACGATAATTGCAGCACCGGCATCCCTCAAAGCGATCAACTGACGATGAATCGCGCTGGCTGCACCGATATCAACCCCCCAAGTCGGGTGGGCGCAAATCAAAATAGTCGGCTGTTGATTCACTTCACGACCTATAATAAATTTTTGCAGATTACCGCCGGAGAGGCTTTTCGCCTGTGCTTGTTCATTACGGCATTTGACCTGATTCTCTTTGATCAGTTTGCGGGTGAGAGTTTGCATCATTTTTTGTTGAATAAAACCGAAACGGGAGAGTTCAGCAGTATGTGTGAGTAACGTATTTTCTGCCAATGTCATGTCCGGTACGGCACCTTGACCTAAACGGTTGGTTGGCACATAGGCCATGCCGAGGGCACGTCTGGCCCCCGCATCTAAATGGCCGACAGGTTGGCCATGAAAGAAAATACTCTCTTTCGGCGTGCGGTGATCTTCTCCGCTTAACGCTTCTAACAGATCTTCCTGACCATTCCCCGCAACGCCGGCAATACCGAGAATCTCACCACTTTGCATGGACAGATTGACATCAGTCAGGCCACACCCAAACGGGTGGGTTGGTGATAAAGTCAGCGCATTGGTCTGTAAAAGCGTCTGTCCCCCCAACGATTTTGGATAGCTTTCGGAGAGTTCGGCATCGCTACCGACCATCATGCGAGCAATTGAATTCGGGGTTTCCTGGGCTGGAATGCACTCTCCTGTGACTTTTCCACCGCGCAGAATCACCGCTCGATCACACAGGGCCGTGACTTCTTTGAGTTTGTGACTGATAAATAAAATACTACAGCCTTCACTGGCCAGTTTACGCAGCACCCGAAATAATCCGGCCACTTCCTGAGGGGTCAGAACGGATGTCGGTTCATCAAGAATTAATAAACGAATATCCTGAATGAGACAGCGTAATATCTCCAACCGCTGGCGTTCTCCGATGCTGAGATGATGGACATAGCGATCCGGATCCACTTGCAGATCGTAACGTTGGCTGATTTCCAACACTTTCTCTTTCAGGTTCTCAATTTTATGGAGATATTCCCGATCAAGACCCAGTTCGATATTTTCTAGTACAGTCAGTGTTTCGAACACAGAGAAATGTTGGAAAACCATACCAATTCCCATTGTTCTGGCTTGATTAGGAGAGTGGATTTCAACTTCATGATTGTCCCATAAAATCGATCCTTGGCTGGGACGTGTGACACCATATATCATTTTGACAAGGGTAGACTTCCCGGCACCATTTTCACCTAATAAAGCTAAAATTTCGCCCGTATGAAGTTTTAAATTCACCTGATCATTTGCCACAACCCCCGGAAAAAACTTACTGACATTCCAGAGTTCCAAGAGTGGTATTTTTGTCATATTCAATGTATTCCCTTCAACATATCAGCTGGCGTAATGCAAATATCTGACCAACTGTGAAATTGTCGCTGATTTTAGTATCAATCGTGGGAATAATATATAGATAGAACATGGAGGGATTTGAATTTTACAGTGTCTGTCCCTGGAACTGATGATTGAATGATTTGTAGCCTGAGATGCCTGTCCTCACAACTGTGTCCTCAAAACTAAGCCTAAGACGTCTGTCCTCATAACTCACCCACAACTCAAGTCTCTGTCCCTGAAAAGGAGTCCTTAAAAGTAAGGGCGTCTGTCCCGGTAATAATTAAAAAAATCAGAGAAAAACTTGACAGCAATGAAGAGGATAGGGAATAAGGAATGCACTCGATCCATTCCCCAATAAGGACGCTGTTTTCTATGAGACAAATGTCGCCGCGTAAGGCTCAGGCAGGTACGATTCGCCAGCGCAATGAAGCTTTGATTCTTCAGGCTGCTGCGGATGAATTTGTTAAACATGGTTATAAAGGCACATCTGTTCAGGCTATTGCAGACCGGGTCAATTTGCCCAAGGCAAATATTCTTTACTACTTTCGGTCTAAAAAAGGTCTGTATTTGGCTGTATTGGCGGATATTCTTAACCTTTGGAACCAAGGATTTTCTGAAGCTGCTTTAACTCAACCGCCGGATGAGGTGATTGAACGTTATATTCGGGGGAAAATGCGTTACAGCCGTACCCATCCAAAAGAATCAAAAATTTTTGCGTTGGAGTTAATTCATGGGGCCCACCATATTCAGAACGCCATGCAGCTCCCCATGGTGAAGTGGACAGAAAAAACGGCCACAATTATCCAAATTTGGATTGAACGTGGTTTAATTCGCCCGATTGAACCGTTGTATCTGTTATTTATGATTTGGGGGACCACGCAGTTTTATGCTGATTGTGATACTGAAATTTCGCTGATTAAAAAGCGTCCGCTGAATGAGCAAGAGTTTGAAGATGCGACACAATTTGTCGTCGAAATGGTTTTAAGAGGGCTTGGACTCCGGACGGATGCACTGGCGTAAATGATCCACCAATAAGCGTTCAGTGGACTCCATCCAATTTGATTGAATTTTTTAATCTTTCTCTGATAAACGTTCTCTCAGGAAAGCGTACTGAGTCAGAATTGTTCTTATAAGACCATTTTTATATTGATAGAGATTAACGATTGTTTTTTCTGACGATAACCATCAAAACCGGTCTGTTTGATGGTGTATTGCCAAAAAAATCTGAGCAATTACGCAGTAGCCCTATACACTTAAGTTAAATGAGTGAGTTGTGACGTGGTTGTACAGCAAGTGTATGAATACGTCTGACTGTTCAATATAAACGTATAGAGTCGGCCGGATTTTATTATGCAATGGATAAAGAATCAGTCTATTACTGTTAAGATGGTCTTTCTTGTTGGAACGATGCTAATACTGACCATTATTCTTTCTTCTTTCAGCCTGTTGAAGATGAATCGAGTCGCCGGAGAGGTCAAAGGCATTGCTCATGAACATATACCGTTGATTCAACTTGTCAGCGATGCCACTGTAAAACAGTTACAAAGTGCGTTGATTGTTGAAAAAGCATTACGGGCTGCGGATTTTACTGTGGCAATTGATGCAGAAGAATTACGCCAGCTCCAACAAAACTTCAGTAGTGTTTCACAGACCTTTGACCGGGAAGTTCAGCAAGCACAGTCTAATCTGAAAGGGATGTTACAATCTCATCGCAATGACGGGGTTGAGAAAGAGCAACGATTATTGCAGCATTTAAGCGCCGTGATCACCCATCATCAGCGTTATGAAGACACCGCTGCAGAGATTCTTCAAGCGGTTGTTGAGCATAAAAATAATCAGGCACTATCTGTAAAAGCACAGCAACTTGAAGAACAACAAACCGCTCAAAATCAGGAGCTTAGCGCACTGTTAGCCGAAGTTGAACAACTCACCGAATCATCGCTTGTGCAAACGGAGCTCGAAGAGCAGCAGGCAATATGGGGCATGGTTTTATTGGTGGTTATTGCGCTATCCGTTGGTTTACTCATTGGCCTGTTTATCAGTCGTCAGTTAGTTCATTCTTTGTCTTATGCCTGTTCGGTCGCAGAACAAATGGCTCAGGGAAATTTCGATCTGGATGTTCAGGTGGATCGCCGTGATGAAGTCGGGCGCTTGTTAGGTTCGATGCAGATGATGTCGAACTCATTGGGCAACATCGTGTCATCGGTGATGAGCAGCAGCTATTCGATTGCGACCTCGGTGGTTGAGTTGTCAACGGTTGCCAGCAGTAACCGGCAAGCGGTTGAGCAACAGCAGCAAAATACTGAACAGGTTGCGAGTGCGATGACTGAAATGGCTGCGACCATCACTGAAGTTGCAGCCAATGCCGAGGAAGCGTCGACGTCCAGTCAGCGGGCTGAAACCCATGTGAAAGATGGTTGCCAGATGATAGAAGAAACCAGTCATCTGGCGGAGAAGTTAGTGAAAAGTGCTGAAAATTCACAGGCGTTGATCACCAACTTACAATCAGGCACGACCAAGATTCAAAATTTTGTGTCTGTTGTTAATGCGATTGCAGAGCAGACCAACTTACTGGCTTTGAATGCGTCGATTGAAGCTGCAAGAGCGGGTGAACAGGGGCGGGGTTTTGCTGTTGTTGCCGATGAAGTGAGAGTTCTGGCTGCACGGAGTCAGGAAGCGACTCAAGAAATCGATTCATTAATTGAATCATTAGTCGGTAATACCGATTCGGCAGTCAGTGCCATTCAGGTTAGCGGTGAGCAAATCGGGCATTCTTCAAGATTGATTCAGGATATCAGACAAAAAATGAATCTCATTGAACGGTCACTCATCGAATTGAACGAAGCCAATGTTCAGATTGCGACTGCAAGTGAACAACAATCGGTTGCGGCAGAGCAGATCAGCCGTAGCATGGTGCATATCAGAGACTCTGGACAATCTGTAATGATGAGCACAGATGAAACCAAACGAGCCAGTGAAGATCTGTCGGTACAGGCATCGGATTTACGTCATCTGATGTCTCAGTTTCAGGTTAAGTCAGGGTAAATTGTTGGCATCATCAGCTGTCCCGGAACCTTAATCTTCATATAGGTGTGGCGGAATATGGATAATGGATAGATGATCACTCGTTTTACTTTGCTCAGATGGATCGGGCTGTTGATCATTCTGGCGGTCAGTTTCTTTATGTTTCTGTTTTTAGTGCATAAAGAACAAGCCATGTTGATGCAAGCGCCTCAAGTTCAGATTCGTATTGCTGTTTCTCAGACGCCTTTGTCTTCACCATTTCTGGTTGCAAAGCAATTAGATATATTCGCCAAATATGGGTTAGATGTGACGCTTGTGCCTTGTTATGGCGGTATTGACTGTATTCGCGGGCTATTTGCAGGCACTGCCGACTATGCCACCGCTTCAGAGTCCGTGGTGATGTTTGAGAGTTTCAAACGGAAAGACTTCATGGTTCTGAGTAGCTTTGTTCAGTCGGATAATGACTTGAAACTGTTGTCATTACAACGGACCGGTATTCGTCAAATGAGTGACTTAATTGGTAAAACGGTGGGTGTGGTTGAGGCGAGTGCTTCAGAATTTTATTTGGATGCGCTGTTACTGGTCCATAATCTCACACATGATCAGATCAAAAGAGTTTATTTAAAGCCGCAAGCCCTGACCACTGCATTATTTGATGGGCAGGTTGATGCGATATCTGTCTGGGAACCGTATGGTTATCAGGCCACGTCACAATCTGAGACGCCCTTGATTGATTTAAGTTTGAGCGGTGTGTATCAACTCTCGTTCAATCTTTTGATGATGCGATCTTTTTATATTCAAAAACAAGAGACCCATCAACGTTTGTTGCAAGCTCTGGCAGATACTATTGATTGGATTCATCAACATCCTGAATCGTCCCGGAGTATTGTCGGTAAAGCGCTTTCTATCAAAAAAATTCAGCTGGAAACCACTTGGAAAGACTATGTTTTCCAGCTTTCTTTAGGTAATGCATTATTGTCCAATCTGCAGTTGCAGGCACGTTGGGCCATTGATACTGGTATTGTGAATGGTGCATTGCCGGATTACCGTAAGATGCTTGCGTCAGATGCGTTAGAACGGTTACGGGATCAACAGGGTGGTGTCTTACCATGATCCGTTCAATTTCTCGAAAATTACTGCTGCTATTAATCACGACGCTACTCTTGTTCGGATTAATTATTTTCTCGCTTTGGAGTTTAGCCAAAGAGCAAGCCCAGACTCGGAATCATTTAGAGTCGATTATGCAGATCCAGTTAAGTATTGATTCTCTGCGTAGTCAGTTGTGGGGATTCTTACAGTATGAAGACGCTGATATGTTGAAGCAGGTGTCTGCTGCACAGAAAAAACTCTCGGAAAAATTGGATCAGTTTGCTTATTCAGATCGTCATACGAGAAGTATGATCCGACTGAATCAAAATCTATCGGTTTTGATCGCTCAGGAAACCAAATTCGGCCAATCTGTCATGAAAATGGAAGGGAAGATGTCCGGCCGGGATTTACTTCATGCCCGATATAACATGTTGGTGCAGAATATGACCGAAGAGCTGCTCGACCTGCAAAGGAAAAAACTCAATCAAAGCCGCGAGAATCAACAGATTACGCTGATACTGACGGCCGCGAATTTATTGATTTTTTCTGCTTTTGTCTGGGGATTTGCTTTGCAGATTTATCGACATTTCCAGTTTGGTTTTAAGGCGCTGAAACATGGTTTTCACGAGTTATCGCAGGGTAAATTGAGTAGTCAGATTGAGACAAGTCATTTAGATTCTGAATTTGTTGCGCTGGCGGAATTTTTCCACCAGATGAAAAGCGCTTTGAGAAAAACCATGGTGTCCCGGGATGATTTGCAAACCGAGGTTCACCGACAAACCGAAGAGCTGAAAGCACAAAAAGAGCGGTTGCTGTTCTTGTCTGAACATGACTATTTGACTGGATTGTTGAACCGGCGGGCTTTTGAAGAACATTTGGAACAGGCACTCGTCAAAGCGAATCGATCGGGCATGAAAGTGGTGGTCCTGTTTCTAGATTTGGATAAATTTAAACAGATCAATGATAATTACGGGCATGAAATTGGTGATGAATTGATCCGCAGTATTGGCGAACGTATTCATCATCATATCCGAACCTCTGACTTTGCCGGACGTATCGGTGGGGATGAATTTGTGATTTGTTTGGATTTGCTGGACAGTCTCGACTGTGTTGAATCCCGAGTTCAGCGATTGTCAGAAGAGATTTCTCAGCCGATTTCGGTCAATGATGTACAAATTTCGGTGGATGTCAGTATCGGAATGAGTTGTTTTCCGGATGATGCATCAAATAAACAAGGATTACTCTCTCATGCGGATAAATCGATGTATGAGATCAAATATGACAAGCGTATCGGAAGCCCGGATATATCTGATGTGGTCTGAATCTGACAGGGCTTTCCTATTTCCCGTCATACGCTGTAAGTTTTAGATTGTTTCAATCAATTATTTTTGCTCACCGGCTGAGCATTACGGTTTATTGCGGATACGGTCTGGGAAATCATTTTGTTTGAATAATTTTTGTTGGAACTTCATCTTAGGGTGACTTGGGTATATCCTGATGCGATTGATGAATATTCAATCGGTTGGATCATCTATCGGCTAGGGATATAAGTATGAAAGTTCGTTTTATTGTCTTGGTGAGTGGATTATTGTTGAGTGCCTCTTGTTGGTCAGCAGAGGCTTTATTTGCGGTAGCGAATAATTTTTATCGACCAATGAAAGCACTGAGTCAGGATTTTGAATCTCAGTTTCCCCATCATATCGAAATTTCAACCGGGGCGACCGGGCAGCTATATGTTCAGATTACGCAGGGAGCTCCGTTTGACCTGTTTTTTGCCGCGGATACTATCCGACCGACCAAACTGGTTCAAGACGGGCAGGCGAGTGCTCAATTCACCTATGCTCGCGGCACGTTGGTTTTGTGGTCGGCACAACCGAACATTGCGTTGAAAGCACGATTATTGAGCGGGGAGTATTCACATCTTGCGCTGGCAAACCCCAAATTGGCACCATATGGGCTTGCGGCACAACAGGTTCTTGAAAAAATGGGGTTATATACGAAAATTCAGGATAAAATCGTCCAAGGGAAAGGATTAAATCCTACATTCCAGTTTGTCGTCACCGGAAATGCCGATATGGGATTTGTCGCAAAATCTCAGGTTTATCAGAATAATCACTATCAATCCGGTTCTTATTGGGAAGTCCCGCGTGAAGATTATGCGCCCATCCTGCAAGATGCAGTGGTGTTGCCTGCCGGACAGACCAATGAAGCCGCACAGGCATTTCTGAATTATCTGCAGACGGACAGGGCACAGCGTATTATTCAGAGTTACGGATATCGGTAAGTCAACACAAAGGTAATGGGATGGAAATTGACAGCGTTGTTGTGCTGACAACCTTAAAACTTGCCGGGGTCGTTACATTCAGTTTACTGGTGATTGGGATTCCGGTCGCATGGTGGTTGTGTGTTTCTAAATGTCGTTATAAAGGTGTGGTGGAGGCGGTTTGTTCCCTGCCAATGGTATTGCCACCAACGGTTCTGGGGTTTTATCTGTTACTGCTGTTTTCGCCGCAAGGCGTGATTGGGCAGTTATTGCAACAGCTTCATCTTGGAACGTTACCCTTTTCTTTTGCTGGGATTGCGATTGCTTGTACGATCCATTCTTTTCCATTCGTCTTACAACCGTTGAAAAATGCTTTTCTTGCCATTGGCCAATTACCGATTGAAGTAGCCGCAACACTCAGAGCTTCTCCGTGGGATCGTTTTTGTTCAGTCATTCTGCCATTGGCCTGGCCGGGAATTTTCTCAGCAGCCATTATGGGGTTTTGTCATTCACTGGGTGAGTTTGGGGTTGTTTTGATGATTGGTGGCAATATTCCGGGCAAGACTCGGGTGATGTCGGTTGAAATATACAACTATGTTGAAGCGCTTGAATTCGGTAAAGCACATCTACTCGCCGGCAGTCTGGTTGCCTTCTCTTTTATTGCTTTGCTAGTGATGTACTGGTTGAATCATCGCTATCATTATTCGCAGAGGTAAGTTTTTGAGTTCTATCCATGCGACATTCGCCATCTCCTATCCGGATTTCTCTTTAGCGGTTGATTTAATCTTGCCCGCTTCTGGTATCACGGTGTTATTTGGTCCTTCCGGTTCTGGAAAAACAACATGTCTGCGAGCGATTGCCGGGCTGGAAGCCCCTGAAAAAGGGTGGTTACGGGTCGGCGATGAGGTTTGGCAGTGTTCTGAACAAGGGGTCTTTCTCCCGACGTATCGGCGTGAGATTGGCTATGTGTTTCAGGAGGCCGGATTGTTTCCGCATTTATCCGTGCAGCAGAATCTGGAATACGGTTATCGACGAATCCCAGTCAGTAAACGACGCATCTCCGTTGACAGTATTTGTCATTTTATCGGGGTGAGTCATCTGTTGGAGCGCTCGGTTCATCAACTCTCCGGAGGCGAGAAACAACGAATTGCAATTGCGCGTGCATTGCTGACTTGTCCCAAACTATTATTGATGGATGAGCCATTATCGGCGCTGGATGTTAAGTTGAAATCTGAGATCCTGCCGTATTTGGAAAAAATTCATCAGGAGCTGTCTATTCCGGTGATTTATGTGACCCATTCGGTACGGGAGCTGGCCCGTTTAGCTGATCATGTCGTGTTGTTCCAAAACGGACGGGTTGTCGTCAGTGATCAAGCTGAGGTGGTGATGTCTGATCCCAGTCATCAGGATATATTTGGTGAGGCGTTGGGGAGTATTTTTGACACGCGGGTGGTAGAACATCATCCGGATCGGGTCACGCAATTAGATAGTGACGGTGTCACTATCTGGGCCCCCGGGCACATTGGTGAAAAAGGTCAGTTGTACCGTTGTCGGGTATTGGCTTCTGATGTCAGTATTGCATTGTATGAGCCGGAACAAACCACAATGCTCAATCGTTTGCCAGCTGTGATTGTCGATATTGATCATCGTAAAGAGCAGCAGGGGCAAGTCGTTGTGGTGCTGTCGTTATCCAGCCACCACCGTTTGCTGGCTAAAATTACGATGAGATCGGCATCTGAATTGGGGTTAACGCCCGGGATGTCGGTATGGGCACAGATCAAGTCTGTGGCATTGTCCTGATCCCAAATTGAATACGAATAAATATGCCCAAACAGTGCGCGCTATCCGGGCATATTTGTTTGAAAGTCGGTCTTATGGTGCTTACCGCCAGTCATCATCCAAGAAGTCTTTGCCTTCCAGTACATATGGGCCTTCATCATTCATAGAATGTTCTACGATGCCCTGTAAACGTTCTAATTGTTGTTCCAGATGATTGACCGCTTGGTAATCACCGTCAGAGCAAGCAACATAGATCTGTTGCTCAAGTGATTCAATACGATCACGAATGTTCATATTGCACCTCCTACTATCGATGAGATCACTATGGTACTCAGTGTTATTGTAGTCAAATGAGCGCGGGGCGGAAACTTTTGCAGTCCGACCAGTGGCGGGCATTGCGATGACTCTTTTATGATGATTCAGTAACCGATTGATCTTTATTTGCTGATGAAGTGTACAAATAAACGGGTTTTAGACAAAAAGCGCTTTTCTTTTTTTTCAGTTATGGCATCTTATGGCCCTCAAGCTGAGATGCGGGCATCGTATAATGGCTATTACCTCAGCCTTCCAAGCTGATGATGCGGGTTCGATTCCCGCTGCCCGCTCCAAGTTCTGCTCACGATCCTCATATTTAATCTCACCCGCTTCAGTATCATTTTTTGCCGTGCACCTGAGCAATTGTCTGCTATCTACCGTGTCTGCCATATTTGAATCGGGACGATTTGAATTGTGTGTCCTTTCTGTCTCTTTCTGTCATCGTGACTGCTGCTGACTCTGCTCCCGGAATGCTTGAGGGGTCATCCCCGTATGGTTTTTGAATGCAGCAAAAAACGAGCTGGGGTGCTTAAAACCACTATGTGTTGCAATGTTTTTAATGGGATGACGGGTATTGCCGAGTAACACCTTGGCATGATTGATGCGCATAATGATTAAGTATTGTTTGAGCGAAACACTGAGCATGTTTTTAAAGAGTGTCATGGCATATTTAGGATGGAGTCTGACATGAGACGCTATATCTTCAACCTGAATATTCCTGCTGTGGTTCTTTGCCATATAATCAAGCATCAACTGTACATTTTTATAGCCAGTGTAATTGGCATGACGCGATGACGTTTCACGCATCATGTTAAACATTTCTGCATGATAGTCATAAGAACAAAGCCGTCGCAGCATGAAAAAGACTTCTTCTTGAACGATTTGATTGCGAATCTCATGCTGTTCCCGGTAGGTATGCATCCAACGTTGATTTTCGGCAAGACTGACAACGTCAGTATGGCAAACGGAAATGATCCCCCCATTCATGACCTGTTGGACAAATTCCTGAGGAAGTGGCCAGCTCAAAAACATGTTAAGAGGAATATTCACAATCCCCATCAGTGCATTATCACTGCTCTGCTTGACCCGGTGAGGCGTAACAGCCCAAAACACAGCCATTTGACCGCTTTCTATTCGTACGTCGGTATGATTGAACGTATACGTCAGTGTCCCTTGATAAAGGATATTCACTTCAATTTGCTGATGCCAGTGATATTCCTGCATATAAAAGGGCTGACGCAGCTCAAAACTTAATTCTGCTTCACCATCAAGTAATGGGCCATCGTGTTGCTGAACAACCTGAGTATGATGAGTTTCGGAGGGCATGTTCGTTTCTGCTGGTGCCGTCCATCGGTTGTTCATGCCTTGATTGACTGTCACTGGATTCGCCACACTTCTCTGTCCTTTGCTTTACTGCTATTGCCTTCATTTCACAATGATTCGTCATCACCGAGTACCTAAAAGTAAGGGAGTCTGAATGAAGGTATTCAATGTTACGGATACGGGGTGAACACAAGTAATATCATAGCAATATATTATGAATTTCAGGAGATCAAAGTCCACTGTGTGATTGCATTATGCTACAAAATTATCCGGAAAAGTAAGATTACGTGATATGTGTGTCGAACTGGATTTGCTGCCTGTTTCTGAGTGAATTAATTTGTTCTCAACGGAACAACATAGAGTGGTTAGTGATGCAAGAGCGAGAATTGATTGAATTAACCGGCAAGCAGACGCAGTTAATCATTGAGTTGGGAGAGTTTGCAGAAATATTGTATTGGGGCAATCAGGTTTATGGTGATATCGCGAGTTGCTGCTCAACTATATATCGTCCGGTTCCCTATGGCCGATTGGATTGTGATATTCCAGTGACAGTGTCACCTGAATTAGGCCGTGGCGTGTTCAGTAGTCCTGGCCTTGAGGGCCATCGTGATGGTCAAGACTGGGCACCGGTTTTCACCTTGAAAAACGTGGTACAAAAATCGCCAAAAGGACAGATGTTCAAAGACGAGAGTTTAAAAGGACAGACGTCGTTGGCGGAAAATGCATTAAAAGGACAGGCATCGCAGGAAGGTGCGTTAAAAGGACAGACACTATATCTCGAAAGTGAAGATGCTTTGGCGGGGCTTCGACTGAGCACTGAAATTCATATCGACGAATATGATATTGTGAAAATCCGCCACCAGTTAACGAACATCAAATCTGGCACTTATCAGGTTAACCGATTTGCCAATACATTACCGTTACCCATGAGAGCGAAAGAGCTGATGACATTTTACGGACGCTGGGTGAAAGAGTTTCAGACCGAGCGTCAACCATTGCTTCAAGGGGGATATCAGCAAGAGAATCGACGCGGACGAACCTCTCATGAGCACTATCCGGCACTGATTGCCGGCTCGCAACATTTTGACGAATTGCATGGCGATGTCTGGGGATTTCATTTTGCATGGAGTGGCAATCATCGACTCCGTGTCGATGTGAAAGCTGATGGCCGACGATATATGCAGGCAGAAGTCATCTATCTACCCGGTGAAATGACACTTGAGGAAGGAGAGAGTCTGACGACGCCATGGCTGTACGCGAGTTACAGTGATCGGGGATTGAATGGGATGAGTCAACAGTTTCATGCACATGTTCGTCATTCGATATGCTCACCTGATTTGATAGCAAATTCCCGGCCTGTTCATCTCAATACATGGGAAGGCATCTATTTTAATCATAAGCCCGAATATATTATCTCGATGGCAACTCAGGCGGCCAAATTAGGTGTCGAGCGATTTATTATTGATGATGGCTGGTTTAGAGGCCGAAATGATGACACCGCTGCGTTGGGAGACTGGTTTTTAGATGAAAGTAAATATCCCAATGATCTTGAACCTATTATTAAACATGTCAATCAATTAGGAATGGAATTTGGCCTTTGGTTTGAACCGGAGATGATCAATAAAAACTCTGAGCTTTACCGAACGCATCCCGATTGGTTATTAGCCGTAGACGGGTATGAGCAACCGACGGGAAGGAATCAGTACGCGATTGACTTACAAAATAGTGATGCATTTAATTATTTATATGAAAGACTGTGTTATTTTCTGAGTCAATATAATATTGCTTATATTAAGTGGGATATGAATCGTGAAATTGTCCAACCGGGACATCAAGGAAGGGCATCGGGTGTCCGGCAGACAGAGCGATTTTATGCGTTGGTTGATTTGTTACGGTCACAATTCCCTCATGTGAGTATCGAATCCTGTGCATCGGGTGGGGGGCGAATTGATTATGAAGTCCTCAAACGGACGAATCGATTTTGGCCGTCGGATAATAATGATGCCTTGGAGCGACAGCGAATTCAGCGTGGGATGAGTTACTTTTTCCCGCCTGAAGTGATGGGAAGTCACATCGGTGCTGCGCATTGCCATAGTACGCGTCGTCGTCACAGCATTGAATTTCGTGGTCTGACAGCACTGTTTGGCCACATGGGAATTGAGCTTGATCCGGTAAAAGAGGATGTTGCGGAGAAAGAGCGCTTTGCACATTATGTGGCACTCCACCAATCTTTACGGCCTTTACTTCATACTGGTATTAACTGGCGGATTCCGACAGATGATGATGCTCATCAGGCTCAAGCGGTGGTTGCTGCTGACCAGTCTGAGGCGGTTGTACTCGTTGTACAACTGGCAATGCCGACACATGCTTTGAGCGGATCTTTAAGAATTCCCGGTTTGGATCAGCAGGCGATATATCAGATTTCTATTCTGGATAAGCCATCATTTTATGAAAATATTGTTCACACTCAGCCACAATGGACATTCTCGGGCGGCAAGGTTTCTGGTTCTTGGTGCCGGGAAGTCGGGATTACCTTGCCGGTTCTGGATCCGGAAACCGCAATATTAATCAAATTAGAACGGGTGAATTAACAGGTTTGTTACATTCAGACCTGCTTGCGTCTCCAAACCTTATGAAATGAGCCGCCAAGATATTTATAAAGGCGGCTTTGATTTTATTTATGGAATATATTTTTTCGGTAAATGTCATTGTTCCTTCATAGTCGATGCATATAATCTGTAAATTTAATATTTTTAAATCAGTATATTTTTCTGTTACTACTTTTGTTTAATATAGAATAAATACACTAATTTTAAATATTGATCTGTATAGCTTGTATTACCTTTATTGATACTTATATATTGAAAATATAATTAAATATGTGCGGTATGCTGAACATATGACAGGTATGACTAGCTATGCCAGAAAAGGTGTGTTTATGATGACTACCATATTAATAATTTAAATTCAGACGCTTCCTGATATTTAATAATAAAGTGCAGGTTTTAAACCGACATATAGACGGACAGGCTTAGGTTAGGTTTTTATAATTAAGTGATTGAATGTCACTATCAATCTCTGATGAAAATAAGAAATAATCTCATAAACTAAAAATTACATTTAGAACATTTCAATGTAATGCTTTCGTGCTGCACTTATTTTAATGGATGCTGTCGCCCCCGTTTTGGTCATTCATTCCTAATAAGGATATAAGCATGAACTTTGAGTTAACAAAGCAACAAATCGAGCTTTATGATACGGCATTACGTTTTGCTTCGGATGTATTAGAGCCCGGTGCGGCGGAACGTATGGCTACGCACTCTTTTGATCGTCAGTTATGGGAGGAAGCCGCACAGTTTGGTTATGCGAGCCTGCCGATTTCTGAAGCTGATGGCGGGAGCGGTCTATCCACACTGGAAACCATGCTTATGGTTGAAGCTTTAGGTAAAGGCTGTAGTGATCTGGGACTGGCGTTCTCACTATCTGCCCATTTGTTTGCCTGTGTTGTCCCTTTCAGCGGCTTTGCCAGTGAAACCCTCAAACAAACCTATCTACCGCGACTGATTGACGGCTCCTGCATTATGGCCAACGCAGCGACCGAACCGGAAGCCGGATCTGATATTTACGGGATGAAATCTACCGCGGAACGTGTTTCGGACGGTTATTGTTTAAATGGGAAAAAATGTTTTATCTCGAATGCGCCTGTCGCTGACTATTTCCTTGTATACGCAAAAACGAATCCGGGAATGGGATTCTTAGGTGTGAGTGCTTTTCTGGTCCCGAAAGATGCTGAAGGTCTGACGGTTGGCAGCCACCATGCCAAAGAGGGACTAGGAACCTGTTTATGGTCAGAAGTTTATTTACAAAATGTTTTTGTGCCTGAGTCTCATCGCGTTGGCGCCGAAGGTGCCGGAGGGGCGATGTTTTATGATTCGATGATTTGGGAAAAAGGGTGCCTGTTCGCGTATTACGTGGGAGCGATGGAGAGAATGCTTGAAAGAGTCATTCATCATGCGCAGGAACGAAAACAATTTGGTCGGGCAATTGCACAAAATCAATCCGTATCTAACCGGATCGTGGATATGAAAATCAATCTGGATACCTCGCGTTTACTGCTGTATCGCGCAGGTTGGCTTTATGATCAAGGGAAAGATAGTGAATTGGAAATTGCAATGAGTAAGTTAGTTATTTCTGAATCGGCTGTGCAGTGTGGTTTGGATGCCATCCAGACGTTCGGGGGCTCCGCCATTGAAAAAGAAATGGGAATCATGCAGTTATTACTGGACGCTGTCCCCTCAAGAATCTTCTCCGGATCAAATGATATTCAGAGAGGCATCATCGCAAGAAAATTAGGGCTCTGAGTCGTCAGTTTACGAATAAGGCTAGGATATGAAAGCATTAGTAGCAATCAAACGAGTTGCGGATCCGTCATTGGCGGTTCGTGTTCAGAGTGATCAGCGTGACGTTGATCTGTCAGATGCCAAAATGGTGTTGAATCCCTACTGTGAAATTGCATTAGAGGAAGCAATACAGCAGAAAGAAGCGGGGCTGATATCAGAAATTATTGCGGTTTCTGTCGGAACGCTGCCATGTCAGGAACAGCTGAGAACTGCACTTGCACTGGGGGCCGACCGTGCGATCCATATCGAGTCAGAAGATCATTTGGATCCGCTGATTATTGCAAAGTTGTTGGTGAAAATTGTTGAGAAAGAGCAGCCGCAAGTCATATTTACCGGTAAACAATCGGTCGATAGTGACAATAATCAAACCGGTCAGATGTTGGCTGGTCTACTCGGTATCGCTCAGGGAACATTTGCTTCAGATATTCAGTTTGAATCTGATTCAGTTCTGGTTACGCGTGAAGTCGATCATGGTCAGCAGGTTATCCGGCTGACACTGCCAGCAGTTCTGACTGCAGACTTGCCTTTAAATAAACCTCGCCACGCTTCTCTTCCTAATGTCATGAAGGCTCGTAGAAAACCGATCGAATCGATTGCAGCAGAGAGCTTAAATGTCGCGATGCATCGGCGCACCCGGCTTATCAAGGTTGAATCACTCAATGGTCAACGAGCCGGTATCAGAGTGGAAAATGTAGATGAGCTGGTCAGTAAATTAAAACATGAGGCGAGGGTAATCTGATGACTATTTTGATTATTGCGGAGCACGATCATCTCAAATTAGGTGAGGCGACACATCATGCCATCGGAGCCGGCATACAAATGAGTGATGATCTTCATTTACTCGTTATTGGTCGTCATTGCGAGCCAGTGGTTGAGCAAGCCACCCGGTTAAGTCATATTTCGACGGTTCTCGTTGCGGATGCTGATACTTATATTGAGGCACCCGCTGAAAATATTGCCAATCTCATTGCTTGTATCGGGAGAGACTATACCCATATCGTCGCTGCTGCGACGTCATTCTCCAAAAACTTTTTACCCAGAGCTGCGGCATTGCTGGATGTTTCCTTCCTCTCGGAAGTTATTGATATTGAAAGTGATGATACCTTTCGCAAACCGATTTATTCGGGAAGCGCGCTTGCGACGATCCAATCGATGGATCCGATCAAAGTGATGACCATCAGAACCACCGCGTTTGCTGCCAGCGCTGATATGGGGGGGACTGCCAGCGTTGTTCACGTTCCGGTGACGGAAGATGTCCGGCTTTCACAGGTAATCAGTCATCAGACGGTTGAGTCTTCTCGTCCGGAACTTTCATCGGCACGGGTTGTGATTGGGGGTGGTCGTGGATTGGGAAATGAACACAATTTCGCGTTGCTGGAAACACTGGGCGATAAGCTTGGCGCGGCAATTGGCGGAACCCGGGCTGCTGTTGATGCCGGGTTTACCGCCAATGATCTTCAAATCGGGCAGACTGGGAAAGTGATCGCACCGGATTTGTATATTGCTGTCGGTATTTCCGGCGCGATTCAACATATTTCCGGTGTGAAAGATGCCAAAACAATTGTGGCTATCAACAATGATGCTGATGCGCCAATATTTCAATCCTCAGACTATGTGTTGGTCGCCGATTGTATGGATGTACTGCCTGAATTGATTGAAAAAATAGAGTGAAGTGAAAAATAAAGCGAAATGAAAATAAAGCGAAATGAAAAGTAATAGCGCAGAGTCACTTGAGTCGGCCACCATAATTCATCATATAAGAAGTAAGGAAAATCAATGAGAGAAGTTCTGGAATTTGATGTTGTGATTGTTGGTGGCGGGCCCGCAGGCTTATCTGCCGCCTGCCGTCTGATGCAGCAGGCACAGGCGGATAATCAGGCGTTGAATGTTTGTCTGATTGAAAAAGGGGCTGACATTGGTGCTCATGCTTTATCAGGGGCGATCATGGAAAGTCGGGCCTTGGATGAACTTTTTCCTGACTGGCAAGCGCAAAATGCCCCCATGATTACCCCGGTAAAACAGGAAGCTCTCTTTTATCTCCGGGATGAGTATAAGGCTTGGCAGATTCCCAACCTCTTTGTTCCCCGGAATATGCATCATCAGGGGAGTTATCTGATTCGCCAAGGAAAATTCTGTCAGTGGCTTGCCAGTCAGGCCGAACAACTGGGTGTAGAAATTTTTACTGGGTTTACCGCATCAGAGTTGCTTGTCAATGAACGGAATGAAGTTTGTGGGGTTATCACTGGTGATATGGGATTAAATGTCCGGGGAGAACCGAAATCCGAACATATTCCGGGGATTGAATTGCGAGGCAAATATACATTATTTGCTGAGGGAAGCCGGGGACATCTCGGTAAACAACTGCTTGAGCGTTATGCGCTGGATCGCAATGCCGATACACAACATTTTAGCCTGGGATTAAAGGAAGTCTGGCAGATTGAATCTGAGCGCCACCAATTGGGGCAGGTGATCCATCACTTTGGCTGGCCTTTGACGCGCCATGCCAATGGCGGCGGATTTCTCTATTTTCTTGATGACAATCAGGTCGCTGTCGGTCTGGTGGTTGATTTGAATTATAAGAACGCCTATCTGAGCCCGTTTGAGGAGTTTCAGCGGATGAAACATCATCCTGAGATTGCCCAATATCTTCAGGGAGGGCAGCGACTGTCATACGGTGCCAGAACGTTAACCAAAGGGGGATATCATGCACTGCCTAAGATGACATTTCCCGGTGGGATATTGATTGGCTGTGAAGCGGGTGTGCTGAACGGTGCAAAACTGAAAGGTATCCACACTGCGATGAAATCTGGGATGTTGGCTGCGGAAACTGTTTATCCCGCATTGTTAGAGGAGATGCAAGGCACTGATTTAACGTCCTTTGCTGATAGCCTACGCCACTCTTGGTTACATGACGAGCTGTATACGGCCAGAAATAGTACTGCGGCGATGCATCAATTTGGCCCCTTCGGTGGGGGACTCTTTAATGTTGTCGATCAGAATATTCTCCGGGGACGTTTGCCATGGCATATTCGAGATAACCAAGCCGATCACGCCCAATTATTACCGATCAATCAATGTTCGCCGATTCACTATCCTAAACCGGATCAGAAGTTGAGTTTTGATCGGTCTTCTTCCGTCTATATCGCCAAAGTCTCTCATGAACATGATCAGCCATGTCACCTTCAATTACGGGATCCACACATTCCGTTAGCAGAAAACTTTGTGGTCTATGGTGAGCCGGCACAAAGGTATTGTCCTGCCGGTGTCTATCAAATCGTGGAAGAAAATAATGACAAACGCTTTGTCATTGATGCGCAGAATTGCCTCCATTGTAAGGCATGTGACATCAAAGACCCCGCACAAAATATCACCTGGTCCCCCCCGGAAGGCGGTGGTGGGCCGTTGTATACGAATATGTGATCTATTGATTATTGACGTGGGATATTAGTTGGATGGTGAACAGCTGGTTGTATGATAACCAATTGAAATTAATTTGATTATGAAGTGTGCAATCAAACGGATTTTTCGTAAATAGCACTTTTATTTTTCGTCGATTGTGGCATATTAGCTCCGTCATCTCGATGCGGGCATCGTATAATGGCTATTACCTCAGCCTTCCAAGCTGATGATGCGGGTTCGATTCCCGCTGCCCGCTCCAACTTCTTACTTCTTGCTTCTTGCTTCTTGCTTCTTGCTTCTTGCTTCTTGCTTCTTACTTAGTGAACTATTTTGGTTTCATATTTTCTGCAATAAATTGACAAACCAGCTGGTTACCGTAAGCCGTATGATGTCCATCCCATATGGGGCTTGGCGCTACTTCTGTAGCGGTTTTCAAATAATTAAAACTGTCTAATACGTTTATGTGTTGCCGTTGTGCTGCGTTTGTCACTCTATGGCGGATTTTTTCAATTTCAGGATTAAAGAGATCACCTTGTGAATATTGAAATAGAACATATTTTTCAGCCACGGGTAAACGTGATAGTTGTTCTAATGTGAATTTGATAATGTCATCGATTGGTGCTGCATCGGGGTGTTTGTGTGTTAAACGACGACCGGTCCAGTCAATTGATTTACCTTTCATGGCAGATATTCTGTCTATCAGGGTTGCTCCAACAATAGAGTAGCGCCAAACGTATTTGAGAAGCCTGAGAGAGTGGGGGAGTTGGGCCGGATTCCATTTACTTCCTTTTGCATCCAATGTTAATGATGCCCATTCACTGATACCGTGTCTTGTAATGACTGCAGGGCGAGGCAAACCAGAAAAATAATCCATCTTATCTCTATGAAAATCATCATTTAATAATATGGATAGAATCACGGTATCGTAATGACTTGTTGTTAAGATCATGGCAGCTCTTTTTATCGCTTGGGCTGCACCGTAGCCAGAGACGCCCGCATTTGTGATGCCTTTGTTTAAGCTGCGTTCAAGACATGATGGCCAAGTATCACGGTTTGACACTTGATCACCAAATGTAAAAGAATCTCCGACTGCGAGAATGGCATGAGTGTCAATACCGTTATTGTCATTATTTCTATAGCCATTTTCATCAATGGAAACTTTGACGTGAGGCCAATGACGGAAGTTGATAATTTGATTGAATCCCGGAGTCGGTATATAACCTAGCTGTTGATTCGTTTTGAAAAAATTAATTTTCACATCTTCAGGCAGCTCTCGTACTGCTAAGTGATTCAATCGACTATAATCACACATTCCTGCCATACAAGTTTTTAATGTCCATACGAGTCGAGCACCACCTTCCAAAAGTAAGAGCAGAGCAACAAGGACAAAGAGGTTGATTGATATCAGCTTAATCCAGCTCATACTGGCCCACATAGTTGTTTCTCAGTGATACATCTTGCTCAGCTTTGATCAGCAAACAATTCCCGACCGCTAAAACATCCATCTCTGTGCCCATGAAACATCGGAAAGCATCTTCCGGTGTACATACAATCGGTTCACCTCGAATATTGAATGAAGTATTCACAAGAACGGGACAGTCCGTTAATTCGTAGAAGCGTTTGATTAATGCATAATACTTAGGATTGGTATCTTGATGGACGGTCTGTATCCGTGCTGAATAGTCAACATGTGTGACAGCAGGAATAGCGGATCTGGCAAAATTTAATTTTTCGATACCCACTGATTCACTATCGTGAACTTTATATTGTTTATCAGTATTTATATGTTCAACCAGTAACATATATGGGCTGTCAGTATCACACATGAACCAGTCCGCCATATGTTCTCTTAAAACACTGGGAGCAAATGGTCTGAAACTTTCTCTGAATTTAATTTTAAGATTCAGTTTTTTCTGCATAGAAGGCGCTCTTGGATCGGCAAGGATACTTCTTGCGCCAAGTGCCCGAGGCCCGAACTCCATCCGTCCTTGCATCCATCCGATGACTTTTCCTTCCGCTAACAGGGTTGCGACTTGATTGATTAATTCGTCTGCCGTCAGTTGATTGTATTTCGCCCCATGCTTATTCAACGTTTGTTCTATTATCTGATCTGAATAAGCAGGTCCCAGATAAGCACCTTGCATATGGTCATGTCGTGTTGAGGTACAAGTCCGTTCTCCTTGATGATGTATATGCCAATAAGCAAGAGCTGCACCCAAAGCGCCTCCTGCATCTCCTGAAGCAGGTTGGATCCATATATTATCAAATATGTTCTCTCGTAAAATCACACCATTAGCAACACTGTTCAGCGCTACACCGCCTGCAAGGCATAAGTTTCGTTCTCCGGTTTCCAAGGCAATCGAGCGTGCTAATTTGACAATGATTTCTTCGGTGACTTTCTGGATTGACGCGGCAATATCCATTTCCCGTTGTGTAATTGGTGATTCAGGTTGTCGTGGCGATCCCCCGAAAAGGTGATGAAATCGCCTATTGGTCATGGTCAATCCGGCACAATAGTTAAAATAGCGCATATTCAGATGGAAGCTGCCATCTTCACAAATAGTGATCAGCTTGTCTTTGATAAGGCGAGTATATCTGGGGGTTCCATAGGGCGCTAATCCCATCATCTTATATTCGCCGGAATTCACTTTAAAACCGAGATAATAAGTAAACGATGAGTAAAGCAGCCCGAGAGAGTGAGGGAAGTGTATTTCTTTAATGATATTTAATTGGTTCCCATGCCCGATAGCCAGAGATGTTGTTGTCCACTCACCAACACCATCTAATGTCAGTACTGCTGCTCGTTCAAATGGTGAAGGGAAAAAAGCACTTGCAGCATGAGACAGGTGATGTTCTGAGAATCGGAGTTTTTCTTTCCAATTAATACGGGATTCAAATGCACTGCATAGCCCATTTATGAGGAGAGATTTTTGGAATAGTTTTCCTTCCATCCATAACGACATTGCTAAACGAAAACTTCTGAAGCCATGGGGAACAAATGCCAGATAGGTCTCTATTAATCTTTCAAATTTAACCAATGGCTTTTCATAAAAAACAACATAGTCAATCTCAGAGGCTGTAATGTTTGCTTCTGCAACACAATATTGAATCGCATTGACAGGAAAACTATCATCATGTTTTTTTCTGGTGAATCTTTCCTCTTGCGCTGCTGCAATGATTTCACCGTTGAAAATCAGGCAGGCGGCACTGTCATGATAGAATGCAGAGATCCCCAAAATGTACATTATTACTCCTAGAATAAAGTATAAATGAACGGTGCAACGACGGTTCCCTGAACGACAAAGAATAGCCCGCACAAGAGAAACATGACAATGATAATTGGGGCAAGCCACAGTTTCTTACGTACTTTTAGAAAAATAAAAAGTTCTTTTAGGTGATCCATACTCAATCCAGCGATTAAAATTGATTTTTGAAGGTGTCTTCAAGGGAAGAATTTTGCGGCTGTCGGTGACGCCAGAATGTATGGGATTCTGACTGTCTTAACTTCAATTCATCCTTACCAAATAGACGCATGATCAGTCCGGTTGGTAGAAATAACAGATAAAAGATGAGCCCAAGTATGATGGTCTGAGTTATTTTTCCTAAAAAGAACCCGGTGAAAGTCCATAGAAAATTAAGTCTGTACAAGCGATCAGGTTGAATCGTTGCGACTAAGGCAATCATTCCTCCCAAAAACGCCACAGATGTACTCATAGTGCCAGCCTTATAAGAATTAAGGTAGCCGGCAACAATAAGAATCATGATAGAGAGCATAAAACCAAAGTCTTGATTAGACACTAATTTTAGGTCATATCTGTCATTATTATGGGTCTTGTATCGATTTTTTCTCAAGAGCTACCCAGCCTAAAAATTATCTGATTCATTTTACGTAGTGATCTATTGAAACGGAGGAGGTTTGACGTGATATCTGCCCCCATTTTTTAATATAGAAAATCATGTAAAAAACAGCAAGTTATCATATACTATTTATGGCAGGTATCGTGTCTGTGTCTATAGAAAAAGTTAAACGAGGAAGTCATTCTTATTGATGAATTACCAATTTATAACAGTTGATAGCATAGAAATGAATAAGCTGATTAGGGAAGTGTGATGTGCTTGTTAGGTATGGTTTTGAAAGAAATGCAGCAAAAATATACAACGCTATCATCTGACAAATTAAGAATGAAAATAAATAATAGCAAGGAGATAGTTTGGTTACAGTATTGATTTTTATTTATTTTATTTCCGCTATAACAAATTCCAAGAGGGTTGTTATTTTTAGTGGTGTTTTAATTTCATCTTTACTGTATCCATTAACCTTTGTTTTTGTGTTGATGTTGGCTTTTTTGATTACTCAATACAAACATTTTCTGTATAATCGAGAAGTGATGCTAGCTTTGGTGTTCTTATTATTTATTTCACTTAAAAATTCTTTTTTACCTATAGACATTAGAGGTGACCTTCTCGGATTGAGTTTTGTTTTATTTCAATCCTGTTATTATATTAAAGAAGAGATTTCATTATATACAATGGTTAGTCGGCTGAGTTTTTTTCCTCAAATGTACTGTGGGCCCGTTGTTAAGTCCTCTGATTTTATTCGAAATAAAAAGATGAACATCAAATCTTTGGCACTATATCATATTATATTTTCAGTCGGATTGTTTTATAAAACATATATTACACATATAACTCATTATGTTTATGCTAATGATGATAGCTTACTCAACTCCATATATTGGTGGGCATATATGTATTCTGATTTTCTCTCTTGGTCACTAATGGGGATTGGTATTGCTGGCCTTTCAGGATTTAAAATGCCGATCAGCTTTAAATCGCCCTTTTTTAGCAAAAATATATCGCAGTTTTACAGGCGATGGAATATCACTATTTACCAATGGTGTATAGATTTTATCAAGGTGAAAATTTACAATAAATTTTGGGCTTATACCAATATAGGTTTTGCAACTGCATCTTTAGCTTTATGGCATGGGTTAGGGTTTAATTTTATTCTGTTTGGACTTTTCAACTTTATATATTTTTTCTTTCAGAATAAAATTAAGAAGAAGAATAAGTTGTTATGGGGTAGTCAAATTATTTATTATGCTTTCATCGGCTTTTTATTTAATGGTTTTCTACCAAGTAATTTGATTCCAATAATATCCAACTGGTCCTATTTTACATTGTGGTTTTTATGCATTTCAATTATGTTATTTTTTGATTATAAGTCTTTTTCATTAGTTCGTAAGACAATTAATCGTCATCCTTATTTTGTTATCATGTTATGTTTGTCTTTTGTAGTATTTACCTTGTTTTTCAGAAAAGTGGATGGGCAATTTTATTATGCGCAATTTTAGAAAAATAAAAATCATATCAGCATTTTTTTTTAGTGTGACTGTTATTTTTTCTATTTATATTGTCATATTCGATGATTCTTTTAAAAAAATTTCCAGCCCCCAATATGTTAACTGGCTCATGATAGGTAATTCTCATGCTTATAAAATTTTGCTTAATAAAACTGATGTCTATTACCTTAATGAAGATGGTGCCGATATCGATCGTCGAATGAAACAAATTGGTATCGGATTAGAAAAGTTTAAAAATACGAAATATTTCGTTATCAATATCACGCCGTTAGAATTATATAAACCCTACGATATGTCGGCTAATGATAATGATTCATTATCTCTTGGCAAGCCATTAGATATAGTGAATTTTTTTGAACGTAAACTAGTCAAAACACCATTGTCTATATTTGAAAATTCATCTCATGATGATTATTTTTTATCCAATGGACGAAAAGTCTCTCATGGGATACACAGTCATGGCGGTGGCGACTGGTTCAGAGAATCTCATTTTCAAGGGAACAAACCAGATGCAAATTTTTATATCGGCAGTAAAGAGAAATTGATGAAAATGATTCGCTTAATAAAGCAGGGAAAAGATCATGTTGTTATCCTCATTTCTATGCCATTGCATGATCTTTATATCAACCGACTAAAAAACTACTTATCAAAATATGATGTGCCTGATTTGAAAACGTTTACTAAGGATATGAATCAATTAGGCGCTGATTGCTATATTAATTTATATCATTATCTATTACCCACTAAAATGTTCTGGAATGGTGACCACTTAAATGAAAATGGCAGCATTGCCATAAAATCGGTATTGAATAGTAAAGTTAATCATTGTATTGCGACTCATAGATAAGGCTGATTCATCATGACTAGGTATCAATATGAATGATTTTATGTTGATACCTCGTTGATTTTTATTATTCTTTTCTTAAATGTTAATTGCAGTTGATGTTGTGTTTGCTAGGAGAGCTTTACACAACCACCCGGTTCCGCCCGGATTTTTTCGCTTTATAGAGGGCCTGATCTGCGGATTTTATGACGTCTTGAGGATCCCGGCTTGACTGACTGTCGCTGACACCAATGCTGACCGTAATATTGACGACATTACTGGGCTGATTTTTTTGGCGTTTCAGACGTCCCATTTTATCACTTTTAGGACGTTTATCTGTATTTCTGAGATACATGTCATAGTTTTGGATCTCTTGGCGTAAAGATTCAAGATAATCAAATGCTTCTTCTGAGCTTTTTCCTTTAAAGATAATGGTAAACTCCTCACCGCCATAGCGATAAGCTTTCGCTTTTCCTTTGACTTGGCGTAATTTGCTTGCCACCAGTTTTAAAACCTCATCACCGGTATCATGACCGTAGTTGTCGTTGAATTGTTTGAAATGATCAACATCAATCATGGCGATGGTGAAATGTCGTCCCAGAGATTTCATGGTGTGGTCGAGTGCGGCACGACCGGGAAGGTGAGTGAGGCGATCATTGAACGCAAGCTCATGTCCGGCGGCAATAACATACAGCACCAGAAAAATGCCAGAGATAGAAAATAGTATGCTGGAGATATGAGGCAGATGAAAAGAGACAAAAACATCTGAAATAAGCAGAACAGAGGTGTAAACAACGGCATCAAGTTTACGATTTTTCCTCAATAGCAACAGCATGGTCATGCCACTTAACACAATCAGGTAAAGGAATAAAATAAACGGTAACCGTGATACCTGAGGCACAGCTAATAAGAGCTGTGTAAAGAGATCCGGAAAATCACCCTGATTAAAATAATCCAGAATCAACAATGACCAGGCAAAAAACAGACCTTGAACAAGCAGATAGTACAGAAACTCTTTGGTGAACAGATCGGAATCATGGAATACATAACAAATGATGCAACTCACCGGAAAAAGAAAAGCAAGTAAGGACAATTCTAAGAGTGTTGAGCCGCTGATTAAAGGCGTCTGCAAACGAAACTGAATGATAACATAGGCCAGTATCTGGGCTACGGCTAACATCCCCATACGACTTTGTTTGAATATTTGCGCCACTGCTAGTGCGGTGAAAAGTAAAACGTAAGGTAAGTTAAGCAGTACATTGGAATTTGATAGTTGCGTGAATATCTCATGGCCCATCCCAATATGGATAGCCACAATGAACAGAATAGGGAGTAAAGAGCGGAACCAGGAAGAACTGACCGACATTGAAAACATAGATGGTTGATTCGTCAAACAATTAGCTGCACTTTACGTGATTTTTAGTAAAAAATACACCATTTTGTCGTTTTTTCTGTACTTTTCTTGCATTTTGGATAGTGAGTGCATAAGACCGATGCGTGACAAGATGCATCGAATGAAACAAAGGAGAGCAGCCTTCCGGATTCCCGGAGGCTAAAAAATACCGAATCTTGACATCATATGGTTTACAGGACTGCGACTGCAATGCATAAAAGTATGTCAGGTTGATTATCTGATACTATGTTTATGATATACCTGAATCCTGTGATGGTGAAGATGATATCTATTTGGATGCTGACAGCTACTGGAGAATAAATATGCATATCAGTGTTGATGTCCATAATTATATGGAAACTTTAGTCGGTCAAATTTTGAGTTCAGACGATTTTAAAGCACGCTATGATCATGAACAACTGGCTGATCTGGCTTGTTTAGCATTGAGCCAGCTGCGTCCCGTATATATTCGCCATGACATTGATTTTTTATCCACGCTGCCGGAAACTCGTTTAGTCAAATTAAAACAATTTGCCAAAGATGCCGTTGAAGCCGGAGAAACGATGATCAAAAATGACCGTCGTCAGAATCCTGAGCATCGGGAGGTTCCTATCGTCGTTGCAACGGCTCGTTATGATGATGACCTTGAATTGGAATGGTATGAAAGCCCGATCATTAGTCATCACACAGAATATCAAAAGGAGAAGTAAGTGGGATTTTTATCTCGGTTGTTTGGCCAACGTCAGCAAGAATCAGCACCGATTGAGCCTGTTTATTACAAAGATTTTGCTATCTTTCCTGAAGCGATTGCTGAAAATGGTCAGTATCGGGTGGCCGGACGAATTACTCGCGAAATCAATGGTGAAGTCAAAGAACATCGCTTTATTCGGTCAGATGTTTTGTCTAGTCGCAGTAGTGCCGACGAGCTTATGGTTAATAAGGCGAAGATGTTTATTGATCAGATGGGAGAAAAGATCTTCAGTTGAGTGTGACTCAAGTTGATTGAAATCATAATGAAAGAAACCACAAGCCGATAAGCTTGTGGTTTCTTTTTTCGTGATGATTAATTTTTGCCATGATGTTCAATTCACTGGACATTCTCGTTAGTATGGTGAAGTTCATGGTAGATGTTGGACCAACACCGTTGAACCAACATGTTATAAAGAAACGCAAGTGGTTAGTCGAGATTGTCAGCTGCTTGGATCGATAAGTAAGCCGTTAGATTAAACATATTTACTTTGCCAATTATAAGGGAATAACTATGCAAATTGGTGTGCCTAAAGAACGACTTGCGGGTGAAACGCGAGTTGCAGCTTCACCGACTTCGGTTGGGCAGCTGCTAAAGTTAGGTTTTGATATTCTTATTGAAACCGATGCTGGAGAAAAAGCGAGTTTTGACAACCAGAGTTTCGAAGCTGCTGGTGCTCAGGTGGTATCCACTGAAGATGTATGGCGTGCCGATATTATTTTGAAAGTCAATGCGCCGACAGCAGAAGAAATAGCGTTGATCAAAGAAGGGGCAACGCTAATCAGCTTTATCTGGCCAGCACAAAATCCAGAACTACTTGAAACCTTATCCGGTAAAAAAATTAATGTGCTTGCTATGGATTCAGTACCACGTATTTCTCGTGCACAGGCTCTTGATGCTTTGTCATCGATGGCCAATATTGCTGGATATCGTGCAGTTGTTGAAGCGGCACATGAATTCGGACGCTTTTTTACGGGACAAATTACCGCAGCAGGTAAGGTTCCGCCCGCTAAAGTATTCGTCGCAGGTGCAGGTGTTGCTGGATTAGCAGCAATTGGTGCTGCGGGGAGTTTGGGCGCTATTGTCCGGGCTTTTGATGTTCGTCCTGAAGTGAAAGAACAGGTCCAGTCGATGGGCGCAGAATTCCTTTCTGTTGATTTTCAGGAAAATTCTGGCGCTGGTGACGGCTATGCCAAAGAGATGTCTGATGATTTTAATCGTAAAGCGGCTGAACTTTACGCAGCGCAGGCACAAGATGTCGATATCATCATTACAACGGCATTGATTCCCGGTAAGCCGGCACCAAAACTGATAACCAAAGCCATGGTTGACAGTATGAAGGCGGGGAGTGTGATTGTTGATCTTGCGGCTGCCAATGGCGGAAACTGTGAATATACCGTGGCTGATCAGGTCGTGACTACTGAAAATGGCGTCAAGATCATTGGATATACTGACATGGTGGGGCGTTTACCAACGCAGTCTTCTCAGCTTTATGCCACGAATCTAGTTAACCTATTAAAATTATTGTGCAAAGAAAAAGATGGTGAAATTCACATCGATTTCGAGGATGTCGTTCAGCGAGGTGTGACTGTCATTAAGGAAGGTGAGGTGACTTGGCCGGCTCCTCCTATTCAGGTTTCAGCACAACCACAGACGAAATCCGAACCAGTAAAAACCCCCCAGAAAAAAGAAGAGAAAGCTGTTTCTCCGATGAAAAAAATGTTGGGACTCGTGGTTGGTGTAGGTGCATTCGCTTGGATTGCCTCTGTCGCACCTGCAGCGTTCCTCAGCCATTTTACCGTTTTTGTACTTGCCTGTGTGGTTGGTTATTACGTGGTTTGGAACGTGACTCATGCCTTACATACGCCTTTAATGTCCGTCACCAATGCAATTTCAGGGATTATTGTCATCGGCTGTTTATTGCAGATTGGTCAGGGTAATGGTTTTGTTACGTTTCTATCGTTTATTGCTGTGTTGATCGCAAGTATTAATATCTTCGGTGGTTTTACCGTCACGAAGCGTATGCTTGAAATGTTCCGTAAAAAATAACAAGGAGTAGCGAATGTCTGCAGGATTAGTACAAGCGGCGTATATCGTTGCTGCTTTATTTTTTGTGATGAGTCTGGCTGGCTTATCAAAACAGGAATCAGCGAGAGTTGGTAACTATTACGGTATTGCCGGGATGGCGATTGCCTTAGTCGCAACAATTTTTGCTCCCGATACGTCGGGAATTGTCTGGATAATCATTGCAATGGCGATTGGTGGGACGATCGGTATCCATTTTGCGAAAAAAGTCGAAATGACACAAATGCCCCAGTTGGTGGCGATCCTCCATAGTTTTGTCGGTATGGCCGCTGTTTTGGTTGGATATAATAGCTTTATTGAAGCGCCGGAAACCGCGACACATGCTGAGCATGTCATCCATTTGGTTGAAGTGTTCATCGGCGTTTTCATTGGGGCTGTCACATTTACCGGCTCGATCGTTGCGTTTGGCAAACTACATGGTGTGTTTAAATCATCACCGTTAAATATTCCACACAAACATAAGTGGAATCTTGCGGCAGTTATCGTTTCTACACTATTACTGATCTACTTTGTCAATGTGGACGGTAGCTATTTCGCATTGATTGTGATGACTCTGATCGCTTTTGTGTTTGGCTATCACTTGGTCGCTTCTATCGGTGGTGCAGATATGCCGGTTGTTGTTTCCATGCTGAACTCATATTCAGGGTGGGCTGCCGCAGCTGCGGGATTCATGTTGGCGAATGATCTATTGATTGTAACCGGTGCTTTGGTTGGTTCTTCAGGTGCTATTCTGTCTTATATTATGTGTAAAGCGATGAACCGTTCTTTTATCAGTGTTATTGCTGGCGGATTCGGTCAGGAAGTTGTCATTAGCGAGGAGGGAGAGCAAGGTGAGCACCGTGAGATTATGGCTGAGGATGTTGCAGACATGCTTAAGAATTCGAAGTCTGTGGTCATTACACCGGGATATGGTATGGCAGTTGCACAAGCTCAGTATCCGGTTTCCGAGATTACCGAGAAGCTGAGAGCCAGAGGGATTGACGTTCGCTTTGGTATCCACCCCGTTGCGGGGCGTTTGCCTGGTCATATGAATGTTCTGTTGGCCGAGGCGAAAGTTCCTTATGAGATTGTCTTGGAAATGGATGAAATCAACGATGATTTCAGTGAAACCGATACGGTGTTGGTTATCGGGGCAAATGATACGGTCAACCCGGCTGCACTCGAGGATCCGAATAGTCCTATCGCCGGAATGCCAGTTTTGGAAGTTTGGAATGCCAAAGATGTGATCGTCTTTAAGCGTTCAATGAATACCGGATATGCAGGGGTTCAAAACCCACTTTTCTTTAAAGAAAATACTCAGATGTTGTTTGGCGATGCCAAAGCGTCATGTCTGCATATACTGGAACATTTGGATTGACCCTGAGTAAAAAAACTTTGTATTTGTAATATAAGCCAGCGATAATGCTGGCTTTATTTATTTACGGGACAGATTATTGACATCAACATAACACGGTAATAACTATTTTTGTCATAATGCATCCGGATCATGAAACTTGCCAGAGAATACAGAGTCACATAAAAAGATGATATTAAAACGATTCATGTTGTTGTTCATGTTTATTATTCCATATGCACATGCGGACTCTTTGCCGGCAAGAATCGATCATTTTATTTCTTTGTTCAGATACGATGAAGCGCTTGTTTCATATGATTTAAGAAAAATAGAAGCTGAGTATGCCACAAGACTAATTACTCCCGACTCCATGTTGCCGCAGACCTTTGAGTACCCTTTAAAAGATATCCAGCAACTTTACGCCTTAGCGAAACAATGTACCGGGAATTTACCTTTGAGTCCCTTAACGACGGAACCGCTGGTCTTTACTCGGGCAATTTGTAAAGGGACTCAACTGCCGTTACGCTGGTTTGCCCGAAGTGCTTTGATCCATCCGGGTGGGGGAACGTATGCGGCGCGATATGTAAAAAAACACCCTGAGCTTTATGATGAACTAAAAGTCTATATGCATATTCAGGAACGTCCTAAAGCCTCTAAAGATACTTTATTAGGACGTCTGCAACGCATGGACAGTGAGTCGGTAACGTCATTGATATCAGGGGACTCAATGTTCAGCGAGCAAAATGAGCTTTGGTTGAGAAAAGGTGATCGATACTATGTGTTTGCTGATCATGTGTGGAAGAATAATGCCGAGCAGGCGGGGTTAGTCTTCAGTTATGTAAATACTGATAATTCAACTTGTTTTGTTCGACGCGGTAACTTGTGTTGGGCAGAGGAAGATCAATCGGATATTTTACGGTACATCCTCGTTGGTCTTGTTGCTTTCAACGTTTTATTAGTGATTAGTTGGTTTTTCTATCGTTGGAATACCAAGCGGCTTGAGATGAGAAGCCGTATGCTTATTTTGCAGATATTGACACATGAATTACGGACACCGATTGCGAGTCTTTCACTGACTGTTGAAGGGTTCAGACGAGAGTTTGAGCATCTGCCTGAAAGTGTCTATGATGAATTTCGCAGATTATGTGAAGATACTCGCCGCCTAAGGCAGTTAGCGGAGGCTAGTAAAGATTATTTGCAGTCCGACACGAAACCTTTAGCTGTGGATTGGGTTCCATCAGTTGCTGAGTGGTTAGAGTATAAATTAGAGGAAGAATTTGAATCATCTGTTCATTTCTCAATCAATCAGGATGTTGCAGCAAAATTAAATGTCTATTGGTTGGGAACTTGTATTGATAATTTACTAAGAAATGCCATTAAATATGGTATTGCCCCCGTGCAGTTGGATGTAACGACGTCAAGTCATATGGTTACGTTCAAGGTAGTTGATCAGGGTGTGCTGACCGAAAAAGACTGGCGTCAGCTACGTAAGCCCTTTGTCAGTAAAAGTGGTTTAGGCCTAGGTTTAACAATTGTAGAATCAATGGTTGGAAGAATGGGAGGCAAGATGTCTCTAGTCGGGCCACCAACAACATTTATTTTGGAGATACCTTGTGAAACAGACGTTGCTTCTTGTTGAAGATGATAAAAACTTGGCTGATGGATTGTTAGTTAGTCTGGAACAAGCCGGATATAACTGTTTACATGCGGAGAAGATTTCAGAAGTAAGACAATATTGGGAGCAGGCTGATTTAGTCATCTTAGACCGACAGCTTCCTGATGGTGATTCGGTTGAACACCTCGTGGATTGGAAAAATCTGAAAGATGTTCCGGTTATTTTGTTGACCGCGCTGGTGACAGTGAAAGATAAAGTTGCCGGACTGGATTCTGGTGCGAATGATTATCTAACCAAACCATTTGCTGAAGCCGAGTTATTTGCCCGAGTGAGAGCGCAGCTTCGAGCACCGGATGGTGATGGACAACAGGATGACACAAAGGTTGTCACACCAGAACTCACCATTGATAAATCCACTCGGGAAGTGCATTACAAAGGTGAGTTAATTACATTGACTCGTACAGAATTTGATCTGTTGCTATTTCTGGCAAGCAACTTAGGTAGAGTTTTTACCCGAGATGAATTATTGGATCATGTGTGGGGCTATAATCACTTTCCGACAACAAGAACGGTGGACACACATGTTCTGCAATTAAGACAAAAACTTCCCGGACTAGAAATTGAAACGTTACGGGGTGTTGGCTACAAAATGAAAGCCTGATGATGAGAAAAAAGAGTTTTTTCTTACTGGGAGTACTGATGTGTGCTCCCAGCCATTTTGTTTACGCGAATTGGTTTGAACGCAACACGCCATTAACGCAAGCCCATGAACATCTGCTGGAAAATGATCTGCCTAAAATGTTTAACTCTTTAGTTGAAGTCTGGCAGAGTGCTGAAAGCAAACATCTTAGTAGTCATCTAAATGATTTACTCCTTCAATCTTTAAGTGCCGATTGTGGTAAGAGTCTGGAACCTGCTCCTTTCCCTGACTGGATCAAATCTCTCGCCGTTCGAAGAGTGGAAATTCAAAGTCCGGGACGTGACGCATTTCAATTATTAGTTGATATGGTGACAACGTCACAAATAGAAGAGGTTTCGTTCACTCGGTGGGTTGATCATTCAATTTCACTCGATAGCTCTTTTTCTCAGGTGGAAAGTGACAATGTCACTAATGAGTTGACCTATGTGAAACGGTATAATCTGAATAATCGTCTGCCGATGGGGCTTTATCGGTTGATTATTTCTCGAAAAAATGGGGAATCGTGGAGTTCGTGGGTCATTCTTGATAATCCCAAAACCTATCACACGATTCATTGGCGTTCAAAAGAACAATGGCGTGTTGAAAAAACAGCGATTCCGAATCGTTACTGTCCGTTACCCAAAATGAGAGTTTCCGCATATAGCTACAATAGTGGAAAATATTCAGAAGTTTGGAAGCAGACCTATGAATCTAATTATCCGAGTGAGTTACCTCCGAATACACTTGAACCGGGACGATATGTTTTGGCGGTATCGATGAATCATCAACGGTGGCAAGGACCAATCACTATTGAGCAATCTCAAGTTATTAGTAAAACATATGATGTTTCACTAGAGGAATAGCTAAAGATATATAACAATCTGTCGTTATAGACATTAAATTTTATTCGGTTTATAGCGCATATGGATATAAAACTAAAACACTTGATTCCTTCGCTTCTCGTTGTTTCATCCGGGAGTATGGCCGCTTCCTATGCTGTTGAGGCTCGCGGAGATGCAATGGGAGGCACTGGCGTCGTTTCAGCCAATTATCTCACCGCACCTTTCTATAACCCTGCTATTGTCGCCATCTATCGCAGAAATGATGATGCAGGAATATTACTCCCCAGTTTTGGCCTGACCTATAACGATCCTGACGATATCTCCAATACCATTGATGATATCAGTGATTTAATCAAGAATGTGGAAGGCGGAGATTCATCACGAGAAGCTGAACTGCAGAGTCAGTTAGATGCACTGAATGGCGGTGAACTCAAAGCTGATATTGGTGGTGCAATCGCGATCGGAATACCAAATCAATATCTTGCGATGAATTTATTTGGTAAAGCCTATGCGGAGACCTATGTAACGCCATCAATTGCGACAACGGGCTCCTCTACGCTTGATAATGCACAGAATAGTACCATCGATGCTGTTTCTGTTGCGGTCACTGAGGTTGGTCTTTCCCTGGCAAAGTACCAAACATTTCTGGGACAGCATATCTCAGTCGGCGTTTCTCCCAAACTTCAACGTGTCTATACCTATGTATATGAAGCCAGCTTAAAGAACTACGATCTCAGTGATATTGATGCCAACAGCTCCGGAGAAACTGTATTCAACTTAGATGCCGGTTTACTATGGTTCTACGGGCCGGTGAGAGTGGGATTTGCAGCAACCAATTTGATTTCTCGTGATATCACAACCCAGCGAGTTGCCTCCAGTGTTTCTGGCAAGGCTGACCTGCAATATAGCTACCAACTCAGACCCCTATATACAATCGGTGTCGGGTTGATTGGTGACTATGCTTCATTTAGCGTTGATTATGATCTGAATGAGGAAGAGCGCTACACCAATTTCAATGATAATACCCAGATGCTTCGCGTCGGTGGCGAAATTGATATTCTACGCCAGCTAAAATTGCGAGCCGGTTATAAAAAGAATTTGGCTTATAGCAATTCTGATGATGTCTATACTGCGGGGATAGGGCTTTCTCTACTTGGGTTATTTGAACTTGATGCAGCCGTAAGCTATACCAATGCGCATGCAAAAGGCGCCTATGTGAACTTCTTATCCACGTATTAATACGTTCCCTCCCAGTCTCGCTTTTAAAGCCTCCTCTGAAAAGAGGGGGCTTTTTTGTATCTGAAAATAAATCATTCCTGAGATACCAACATTTTTACGCATAGTAATTACTCACATCGCTTAGTTGTTTTTTGAAGAAAAATAAGTTGATCGTATTTATTCCGATGCCAATTTTTCTATATTTTTGAGAGGAATATTTGTTTTTTCATAGACTTAGTGCAGAATGATATTCTATCGGTTTATCTCCTTTTATTCGATGAGCGTCTTCATAAAGAAGCAGGATCTTTTTGGATCTTATGTTAGTGAATACTTCTGTCTCGTGACAGTATCACTCATAGGAAATATCCTGATGCACTATAACTAATGGGTTAGTTATACAATAAACAACAACCACCTCCGCAATACCAAACTAAATACAATACCCGAAACCACTTATCTGTAAGGCTTGTATTGAATAAATTGGAGGTCGGTTGAATGAGGGAGAATTACTGATTTGAAGTGTATATGACGAGAACAAAACTCTGACTGTTCATTCTAATTTAGCCTGAATTGAAGGTAACAACAGAAGTAGAGGAGTCGACGCTTTAGCGGGAGAAGCGATAAACATCACGAGTCAGGTCATCAGGGAATCGAAGCCGTCTGTTTTTTTGTCCACCGATTTTTTCTGCCAGAGCTCGAGCCGCTGCATTTTCATCATGCATATAAGTTTCAACATGATCCCACTTAAAATGAGTGTATGCATATTCTATTGCTGCTTGAGAAGCTTCTGACGCAATCCCTTGTCCTCTATATTCGGGAAGAATCCACCAAGTTAACTCAGTTGGCCATTCTAACCCTTGCCAAAATCCACACGTACCGACTAACTGCTTATTTGAACGTAACTGAATAACCCAAACACCAAATCCTTGCAGATACCATGAACCAAGTCGGATTGAAGCCTAGACCAAACTTGGCTTTTAGTAATCGGGCCACCATACATCACAGTCCGCCGTTGGTGGCAATAGTATAAGATTCGAGGTTTGGATTTTAGGTATCATTTTAAATCCTTGATAATGACAGCTCATGTTTTAATATGATCTGCAAAGTCGAAGACATATCGTAGTTTTCTAGTTGAGCTTACCATTAACAGACAAATTAAACCCAATACAAAAGTGCGCATTATGTACGTTATGTTAAATATAATATTCGAGACAATTCAAAGTAAATCACTATAGGCCTTTTGTATCTCACTTACGGCTCAGATGATGCTTATGGTGACCTCGCGTTTCTTGTGCCCCCCTGATTTAATATTATCTTGAAGGATTTGAGAATGATAAAAACGAGCGCGGTTAGTTACTACCGCGCTCGCTTATGCTTAAATGAATTGGATACTACGCGCCGTAATAACTCTTACGGTATAGGTTCTTCACATCTTCCACTGTTGGTTTACCCGGATTGGTCAGTGTGCATGGATCACCGTAGGCTCGCTCACTCATTCTTTCCAGTACTCGAGTAAATTTCTCTTCGCTGAAGTCAACCTCATCACAGTCTTTAAAACAGGTTGGAATATTCAATGCTTTGTTCAGTTCTCTGACGGTTTGTGCCAGATCATCAATGCCGAGAATGCTTTCTGCCAACTGATACTTAGTTGTGTATTGTCTATTAAAATCAATAATATATGGCAATAAAATCGCATTGGACAAGCCATGTGTGACCCCAAATTCGCCACCAATTTTGTGAGCAAGTGAATGAACCAACCCTAATGAAGCATTCGTAAACGCCATACCAGCAAGTGCTGATGCATTATGCATGTTATAACGGGCTTCTTTATTATCAGGCTCTTTGTATGCGGTCTCAATGTTATCAATCACCAGTTTGATTGCTTCGATTGAATACGGATCCGTAAATGATGTCGCAGCAATTGAAACAAGCGCCTCTGCGGCATGTGTTAAGACATCCATCCCGGTATTAGCCGTAATATGCGCTGGCATTGTTTCCGGCAATTTGGGATCAAGAATCGCAATATCAGGCACCATGTCTGCTGCAACGATGGGATACTTAATATGGTTATCTGTGTCAGTAATAACAGAAAACGCGGTGATTTCAGAAGCCGTACCGCTGGTTGACGGAATCGCGATAAATTTCGCTTTTTGGCGTAATGCCGGCATAGAGCCGACCTCAATAATATCTTCGAATTTTAAGTGCGGATGTTCATAGAAGCACCACATGACTTTGGCTGCATCCAGGGCCGACCCACCCCCTATTGCTACGATCCAGTCTGGTTCAAAGTTAATCATTGCTTCAGCACCACGCCAGACTGTTTTAACTGATGGGTTCGGTTCAACACCATCAATAATGATGCTCTGAATTCCAGCTTGTGAGAGGTAATTTTGGCATTGTTCTAAAAAGCCAAATTTTTTCATGGAGCTTCCACCTGTCACGATTGCAGCTTTTTGACCTTTTAAATTTGCCAGTTCAGCCAGTGCACCTTCTCCATAGATAATATCTCTGGGTACAGAAAACCTCATGACGCTCATAATTCTCTCCTATATTTTGCATATGAAAATGTGATTAGAGATACAATATGCTTACAAGCGCACTGAAACACTGATTTGAATCATTAATCGCGAATAAATTCTATAGATATGAAATAACTAGATATTTTTTGTACAGCGAGAGGCAATAAGATGAACTAAGGATAACTATCCGTCCCAAAGGACGTTTAAGGCCTAAAGTGACAATGTCACCTTAGGCCTTTCTTTCACTTCACTAAAACTTATTTTAGCCACCAGCAAGCTTAACTGTATGACCTTTCTTTTCCAGAAAGACTTTTATTTTTTCCCGGTCATCGCCTTGGATCTCAACATGCCCGTCTTTTACTGCACCACCACAGCCACAATGTTTCTTTAACTCTGCTGCCAAACGTTTTAGTGCAGTATCTTCAAGGTCAAGACCGGTGATAACACAGACGCCTTTTCCTTTTCGCCCTTTGGTTTGTCTCTGTATTCTGACAATACCATCACCTTTTGGCCGTTGAGGTTGTGATGCTTCTGGTTTAATTCGTCCAACTTCAGTGGAATATACTAATGTCATACTTTAACTACTTCTTTGCTGATGCCGCTGCTTTCGCCTGACGGAGTTCTAGAATTGTTTTTTCAATATGTTTTTCGATAGCAAGCTTGGAACCTTTAAGAAGTCGTCCATTGAATATACAGTACCAGTCATTCGGCTCACCCGTATCATTTTTCAGAGTAAAACCAGCAAACTGTTCCTGAGTTGCAGAGGCTTGCTCTCTCTTCACTTCAACATTGGAAAATTCTTTGGGGTCAATAATAGAGGCAGTATCACACCACCAATCGATACTTTTCTTTACAGCTGCCTTATTACCGGAAAGAACGTGATTCTTAATTTTTACTTGCCAGACATCACTGGATTGACCGGCAGATTTGAGGGTAAACCCTCGGTATGTTGCAACAGCCATAAGTCTACTCAGCTCTTTTATGTATTTTCATTTAATATTAATTGTAATCGGCACATGATCAAGTATATTTAGGGCTAATAACCTAGTTATAGTGCATTAGAATGTTGAAAAAACCAATATTAATCACAAAAAAGACAATAATTGAGGATTATACCAAGCAACTTTGTGCGTTTATCCATAAAGAACAACTCAATGAACTGACCCAATATCAGTATTCAAATAGTTCCTTACTTGCGATGGTCAAAGACTGGAATCTGTTTGTAGCGTTCTGTCAGAATCAGCAGGTTGTTCCTTATCCGGCTTCCCCGGATATGATTCGCCTGTTTCTTGAAAAGGAATCGCGGGTAAGAAAGTTTTCGACCTTGCGTCGTTACACCGTCACCATAACAGTGTTACATAAATTCCTTGGCTATCCTGACCCGATGACACATCACCAAGTTCGTATACTCCTGATGGCACTGAGAACAGAAAAAAAAGGTGATAACAGTCAGGCAGATGCATTAAACCATGACCATATTGAACAATTAGATGCGTTACTCTCCACCGCTAAAGATGCCAAAGACATTCGCGATCTGGCAATTTATCATTTGATGTTTGAGTGTATTTTGAAACGACTCGAGCTCAGAGAGCTTCGCGTTGAACAACTCACCTTTCACTCAGAATCAGAGGTACAAGTCGAACTCAGAGGCAATCATTATCAACTTTCTCCACCGGCTTCAGAAGCAATCCACAGGTGGTATCAGCTCATTGATATCCAGTCCTCACCTTATGTCTTTCGTTCGATCGACCGTCATCAGAATATCGGTATTGATAAACTAAACGACTCATCAATCTATCGCATTTTAAGAGGAGCCGGAGAACGGCTTGGTATTGCCCACCTTAAGTTTTCAGGTCAATCAACCCGCATCGGCGCAGCCCAAGAGCTCTATAAACAAGGAATGAAAATCAAAGAGATCCAATCTTTCGGCCGTTGGCAAAGTACGGTGATGCCTTCTCAGTACGTAGGAAAGCATCACCAAGCCGAAATTGAAATTCAACGATTCAAATCGTTCAAGCCTTGGAAGCCGTAACTTTTGCCAATGAGCGCTCAATACAGTCCGTTAAAAAATCTGCCATGGTGTGACCATTGTTTTCTAACATCTTAGGGAACATCGAGATGGGTGTCATTCCCGGGAATGTATTGACTTCGTTCAGATAAACTTGTCCGTCCGGCGTTAAGAAAAAATCAACACGGGCAAGATGTCTCAGTTTCATATGACGGAACACTTTTTCACTGTATTCCCGAATAGAGGCAAGCTGTTCAGCGCTGAGACCTTCAGCCTCGACCTTCGTATAAGAGTGGCTGGTTTGACTATATTTCTCTTCATAGGTGTAAAAAGCATCGGCTGGCGCAATCACCTCACCCGGTGCCGAAATATGAAGTTCTCCGCCGATTTCATAAGCCGCAACTTCTAACTCTCTCGGTTTTACGGCTTTCTCAACAAGAACCTGTTCAGAAAACTGAAATGCAGAGGCAATTGACTGATGCAATTGTGATAAATCAGTGACCTTGTAACATCCAACGGAAGAACCTTGCCGAGCTGCTTTGACAAATAAAGCCCCCCAACGGTGAAATGCTTCTTCACATTGTGCAATCGTCTGATCCGTCAATTCAGATAAGAATAAATAAGGGGTATTCGGAACACCGAGCGCATCGTACCAAAGCTTAGATGTAATCTTATTAAAACTATTGGAACTCGCTTCCGGGCCACATCCCAGATATGGAATTGCAGCGAGTTCAAGCATGGATTGAATATCGCCGGTCTCCCCCGGATAACCGTGAATGCATGGCACCACAAAATCAATGTTCTGACAGCTAACATCGGTATTCAACGTTGCAGTATTGGTATCTAAATATGCCAGATGACCGTCCTCGGTAAACCATCCGTCACGTTTCATTTCAATACGTACAACATGAAAGTGAGGATTAGCTTGGAGTTGTTCCTGCACATAATTCGCAGAAACCAATGACACTTCATGTTCGGATGAACCACCACCACAAAGTAATAATATATTGATACGGCCCATTATTCTTCCATACATCCTTTCAGTTTAAACCGCCTCTATCATAGATAATTCCCGATAAAGTTGTAGCCTTAATTTTTCTCTCAGCAGCTAATCGTTCACTATCTACACAAAAAAAGGGCCCAAGGCCCTTTTTTACTTAATTCAGCTTGTTTAAAGTCGGATACTCCGAGTTTTTAATAGCGTCAATACTTTTCACGAAAGGTTTGAGTTGACGAAACTCGGCTGGCAACATTTGAATCGCCTGATGCGCTTTCGCTCGCGTTGCAAAGTCACCATATAAAACGGTATACCACTTCGTCCCATTGACAACCTTGTAGTTTTCCCAGATAGGCTGACCATTCTTAGGGAGCTTACTGGAGAATCGATCCACTTTGCTTTGACTACCAACCGCAACGACCTGAATGGTATAACCAAAACGTGGATTCATTGCCACCTGTTTTGCCGTTGGTGGTGTAATGGTCACAGCAGTCTGACTCGGTTGAGACATTTTTTGTGATGTCGCCGGTTTCTCAGTCGTCCGCACCACATTCATTTCTGTCACACCATCAGCGGTTGTTCCCTGCTGAGAAACCACCGGCTGCTGTATTTTGGCCGTGGGATATTCTTCCTGGTAGCTTTCAGTTGTCACGTCCGTTACATAAGTGCCAGAAGAGCATGCCGCCAACAGTAACGTAGACAAACCGAGAATGACTTTTTTTTCCATAGTTTTCGTGCCTTTCATAAAGAGTGTATCAATCATGCCCATAGCCGAGTCTAGAATCAAGTTTAGGTAATAAATTCAAATGAATAACATGTGATATAAAACACAAAGTATTAAACAATTTTAAGCGAATATCCAAGTTTTGCTTTCTATATACCTGTATCCACCAATCCAATTGTATAATCAGACGGATATCCTTGCTGATGTGAGAAATAAAAATGAACAACCTGTCTCATTTTTTAAAACCCAGATCGGTTGCCGTCATTGGTGCCTCCAATCGCCCACTACGAGCTGGTCACGTCGTGATGAAGAACCTGCTCAGCGGTAACTTTGATGGCACAGTCATGCCGGTCACTCCCCGTTATACATCTGTCTGTGGTGTCCTGGCTTACAAAACAATCGACTCGCTGCCTATCATACCGGATATCGCGGTTTTATGTACGCACGCCTCAAGAAATATTTCGCTCTTCCACCAGCTTGCTGAAAAAAAAGTCGCTTATGTGGTGGTTTTATCGTCGGATATGTATACCAATGATCCAGAAGATCACCAGATTCAACAACAATGTCACGCTATCGCAAAGGCTGCGAACATGCGTATTGTCGGTCCAAATAGTCTGGGCATCATCCTTCCTTGGATATCATTTAATGCCTCTTTTTCTCCGGTCCCCGCTTTGAAAGGGAATATTGCCTTTATTTCTCAATCAGCTGCGGTGTGTACAACCATTTTAGACTGGGCCAATGAAAAACAGATTGGCTTTTCTGCTTTTATCTCTCTGGGGAATGCATCCGATATTGATTTCAATGATCTGCTCGATCATCTCAGCACCGATCGTCACACTGACGCTATTTTGCTTTATATCGATACCATTCGGAATGCCAGACGATTTATCTCCGCGGCCCGGGCCGCTTCACGAAACCGGCGAATTCTGGTCTTAAAAGGAGGCAGAACACAGGAAGGAAGGAAAGCCGCCAAAGCGCATACCGGTGGAATCGATACACTCGATATCATTTATGATTCTGCCATTCGTCGTAGCGGCATGTTGCGCGTTCATAACACACATGAACTATTTGCCGCAGTTGAAACCTTAACTCACCCACTCCCGCTGCGTGGAGAACGACTGGCAATTATCACCAACGGTGGTGGGCCGGCAATTATGGCCATTGATACCTTACTTGAGCGCGGTGGAAAACTTGCCCGGCTGGATGAAGCGATCATACATAAACTCAATCAGAGTCTGCCGCCGAGTTGGTCACATGCCAACCCCATAGATCTGGTCGGCGATGCGGGTCATCAGCGTTATGTATCAGCACTGAATGCCGTGTTAGATTCAGATGTGGCCGATGCCATTTTAGTGATGCATTGTCCTTCAGCGGTTGCAGAATCAGAACAGACGGCTCAGGCAGTGATTGATGCCTTGAAGCAACATCCACGCAGCCGCCAGTTTAATATTCTGACAAACTGGTCGGGGGAACTCACCGCCAAGGCTGCGCGACAACGGTTCTATCAGGCCGGGATTCCGACTTACCGAACGCCGGAAAGTGCAGTGATTGCATTCATGCACATGGTCGAGTACAGACGAAATCAAAAACAGCTGATGGAAACCCCCACCACCGCCGATTTTCTTCCACCGGAAAATATTCATAAGGCACAACAGTGGATTCAAGAGCATCTTCGTCTTGCAAACCAGCAAGCGACATTGCTCGATACTCACCAAATCGGTGACTTGCTAACCTGTTTTGAGTTTGATGTATTACCGACCTGGATGGCACAAGATAGCAGTGAAGCCGTCCATATTGCCGAGACCATCGGTTATCCGGTTGCCGTCAAACTACGCTCACCGGATATTGCCCATAAATCTGATGTTCAAGGCGTTATGCTCAACCTCAGAAATCGTCACGAAGTTGAAAGTGCCTCACAGGCGATCCTTGACCGGGTCAGTCTGTCTTATCCGGCAGCCCTGATTCATGGTTTAGTCGTGCAGGCCATGGCAAAACTCGCTGGCGGTGAAGAACTGCGGATTAAAGTCAAACATGACGAGACCTTTGGCCCGGTGATTCTACTCGGACAAGGTGGCTCCGAATGGCAAGAAGCAACAGACGCAGAAGCCGCCCTGCCGCCGTTGAATATGACACTGGCGAGGTATTTAATCGTTCAGGCAATCAAGAACAATAAAATCCGTCTGCAAAAACTGCCGGTGCCGATTGATATTGAGGGGCTTTCTCAGTTTCTGGTGAGACTTTCACAACTCATAGAAACGTGTCCTGAAGTTCATGAATTGGATATTCATCCCCTGCTGGCTAATGGTCATCAATTTACGATTCTGGATGCCGACTTACATCTCAAACCTTATCATGGTGATGCACAGCAGCGGTTAGCCATTCGTCCCTACCCATCCGAGCTGGAAGAACAACTTGCGATAAAAAATCAGGAATCGATTTTGATTCGTCCTATTTTGCCGGAAGATGAACCCGATCATGCAGACTTTATCAGTAAAGTCTCCAAAGAAGATCTGTATAAACGCTTCTTTACGGAAGTCGGTGAGTTTAATCATGAAGCTTTAGCGAACATGACTCAGATTGATTACGATCGGGAAATGGCCTTTGTTGCCGTTCGTTCAACCCCCTCACATGAGATTATCGGCGTCTCCCGCGCGTTAATCACACCGGATAATAGCAATGCAGAATTTGCAATTTTAATCCGCTCTGACTTAAAAGGTCTGGGGCTGGGGCGAATTCTGATGAGGAAGATTATCGACTATTGTACTAACAAAGGTACCCAACAAATATCAGGGATCACCATGCCCAGTAACCAAGGGATGTTATCACTGGCTCAGAAGCTTGGATTTCAGGTCGAAGTTGACTTCGAAGACGGAACGGCAGAAATGCAATTGCAGTTATCACAAACACAAGGATGATAACCATCAGACGAAAACAGAGTCGCAATTCACGACTCTGTTTCTTTTGCTTGTTACCGCGTCACATAGCTCATCAACTGCGTAAACTCCAATACTTTTTCAAATACTGGATACACCAGGATTTAGCCTCTCCCATTTTGTTCCGACGCCAAGCCAACACCAACTCAGCGTCTTTCTTTTCCGTCCCATGAATCATTTGCAGCTTGCCCGCATCAATCAACGGTTGTGCCACCTGCTGTGGCAGTGTCCCAATTCCCAACCCCGATATCAGTGCCTGACACTTCGCAGCGAAGTTTGTCACGGTCAGCCGTGGCTGTTTTTGCAAAATATTCACGCTCAGAGGCGGTTGCTCTCGGGCAGTATCTGCAATCGCAACAATTCGATACTTCTGGCGCGCATTTTCATCAAAAGCACCACTGCGTTTATGCACATAATGACCGGTTGCAGCAACCCACACCATGGACATCGATCCCAATGATTCAACTTTGACATCATGAGGCATCGTTTCAAGACGAGGACAAATCAAGAGATCGGCCCGATCAGTTGCCAGTGACTCCCAGCATCCCGCCAGTATTTCTTCCTGAAGACGGACTCTGGTTTTACTGACATTCCCGAGAGCTTCCACCAGCGGAAAGAAATTATCCACCGGCACGATCCCATCATAAGCCAAGGTAACATCCAGCTCCCAGCCATTAGCCAAAACTGTCGCATCATTGACCAGTTTATCGGTTTCAGAGAGAATTCGTCGCCCATGCTCCAGAAGTAATCGTCCGGCATCAGTAAAGTTAGCCTTATGGCCAGAACGATCAAAAATAATGATATCGAGATCTTGCTCGAGTTTTTGAATCTGATAACTCAGGGAACTTGGTGCGCGATTCATCTCATGTGCAGCTGCAGCAAAACTGCCCCGTCGTTCGATCGCATCGAGAATGTAAAGTGCTTCTAGTGTGATAGGACTATGCAAAATAAGTATCCTTAAGCTATTTATATGATTAAACGGTCAGTTTGTCAGCGTGGTACAAAAAACAATCCAATATGAATCATCATTCTATTGCGGATTGAATACCATTTCTGCTTTCATTCGCCAAGCTTCTGTAAAAATATGAGCGCCATCATGGCACCTAACGCTCAATTTCATGCGCTCATCATCCTCAACCTAATTCGGGCTTAACCCACACCCGACAGAAATCGAACCACCCTAACGCATTACATTTCGCATTTTGCAATGTGCCGCATTGATCATGGCTCACACCAAGCCAGCTATGAAATAGCGGCACAATTTGATGTTTTTCAATCAAAGACTTGCCGATCTCTCTCGCTGGAAATGGTTGCTCGGGCTCTGAGCGCCAGTGATCAATCAACTGCTGCCAACCGGCAAAATCTTCTGGCTGACTGGTTTCACTGATATCAGAGTAATCCAAAAGCCATCCCGCTAATGCGTCATCACGATGGTTTGAGATCCCCATCGCTTTGATCCAGATATCAATCTCTTGTTTGACATCCACAGCATGTTCATACCTGATCAATTCAACCTCAATCCCATCTTGCGTCAATAAAGTCTGAATCACATCAACCAGATGGGGAAACATCGGATGTCTGGCGTGATAAGCGATTCGAACCGGACGAGTGATCGACGGGATAAACATCTGACGACTGGGACGATGATGATACCAACCCGGCTTCAGCCCGTGAGCCGGTAACATGCCCCATGCCACCACCGTTTCTTCGGGGAAAAGACTGAACAGGTTCAAGGCACTTAATTTACCACTCAGATATTCAGCCCATACCTCATCACAGGCGATCCCGTTTCTGTGGTTGAGTTGCAGATAAATACATCCCGGATCCAAATCGACATCTTCGCGGGACGCACCACGCCTCATTTTGAGCGGTGTATTCAAGGTCGGGAAAACCAGAGAAGAATCAGCCTCATCAATGACACACACTTCAATCTGATCTAACAACGGACGATAGCCAAAATAGCTATCAAATGCTTGCAGAATCAGTCGTTTGTCATCATTAATAACAACTTTGAATGGCCCGGTACCAACCGGCATAACATCAAACTCGTTCTCTTGCTGAATGTCGGGACTCACAATTCTTGCACACGTTTCAGCCAATAAAATCGGTAAATGCAAATCAGGTTTATTCAGATGAATATCAATCACCCAGTCTCCGGGCGAGGAGACATCTTCAATATGACGGAACAATCTGAAGTGCTGTAATTCGCGAAGGCTGTCAACCACCAATTCTGACGTCAGTAGCTGACCATTATGGAACCGAACGCCGGGACGCAGATAAAACCGCCAGTGCTCTGCAGAGAGACTCTGCCAGCTATGCGCCAGATCTGGTTGTAACGTTTCATGCTCGTCGAAGGTGGTAAGGCCACTGAAAACCTGCCGGGCAATATGTTGTTCAGAACGGCGCATGGGTTTACGAGGATTGAGCATCGATAACGGACGATAATATGGCAGACGAATCACTTGGCGCCCCTGCTGACGCTGGACACCAAGATAACTTTGGATAACCTGTGTCAGCTTGTCGGCATTTTGGTCGAGAACGGATAGCGCCTGCCCAAACTTCCCTTCTTCAAGATATCGTCTGGCCAGATTCTCACTGACATCACTACGGCTACGTTTAAAAATCAGGTGTGACAATTTGCCCCGGCCGGCAGCCGGATGCCACTCGATCCAGCCTTCTTCTTCCATCTTATTCAAGACAATACGCGCATTACGGCGCGTACAAAACAGTATATCCGTCACATCTTCCAGACGGATTTCCGTATTTTGACCTTCAAAGTGTTCGAATAAAGTTTCAAACTGGACACGTAACCTTGGACTACTCATAAGAATAAAGGGGGAAATCGATGAAATGATTCATGACTCTATAATTTCCTATTTTTCCCTTTTCTGCAAATGTCGTCCGCATATTATTGCTATTTTTTCTTTTTGACAGCGATGGTGAGACGGCTGGTACACACAAGTCGATCCCGATCATCATGAATATTAATCTGCCATACTTGCGTCGATACACCGAGATGCATCGGCTGAGCAACCCCTGTCACGGTTCCGCTTCTGACCGCCCGAACATGGTTGGCATTGATATCCAGTCCGACACAATAGGCATCTTCAGCGACACAAAAGTTTGCAGCAACGGAGCCTAATGTTTCCGCCAGCACAACTGAGGCCCCACCATGTAACATCCCTAAAGGTTGATGGGTAAAATAACAAACGGGCATCGTTGCCGAAATTGTTGAATCGGTCACTTCCGTATACACAATATTCAGATGTTCCATCATGGTGTTCGCAGAACTTTGATTCAAGACATCAAGATCAATCGGTCTTTTCCAGATACGCATAATCTACCTTTAACAAATCACATCATAAAAATGGCAGAGCCGAAATGCTCCACTGACAAAATATCATGACAAACACAGTCGGCACCAGCAAACTATACTGATCTGTGTGAGCGTTGAATGCTCATTTCATCGGGCTGATCAGCCGCGCTGATTGTTGCTAAAATGTCGTCTTGGCGGATAAAAAACTTTAAATTGTTGCCACGAAGTGGATAATACGCCCTTATTCTTTTTACAGGAGTCCCATCATATGGCAACCGAATCAGCGCTGCTTGAACGTTGTGAATCAAAATGTGAACTTTGTTCATCTACCGCTCAGCTTCAACCATTGGTTGTTGCACCTCATACACAAATTACAGTTGATCATGCAGTGATGCTCTGTGACACCTGTAAGAGTCAAATTGAAAATCCGGAAACGGTCGATACGAACCACTGGCGTTGTCTGAATGACAGCATGTGGAATCAAACGCCAGCCGTTCAGGTCGTCGCATGGCGCCAACTGAAGCGTTTATCAGAGTCAGAAGCCTGGGCGCACGATCTGCTTGATATGATGTATCTGGAAGAAGAAGTGGCCAACTGGGCAATGATCGGCATGGATGATGATGCTGAGAAACCCCGCGACGTTAACGGTGTTGAGCTGAAAAAAGGTGACGACGTCACAATTATTAAAGATCTGCCGATTAAAGGTTCTTCTCAGGTCATTAAACAAGGGACGGTTGTCCGTGGTATCAGCCTGAGCGACGATCCAAAGCTGGTTTCAGGGAAAGCCAACGGCCAGTCAATGTATATCATTGCCGAGTATACCCGTAAAAAATAACCCGATTTTGCTGATTTCATTCAGCTCAGTTTGTAAAAAGCCCCCGGCATCAGACGCTGATGCCGGGGGCTTTTGTTTGTTGACATCAAATGGTTGATATCAAATTAATGCTTCAAATTCAATTGAATGATAACTCTTCGATCTGATTTCTTATCCCGTCCATCTTGTTGAGACAACTCACCCCGAATCACGAGTTTATCACTCAACCACTGCCCGTATGGCTGTAACATCTCACTCTCAAACAGGACATTAGACACGGCTAACGCTCTTTTCACAGACAGATCATAATTATACTTGTATGCATCCAAATCGTCTTTTGATCCCTTCCATTCCTGACTGGATAAACCAATTACTTCCAGAGATTTAATTTGATCAGGATATCGCGACAAGACATCAAATAATGGATTCAGGGTTGATGTAATCGCGGTTTCAAACCGAGGTGAAACCGTATATTCACCGACTTTAAAATAGCCATACGAACCAAAATCGAGCACCATATGATGGTAATCAAATGAGACCTTATTTTGTTGAAACGCATCGGAACTATTGGCTTGAATAGCAGCAATCAGACTATTTAAATCATGATTCAAATGAGATTTTTCAGTATAAAATGCATCAGACGGTAAGACAAAATCGATAGACACCCGTTTATCAGCCAATCGGAGAAGACTTCGGTTTCCGGCTCCGGTAAAAATAACATCGACATTATCAATTTTACTGAAATTGTCATCAACGGTGGTGATTTGATAGTCACTCAAATCATTTTTACTGATAACATTATTGATAAGTGGAACATACTGATTATCAATATAAAGTGAAACATGGCTGTCCCTGACACCCATATTTTCCATTGCGGTATATAGGGTATGTTTAAATAATCCGGGCACAACCATAAAGGGTGTCAATAAAATAAATAGCGTGACCAAACTATTAAAAATATTCTTCTCTTTATGATTGAGATACATCTTACAAGCAATACCACAGTAAAATAGCGGTGTGAACATGAAGAGGGTTGCAAACCAGTCTGAATCCCTAACCGTTGCGTATTGACAAAGCAGATAAATCAGCGGAAACAACCAGATCAATCCCAAGAAAGAGATCGAACCGATGTGATGATCTTTAATAAAGTTTTTGATCATCCCGCCAAACACCATGCCACGCAGATGCTTCTCTTTCTTGGTCATCGACAATGTTTTCACGATAAACGACGGGAGCCGAAACAGAAAAATCAGCGCATTAACCAATGACAAGGACGAGATCGAAAACAGAAAGATAAATAATGCGGCTAAGAACCCGAAGGAGAGAAACACGAAGCCAATGAATGCCCCATCGCCTAATGTCAGGCCTTGAGGATAGAATCCAATCATTGAGCAATATATCAGTATTATTACTGCACCGAGAAAAAAACCAACCTTAGAAATAACGGAGATAGATTCACTTATTTTTTGTGTAGTCATTATGATTATATACCTAGCAAAGATATGAAAAACAACGAACCGATCTTAAAGCGATCACTTATTTAGGCAAGCAGAATTGATGAGATATTGACTGTTTTTGGATATTTTTTTCGGGGATTTTGTAGAATACTAATCAAAATGAGAGGCCGATTCCAATTTTGTAAAGGGTAATTCTAAGGACAGTGAAAATAAGACAAAAAATAGCGATCGATATGCATTGAATATGAAAAGAAATATTCAAAGCAGCTATTGTTTCATCACAATAGCTGCCCGATACAATTTATCCATTTGAATGCTCGCCTGATTTAAGCAGCTGAATAGGGTAAAAAATAAACCAGTAACGTCCAGATACTCACCCAACTGACAACCACCAGCGCATCAAACCAATCTTTATACCGCATATTCCCTCCCCACTGATGAGGTTATTTCAACATCATCAGATAAGCAAAGACAATGCCATGATGGTCATGACCGAGAAATGAGATAAAAATTAGCTGATAAACTGCGCTTCAACAGAGGCTTCAAGCCACTCAGGTTTATCCTCAAACATCTCGATCAAAGCATCAGCCATTGACACATTCGACACGATACCGGGCCGGACCATACCAAGGATTGCTTCATAACCTTCTTTCCCTTTCATGGTATAAGCCGATGATGTTCCGCAATAAACCGTTGAATCATCAACAAATGTCCAGTGACCATCCTGATAAATCTTCAATGCCTGAATCCGCTCTTCTGGTGGCATGTCGGCCTGATATTGGAAATCCAGACCATAACAATAAGGATAACTGCCCGTCCCGGTACTTTCTGGCCGATAACCCAACGCATTATCAATCGCACCAGCCAATAAACTGCGGAGAGTTGCCCCGGTGACGTAATAAACGCCGATAGGAATAGCAAATGGCAATAATTGACCGGCAATGTCGGCAACGGTCAGCACACCGCTCGGCAGAGAACAACGGACGCCCCCGGCATTGTGCACGGCAAACTGAACCGGATGCTCTCGCTTACGCATCGCATGAAAAAATGAACGGGCCACCAATGGGGCTATTTCGCTGCCGCCGTTGTCTCCGGGAATCCGGGTGTGAAATAAAGGTTGTGTCAGGCGAACGACGGCTTTGGTTTGCTGCTGCCGCACCACCGGTAGGTAATGACGATTCAATATCTCCTGAATTTGGGGATCCTTGCGGCACACATGAACCAGCGGGTGTTGTTCCAGATAATCGCAGGCATGTTGGTGCCGCCAGTCACTGCCGGGAGACTGTCTGGCAGCATCGACAAACAAACGTCGGCCAATTAACAACTCATTCTTGCCCTGAAAACGCACAACTTTGCCCGTAGCATCAAAGTCAACATGGCAGTGTCCCAGCGCCAGCGCATGGCATCCGGACTGTACGATATGGGTATCTCCCACTTTGATCCCATATGGATCGGCAGCACCCAGTCCAATCTCTGAAAAGTCACCTTGTAAAACATGGCTATGCCCGCCAATAATCAAGCTGATACCACTCACCGCCTCGGCAAGCTGTTTGTCCATCTCATAGCCGAGGTGGCTGAGTAAAATAATCTTATTGATACCACTGTTCCGAATTGCATCGACGGTGTTGCGGGCAACATCCAGCGCCGTCACAAATGGGGTGTCAGCATCTGGGTTGGAGATATCATCCATCCGATCTAGTGAGAGCCCGAAGATAGCAACAGCATCTTGTTGATATTCCCGCACCAGCCATTGGGCGGTGCGTTGTTGGACATCATATCGATACACATTACTTTGTTCTGCAAGTCGATATGGCTTGTCGGCCAGCTCCTGACTCAGATCCCAGTTTCCCGCTAACAGCGGAAAGTTAATCTTCCGGACAAACCGGGCGACAGGTTCATTCCCCAAGTCCAGTTCATGATTGCCCAACACCATCGCGTCAATCCCTAACGCATTGAGCAATGTGGCATTCGCTTCACCTTTAAATAAGGAGAAATATAATGTGCCCTGAAAACAATCTCCGCCATGCAGAAATAAAAAAGGACGGCCACCCCTGTGGGCCTCATCTTTCAGCTGACCGACACGCGTTGCAATCCGGGCGAATCCCCCCGCACTGACATACGGTGAAATCTCATCCTGATGTACGGTCATTGCAAGTTGCAATGATGAAGGCTCAAAGTATGAGTGAGTGTCGTTCAAGTGTGCAATGGTGATTGATAGTGGCTGGTGATGCATAGACTCAAGCATTGTTTGTTTTCATATCATGGAGGGAAAAGCATGACAGATTCATCTCCATTTGTGAAATAGAGTTCGAAACTTTTTCGTCTCTCAAGCGACATCCCTCACCAACATTCACCATCTGTGATGTAAGTAACTCGTATTTCTGACTTTTTATATTATTCTTACGATAAGTGTTATAACTCTGGGAAAATGCCTATGCATTTAGAGCGAGTCGAAATATCCGGCTTCCGAGGAATCCGCCGTTTATCGCTGAGTTTAGAAGCGCTCACCACTTTAATCGGAGAAAACACTTGGGGAAAGTCTTCACTGCTGGATGCACTCAGTATTGCTCTCCCGCCTGACGGTAGTCTATATCACTTTTTACTGCAGGATTTTCATGTCAACTACGCGGTTTCTCAACCACAGACCCAACATCTGCAAATCGTGCTCTGTTTTATTACAACGGAGAAAAATGAGCCGAAATCCGGCCGATACCGTAAACTCAAGCCGATCTGGCAACCCGCCCCTCGGGGACTCAGCCGGATCATTTATCGGATCAGCGGTACCCGGGAACATGATCGAATCACAACCGTTCATCACTTTCTTAATCAGGAGGGTGAACCGCTCAAACTGCACCATTCAGAAAAACTTGCTCAAGAGCTAAGTAGCCTTCATCCTGTCATACGACTCCGGGATTCCCGGTATGTCGGAGAATCAACAAACGGCAACAATCACAGTAAGAATGCCAGAATAGAGAAAAGAATCGACAATACCTGTCGCCGCTTGCTGGCAACCCCCGGACATGTCAATAAAGGGGAAATCAAAAGCAGCCTCAATGCAATGAATTCACTGGTTGAACATTATTTCTCATTTAAAAGCCGGGGTAAAAAGAAACCGATGTTTGAGAGAACCAGTCTGGTTTATGCCCCTCCCACATCAGAAAAAACCTTCATTCAATATATTGAAGAGACCAAAAATCGTCAGAGCCGTCTACTGTTAATGCGCTTGCTGAATGCATATCTACAAGCCAAAGGTCCGACCGATCTCCGCCGCTGTGCAAGACCGATTCTGATCATTGAAGATCCGGAGGGCCGATTGCACCCGACTCATCTGGCAAGGGCCTGGACCATTCTACAACTGCTGCCAATGCAAAAAATACTCACAACCAACAGTGGTGAATTACTTGCAGCCGTCCCACTCTACTCAATCCGGCGACTGGTCAGAATGACAGACCGGACCAAGGCGATGTCTGTCCCGGAAAAAATGTTATCTCAGGACGATCTGCGTCGCATTGGTTTCCATATTCGTTTCCATCGCTCCAGTGCGTTATTTGCTCGCTGCTGGTTATTAGTGGAGGGAGAGACGGAAGTCTGGTTATTCAGTGAACTGGCTCGTCAGTGTGGCTATGACTTGATGGCTGAAGGAATACAGATCATCGAATTTGCGCAATCCGGTCTCAAATCATTAATAAAAGTTGCGAAAGCATTCGGGATCGACTGGCATGTGGTGACTGACGGTGATGCTGCGGGCAAGAAATATGCTGCGGCTGTCCGCTCTCAACTGGAACATGATCAGATATTACACCGTTTGACCGAACTGCCGGATCGCGATATCGAACACTTCTTATATAACAACGGTTTCGAGTTTTTCTTTAAAGATATGCTCAGAATCCCGCACGACCACCCGATTCCCGCCAAAAAAGTGGTCATGCGGGTACTCAAAAAATATGCAAAACCGGATTTAGCACTCGCAATCGTCTCCTATTGTGAGCAACGAGGGGTAACCTGTATTCCATCAGAACTCAGACGCACACTAAAACGGATTGTCACCATGGCCAATAGCAATATCTGACGTGATTGTGTTGCTTAGCTTAGGTACTGTTTATTCAGATATGGTTTATTTAAATACGGCTTATTTCACTGCCACTTATTCATGTATGATTTGTCGACGAACTAAACGTCAACATTTATCGCAGCAGAGAGCGCCCTTCAACCATGTGCAGGCCTGTGGCCCTGATACAGTCAATTAATGGATGTTCACCAACATCGGCACGCCAGATAAAAGACAGACTCCGATCCATCTTCAATGCCGGAACATTCAAAGCAACTAACTGATTACTTTCAATTAACGGTTTCACTTCAAGATACGGTAAGCAGGTCAAATAATCTGAATGGGCTGTCAGACTGCACAGCAACGGCACGAAATCATACTCACGCCAGACATCCAACTGAGGAACATGAGGATGAATGGCACTTTCAAACACCATTCGGGTCCCCGAACCGGGCTCTCTCAACACCCAGCGCGCTTGCGCCAGTAATTCGAAACTGACAGAGGACAAATTTGCATAGGGGTGATCGGGCGCGGCAACAATGATCAGCTGGTCACTACACCAGATGGTCTGACATAAACGATGATCATCACAACGGCCTTCAATAATCCCTAAATCACTGCGGTAGTTGAGAACATCTTCAATCACATTATGTGAGCTTTTGACACTGACTTTGATCCGGACGTCAGGGTAATGATGGTCCAACAGACTAATCAATTCCGGCAACAGATGTTCTGCCGGTGTCTGGCTGGCGGACAGTGTCAAATCACCGCTGATACCCTGTAAATCCACAAAACCGGACTCGATTTGTCGGGCATCTTGCAGTAAACGTCTGGCCCGTGGTCGCAGCCATTTGCCCCAGTGAGTCAGTCGCATCTGTTTGCCCTGCCGTTCAAATAAAGAACGGCCCAGAATTTTTTCCAGCTGCGACAAAGACATACTGGTCGCAGACTGGGTCAGAGACAAGTAATCCGCAGCCTGACTGACACTGCCGTATTCTGCAATCGCATCAAAGACAGCTATCTGTTTTAATGTATATTTCACCGTGACTCATCACTCACTCTGCATCCATCATCGGCTTTATTTTACGGGCGTATCAACAACTATCAATCAAATTGATAGTTATATTCAGAATTACCGATTTACCGTATGGTGTAAAATTAGGTAATCTACGCACAGGAATGTGCTGTAGCACACAATTTAAACGCTATGAGTTATATCTGGAGAGCCCATATGGCGAACAATACCGATTACTTAACGCCTGCTGAAATGATGGTTGAAGCAGAACATTACGCACACAGTAAGACCAAGAAATCAACAGGGACGATTTTAGGACTCGGGATGATGGCTGGCCTGTTCATCGGGCTTGCTTTTGTGTTTTATATTACAGTCACAACAGGCTCTGCAGACATTCCTTGGGGCTTGGCAAAACTAGCCGGTGGGATTGCTTTCAGTCTGGGCCTGATTCTGGTGGTCATTTGTGGCGGAGAGCTTTTTACCAGTTCGGTACTCACGATTCTCGCCCGGGCAAACCGACAAGTAAACACCACTCAGATGCTGACGATTTGGGGCAAAGTTTATATCGGTAACTTTTTAGGTGCCATGTTGCTGTTAGTCTTAATCATGGCTTCCGGTTTGTACGGTAGTGCTCACGGACTATGGGGCCTCAATGCACTCAATATCGCGCAACACAAACTTCACCACACATTCATTCAAGCTTTCACGCTCGGTATATTATGTAACTTGTTGGTTTGTCTCGCGGTTTGGTTAACATTCAGTTCAAAAAATGCAGCAACCAAAGCCATGATGACCATCTTACCTGTTGCCCTGTTTGTTTCTTCAGGGTTTGAACACTGTGTCGCCAATATGTTTATGGTGCCCTTAGGGATTGCAATTCAAACATTTGCGCCGGATACGTTCTGGCATGCCATCGGTACAGATGCCACTCAATATGCTGATCTGACGATTTCCCACTTTATATTTGCCAATCTGATCCCTGTCACTCTGGGCAATATTGTCGGAGGTGCTTTCCTGGTCGGATTAGGTAACTGGTTTGTATTCAGCCGTCCGAATCAGGGAAAAACAACCGCGGTGGACCATAAAGCTGTTAAAAATGATGCCTAAACATTTTTAAAATACGCCCCAATCAACAAAGCCTCTCAGATGAGAGGCTTTTATTGTTCAGTATGACTGACAGCAGCTTACTTTTTAATACCTTCTACATAAAGCTGCATATCCACAGTTTCAACCATGTCCATGGCTTTGATACCAAAGTCAGATAACTGTAGTGTTGTCGTGCCTTCAAAACCAGCACGCTCACCGCCCCATGGATCAGGACCCGCACCAATCAGTTCTGCATCAATGCTGATCGGTTTAGTCTGCCCGTGCAAAGTCAAATCGCCATTGATCGTGAACTCACCATCACCTTGATCTTCAATACTGGTGCTTTTAAACGTTGCAGTCGAATATTTGCCTGCATCAATAAATTCTCCGCCGCGAATGTGCTTATCTCGCTCCGCGTGGTTTGAATCCAAAGAAGTGGTATCGACTTTAACCTCAACCTTTGATGCGGTGATATTCTTCGGATCATAAGAGAATGTTCCGTCAAAACGATTAAAACGTCCCTGAATATAACTGTATCCCAAATGACTCACGGTGAAGTTAATCGATGCGTGGCCCCCTTCTGTGTCGATAACATAATCGGCAGCCATTGCGCCAAAAGATAAAGTTGTCGTCAATGCCAACCCTGTTGCGAGTAATGCCTTTTTCATGATTTAGATGCTCCTATCATTTTTCGTAATGTATCATCTTTGGAAATAAAGTGGTGTTGTAGGGCAGCTAAGACATGCAAAACGACCATAATGATCAATGTCCAAGCTGCGATTTTGTGAACAACGCCTGCGAGATCAGCCTGCCCTTCAAAGAGCGCTCCGGCGCCGGGAATCGTAAACCAGTTAAATACATCAATCCCGCGACCATCTTCTGTAGAAATCAAATAGCCGGAGACAAAGATAACGAACAAATCTAGATACATCGTGTGGTGAACTGCTTTCGATGCAATTTTTTCAAAACGAGACCCTGTCACTTTTGGTGAGACGGTTGAGGCTTTCCAAATCACACGGAAAATGGTTAAAAGTGCCACAAGTATCCCGACCGATTTATGTAAGAAAGGTGCCTCATGATACCAAGTGCTGTAGTAAGACAGATCAACCATCCAGACACCAACAGCAAACATTCCCACAATAACGATTGCCGATAGCCAATGTATGCTCCTAGCGACAAGATTATAGTTTTTAACATCAGTGCTCATATCTGCCCTTCCTGACTATATATTTGCTCATAACGACGGTTTCCTAAATTAAAAATAATTGTTGCTTTAATCAGTTCTATAGTAGAAATCGGTCTATATTCACTTTCTTTAATGAGTATTTCTTATAAAGATTTCACCGAACACCTCAATAAATTGATGAACTTATTCCAATTTCTTGAACTATACGCACTTATTTGCATTAGAATCACATTATATACTATAGACGCCCTCCATTTTTGTCCGGTCTCTCCTCCAACGCCACGATTTAAAATGCGCAGAAAACATCACAAAAACTTAATATATTTAGTCGAATAGCTCTCCGAAAAGCATAAAAAAAATCGAGTTCAGTATAAAATATGCTACGCTGAGTTTTGTTCTCACAAGGAGTGTTAGTCTTGTTATTGGATATCCTGATTCAAAGTGTCAATGAGTTTCAATCTGACTGTCTGAAGCTATGTGAAAAACACTATCCGACGATTCATAATCAGGGAATGACTGAACACCACCTTGCTAAAGCATTTTCCAGACGTCTCGCCCGTACGCTCATTGAATTCGGTCATTCTTGCGAATATATCCCGATTGACCTGCATCTCCACCACGAACTTCCCCATCATTTTCGGGTGACGTCGGAAATCGGTACCGTGTGGATCCTGACGCATCATCTCGTCAGTGCCGGAAAGACCTGCCGGGAAAAACTTGTTCAGGACATTACCCTCTGGAAAGAAGAATATGCCTATGCAATCCAGCCCTCCGATCTGTTATTGCTACTGGCAGATCACTGGATCTCGCGTAAAACCACCAGCCGCGAGTTACTTTACTGGTGGATGGGACAACTGCCGGACGAGCTCGCCGAGTACAATGCTCAGGGCATTACATTGTATGAAAGTGACTCAAGATTAAGTCAACATTTAGAAACCTGTCATGCAGTTTCGCCTTGTTACATAAAGTATGGTCATCCACTCAGACGCTCCAAAGATCAGCAACTGGTTCGTAAATACATTCAGTTATACGCTGTTTTGCAGTGGGCCTGATTGCAATTTCGATCTCGCCCCCCGCCAAAAGACATCACGGCTCACCAAACCGGTCCTCCTGATATTTCACATCGAATTCACAACAGTGAAACTGCCTCGCTTCGTTTGATGTACTGCGCCAGCTTCCATTTAAAAAACTGATTTTTCCTCTATTTACAGAAAAAAATATCGTTTTATTTTTACTAGGAAAATAAAACAACTCAGATTAGAATCGCCCACCATAAAAACGCATAACAACAGCCATCTCCTGACACACAAAGTTATCGCGCCAAGGGATGACTGAATTCATACCTCAGGTATGAACTTAAGCTCAACGTAAACAATAAAAAGGTCCTGAATCATGAGCCCAGAGAAACACCTACTCGACTGGCACGCTGGCCAAACGATTGCGGAATCCATGTCTCCCCTCATCGGGCAGCTATACCGAACTCGGGGTGTTGAAGTGATTTTATTCGGTAAAACGCTGATCAACGCAGCAACGATTGAAATCATCAAGACACATCGGATCGCCCGTCGCTATATTGGTTCTCCCCTCGATTTACAACAAACACGCCCTGTTTTACAACAGCTTGCTGAACTCGAATTAACCCCGAGCCGTATCGATATCGGTCAACTCGCCCATCGGTACTGGCAACACCATGACGATGAATCCGGCCTGAAGGATTATTTACAAACGTCACTTCACGCAGCATTGACGCAAAAACCTAAAGCGCCCCAGAAAGATGTTGTGCTGTATGGATTCGGTCGAATTGGTCGCTTACTGGCTCGCCTGCTCATCGAAAAAAGTGGCCCCGGTTATCCCTTACGTTTACGGGCAATTGTGGTTCGCGGCGGCAAAGACGGTGATTTGGAAAAACGTGCCAGTTTACTCCGTCGTGACTCGGTTCACGGCCTGTTCAACGGCAGTATTACCGTGGATCATGAACGGAAAGCAATCATTGCCAACGGAAATTATATTCAGATCATTTATGCCCACCAGCCACAAGACATCGATTATACCGATTACGGGATTCACGATGCACTGATCGTCGACAACACGGGGGTCTGGCGCGATCAAGCCGGTTTAAGCCAGCATCTGCAATGTCAGGGAGCAGCCAAAGTGCTCCTGACCGCTCCGGGCAAAGGTGAAATGAAGAATATCGTCTTCGGGGTCAATGAATCCACGATTCAGCCGGAGGACACCATCATTTCAGCCGCCAGTTGCACGACCAACGCAATTACACCGGTATTAAAAGCAGTCCACGAGCAATATGGGATTTTATCGGGTCATATTGAGACGGTGCATTCATTTACCAACGATCAGAATTTGATCGATAACTTCCATCCCGGTGAACGCCGTGGTCGGAGTGCTTCACTCAATATGGTTCTGACCTCGACCGGCGCAGCGAAAGCGGTTGCCAAAGCCCTGCCGGAACTGGCCGGAAAACTCACCGGCAATGCGATCCGGGTGCCGACACCAAACGTGTCGATGGCGGTTGCCAATCTGAATCTAGCCTCTGAGACGAATAAAGAAACCCTGAATCATTACCTGCGGGATATCGCACTCAATTCATCATTGGCACCACAAATTGATTACACCGAATCCACAGAAATTGTTTCAACAGATTTAGTCGGCTCACGCTATGCCGGTGTTGTCGATGGAGCGGCAACGATTGCGCAAGATTCCCGGTGTGTTCTGTACATCTGGTATGACAATGAATTTGGATACAGTGGTCAGGTGATTCACTGTATGGAACAAATGATGGGGGTTCGTTACAAAACTTATCCGACTCAATAACCGGTTTCATCTCCACAACATAACAATAATAATCGAACGATGCCGTCGGTTGTTCGACATCACTTCAGCACATACTGACGACATCGATCATGCACCTGAGTGCTTGCCGCTTTCTAACACAAAGCGGCTTTTTTTTGCTTATCATTCAGACGATGTTGATCGCTTAAGACCATGATGATAATGCCACCAGCTTTTGGGTGTATTCGTGCTGAGGGTCGTTAAAAAGGGTCTGGGTCTCACCCTGCTCGATGATTTTCCCCTGCCGCATCACAATGGTGTAATGACACAACGATTTCACGACATTCAGATCATGACTGATAAATAAGTAAGTCAAACCATGCTTTTCCTGCAACATTTTCAGCAGATCCAGTACCTGCGCCTGAACCGTCCGATCAAGCGATGATGTCGGCTCATCCAGCAAGATAAACTGCGGCTGTAAGATTAAGGCCCGGGCGATTGCAATCCGCTGTCGCTGACCACCGGAAAACTCATTTGGATAACGATAGCGATTGTGTGGATCGAGTCCGACTTCGGCCATTACGTCACAGATTTGTCGATCAATCTCTGCATCACTCAAGCGCTGATGAACCCGTAATCCTTCACCAATCACTTGAGCGACCGACATTCTCGGGTTGAGCGCTGAGAATGGATCCTGAAATACGACCTGCATCTGGTGGCGGAATGGCAACATTCCCTGACGATCGAGTGACTGTAGCTCGGTCTCCCGAAAACGAATCGATCCCTGAGAATGCAGCAATTTGAGAATCGCTAATCCGGTCGTAGACTTGCCTGACCCGCTCTCTCCGACCAAACCAATCGAGTGTCCTTCCCGGAGATTAAACTGCATATCCGTCACTGCCTTGATATGACCGAGGGTACGCTTAAGTAAACCACCTTTGATTGCAAACCAAACTTTCAGATTTTCAACCTGAAGCAGAGTCGGGGCGTGAGCAGAGACATCAACCGGTTTACCTCTGGGCTCAGCATGAATTAACTGATGCGTATAGGGATGTTGAGGATCAGCAAATAGTTGCTGGGTTGCACCGGTTTCCACCAGTCTGCCCTGTTGCATTACAGCAACCCGATCCGCAATCCGTCTGACAATACTCAGATCATGGGTAATGAACAGCATCGCCATCCCCAACTCTTGTTGCAACGCTTTCAATAGGTCAAGGATTTGAGCTTGTACCGAGACATCCAGTGCTGTGGTCGGCTCATCGGCAATTAACAACTCCGGCTCATTGATGAGTGCCATCGCGATCATCACGCGTTGCCGTTCACCGCCGGACAGCTCATGCGGATAAGCATTAATTTTCATTGCCGGCTCACGAATGCCAACCTTTTCTAGCCACTTCAGTGCAATCGCCTCTGCCTGACGAGTCCGGATACCCCGGTGAATGGCCAGCGTTTCTACCAACTGTCTGCCAACTTTGTGCAGCGGATTCAGTGACACCATCGGCTCTTGAAAAATCATCCCGATCCGGCCCCCGCGAATCCCCCGCAACTGGCGGGCTGAACAGGTTAATGTATTGATCCCATCAAAAAGAATTTCTCCTTCATCGTAGTGTGCCGCATGAACTGGCAGCAATTTCAGAATCGCATTCGCTGTCACTGATTTCCCGGAGCCACTTTCCCCGACCAGCGCCAGCGTTTCTCCTTGACTGATAGAGAAGCTAACCTGATGTGTCACCGGTTCAATCCTTTCTTGTTCGGTACGATCCTGACGTCGAAAACCAATCGACAGATTCTTGATACTCAATACATCCTGACTCATGTGCGTTTCCCATACTGATGTGGGTCGAATGCATCCCGCACCGCTTCACCGATAAATACCAGTAAAGTCAGCATCAACGATAAAACCACAAAGGCCGATATTCCTAACCAGGGCGCCTGAAGGTTTGCCTTTCCCTGCGCTAATAGTTCTCCGAGTGACGGAGAGCCGACCGGCAAACCAAAACCAAGAAAATCCAGTGACGTTAATGTAGTGACCGAACCGGAGAGAATGAATGGCAGCATGGTCAGTGATGCGACCATCGCATTTGGCAGCATATGACGACGCATAATTTGGTGATCGGAAACTCCCATAGCCTGCGCCGCTCTGACATAATCAAAATTACGACACCGTAAGAATTCAGCCCGCACCACACCAACCAGACTCATCCAGCTAAATAACACCATAATCCCCAGTAGCCACCAGAAATTCGGTTCAACAAAACTAGACAAAATAATCAGTAAAAACAGCGTTGGCATCCCTGACCAAATCTCGATAAAACGCTGGCCGAACAGATCGAACCATCCGCCGTAATATCCTTGCATCGCACCGACTCCCACGCCAATCACAGAAGAAACCAGCGTAAGGACAAATCCAAATAAGACCGAAATCCGAAAGCCATAGATGAGCCGGGCCAATACATCTCGTCCTTTATCGTCAGTTCCAAGCCAGTTAACCGCATCGGGGGCGGAAGGGACGCTACCGCTATCAATATTAAAATTAATGGTATCGTAACTAAACCGAATCAACGGCCAGATAATCATCCCTTTCTCACGAATCAGTTCATCAACATAAGGATCGGTATAATCTGTCTCCGTCGGAAACTCACCGCCGAACTCGGTTTCAGGATAGGCATAGACTATCGGAAAATACCAGTGATGATCATAGGAAATAAAAAGGGGCTTATCATTGGCAATCAGTTCAGCAAATAAACTGAGCAAAAACAGGCAACTGAAAATCCACAGCGACCAATAACCTCGCTTGCTCTTTTTGAAGCGATGCCAACGCTCAGCATTCATCGGATTCATCTTAATCAATGCCATTTCAACGCGCCTCAAAGTCAATACGTGGATCAACCCAGGTATACGTCAAATCTGAAATAATCCCCAATACCAACCCCAGCAAAGTCATAATATAAAGAGAACTGAATACCACCGGATAATCACGCTGTATGGTCGATTCAAATCCCAGTAAACCAATCCCATTGAGCGAAAACATCACTTCAATCAACATCGAACCGGTGAAGAAAATACTGATAAACGCACTGGGAAAACCCGCAATAATAATCAACATGGCATTGCGAAATACATGTTGATACAAAATACTGCGCTCATCCAACCCTTTCGCCCGGGCCGTGACCACATATTGTTTATTAATCTCATCGAGAAACGAGTTTTTCGTCAGCATTGTCAATGTGGCAAATCCACCGATGACCATCGCCAGAATCGGCAATGTCAGATGCCAAAAATAATCGCCAATCTGCTGATACCATGTGAGTTGTTCAAAGTTGTCCGAAACCAAGCCCCGCAACGGAAACCAGTCAAAATAGTTGCCGCTGGCAAACACAATGATCAGCAGAATCGCAAACAGAAAGCCGGGGATGGCATAGCCGATAATGATCATCGCACTGGACCAGATATCAAAACGAGAACCGTGTCGGATCGCCTTCATGATCCCGAGCGGAATAGAAATCAGATAGACAATTAAGGTACTCCACAAACCCAACGAGATTGATACCGGTAAGCGCTCTTTGATCAGTGTCATCACATCCCCGCCTTTGAACAGGCTTTGTCCAAAGTTGAAGGTGGCATAGTTTTTCAGCATTTCGACATATCGTTCCAGTAATGGCTTGTCAAAGCCGAACTGGCGTCTGATCTCGGCAACCACTTCGGGATCGAGCCCTCTTGAGCCTTTATATCCTGAATGTCCTGTTTTTTCGTCGGAAAGGGATACATCCTGATGACCACCGCTAAACCGCTCCATCACGCCGGAACCGAGTCCCTGCATTTGTGCGATCGCCTGCTCAACCGGCCCGCCGGGGGCTATCTGGATAATAAAAAAATTGATCGTAATAATCGCCCATAACGTCGGGATGACTAACAACAACCGACGGAATATATATGCAGCCATAATTCCCTCTAATGGCTTTGGCCACTTGCCAATGCTTGCTCTTTTGCGGCTGAAATCCACCAGCTATCTACGCCGAGCGAGTATTTCGGCATCACTTTCGGACGTTCAAACTTATCCCACATCGCAACATGATAGGTACTGACATACCATTGCGGAATCATGTAAAAATTCCACTGCAACACCCGATCCAATGCCCGGCCTAACGCAACCAGTTTTTGGGCGTCATGCTGACTGGCGGCAATCGCTTCGGTGAGCTGATCAACGGCCGGATCAGAGACCCCCGCCTGATTGTATGTTGAGTCGATAAAGCCGGAATTCCAGACAATCATCAGATCTGATGAAGGATAAGCGTTTGCACTATACCCTCTTGAAATCATGTCGAAGTCTCTGTCACGAAGTCGTTTTGTATATTGTGTGGTATCCACAGTACGGATGTTCATGGTAATCCCCATCCGCTTTAAATTTTTCTGCAAAGGAATAGCAATACGCTCATCGGTCGGATTAAAAATTAATAATTCAAACGTAAATGGCTGGCCCGTCTTGATATTGGTCATGACACCGTCTTTAACCTGCCATCCTGCCACTTTGAGCAGTTTGAATGCCTGACGCATTTGCTTTCGAATTTGGCCGGAACCGTCCGTCACCGGCGGTTGGTAGGCTTGAGTAAATACCCGGGGCGGGATCTCGGCTTTCAACGGGTTCAGAATCTTCAGCTCCGCCTCAGACGGCAGTCCTTTGGCTTCAAACTCAGTATTCTGAAAGTAACTTCTCGTCCGCGTATACTGATTATAGAACATGTGTTGATTCATCCACTGGAAATCCAGTGCGTAGGTCAACGCTTCCCTCACACGGCGATCCTGAAACACCGGCCGCGTGGTATTGAAGACAAACCCTTTTGCCGGTGCCGGTTTCTGATGGGGAATTTCTTCTTTAATAATATGACCATTATCGAAATTCACCCCGGTATACGCGGTCACCCACTGCTTGGCATTGGTTTCCTGACGAAAATCAAATTCCCCGGATTTGAAGGCCTCCAGCATAACCGTATCATCCCGGTAATAGTCGTACTGAACCACCTTGAAGTTGTTCCGTCCGACATTGACCGGTAAGTCACGCGCCCAATAATCATCTACCAGCCCGTAAGTAATACTTTGCCCCATCTTATAATCAATGATTTTGTACGCACTACTCCCGACCGGTGGCGTTGCCAGTGGTTCAGCAAAGTTTTTATCCTTCCAGAAATGAGCGGGTAATACCGGGAGCGTTTCAGCAATGCTAAACAGTTTTTCTCGGTTCGGTTGTGACATTTCAAACCGGACGGTATGATCATTGAGTGCCCTGACGGATTTGACATCTTTATAGTAGACGCGGAATTGAGGCACACCTTCGGTGTTTAGCTTGTTAAAACTAAAGGCAACGTCATGGGCTGTAATGGGCTGACCATCATGAAAACGAGCTTTCGGATTCAAATCCGCTTCAAGCCAGAGATAATCATCCGAATAACGAATTTTGGTTGCAATCAACGGATAGTAAGCATCGATTTCATCGCTGGGAGAGAACATCAAACTATCATACAACTCGCCACTGGCAACAGCTGGAACGCCACGTGAGGCATAGCGGTTAAAATTGTCGAATGTCCCGATTTGACCATAAGTGATTTTACCGTACTTCGGCGCATTCGGATTGACATAATCAAAATGCTGAAAGTTCTCCGGATACTTCGCCTCACCGTATCCAACCAAACGTGTCGTTTCAATCACTTTGCCAAAACTGGCCATACTGAAAATCATCAAGCCACAACTCAATAAGGCCAGTCTTACTTTAACCATACAATTACTTTCCTAAATCAATAATTCTTTTGCAGCCAACCGGAGAAGAAACGTTTCCCGCTCTAAATTCTTACCATGATGGGATGGATCCATCAACGCCTGTTCATTATGAGCAATTGCCTGATGAATATCGAGCCAAACCGGGCGACTCCCGTTTTGGATCTCATAATCTTCCGGGGTAGGTTTCCTGAGCTGATCAGCAACCTTACAGGCATAACAGTAAGAAACCATATGTACAACTTGGCCGGCTTCCGTTCCTCTCGGCCGAAACTCTTCATAAATACCGAGAGGTTGGATATTGTGCACATTGTGAGCACCTGTCTCTTCTTGCAGCTCGCGAATCATCCCGACAATCGGGTCTTCACCATCTCTTAACCCGCCCCCCGGTAGACTGTAATCATCAAAACGGTCGGTATACAGTGCTAAAACTTCGTGATGTTCATTCAGCACAATCGCTCGGCTCGCTAAACGAACTTGTGTCTGAAAATCCTTCTGGGCTTGTACCTCAGGATCGACTGTTGTCGCCAAATGTTTCATAAAGGCATCTCCTTGTCTGTCCTTGCTAATCCATTGGAATGTTTAAATGACTACTCGTCATAAAAAACAATAAGTTAGCAAAAAATAAAATGCAACTTTTTACGACTTCAAGTTCCATATTTCGAAGTAAGTCGGCACAACGTACCATGAATCAGGGATGAATACTGTTTGATAAGACATGTTTTCTCAATTTCTGTTGCCGTCCTTAAGCAGCAAACAATATAAAAATATGTCTTTGATTCATAAAATAAATTCATAACTATTATCAATAATAGGTGACTACTATGAAAAATCAAAGCTCGTCGTCATCAGTTCATATTCATCATGAACAATACGAGAAGACTAAAAATATCCTGATTGATACGGGTAAACTGATCCTCGCAGTTCTTGGCGCGAGCCTTCTGACCATGGCCTGTCTCTGGCTGGACTACTTATATGGTGATCACTATATTGGTGAAAACTCTGTCACTGAGTATGTTCAACAAATTCTGCTGGGGATTGCTGCGATTGCTTTCTATCGGGTCAAGGCAAGTCACGAAAATCTGCGTCATGCAGCAATCTTGATCAGTGGCTTCTTTGTGGTTTTATCGATCCGCGAACTCGACTTTCTGTTTGACTATATATGGCATGGCTTCTGGGTCTATCCGGCCCTATTCGTCACTTTCTGCGCGATTGTTTATGCCTTGAGAGGAAAAACACAGGTATTCCACGAAATGGCCGAAATTCTCAGTGTGCCCAATATGCGCTTGTTGGTCTGTGGCGTGATTCTCTTGTTGTCGTTTTCCCGCTTATTCGGAATGGGTAGTTTCTGGCATATGGTCATGCAGGACGATTATGTCCGCAATGTGAAGAATACCATTGAGGAAGGAACAGAATTGCTGTGTTACGCGCTTATCGGTTACGCCGCAGTTTCGACCCAGCTCTACCTCAAAGCCCGCTCAGCTGTCATGCAGTGCCGTACAAAAATTAACATGAGTGAAAGCGTTTACCATTAAACAAAACGATGCCCTCATTCAGTAATATCGGGATGCTTCATCATTGCGATGTGGCATCCCGTGATTTGAGAACACCATGCTCTGAAGACAGATATCCAAACCAGTCATTCAGCTCCCTTTCCGGCCCCACAAGAACAAACGGATTCAATGATCAGCGTGATACGCAGCACTTGAGGTCACCGTTAAGCTATCATGCCGCCAAATGGTTATTTCGGCTGCGACAGGCGCGGCATCACGATACACTTTCCTTTCAATCACAAGTGCCGGCGTTCCCGGAGCAGCATGCAGCAGTACCGCCGTTTCACCGGTCAGACACCCCAGCGTCACGCTGTCATGAACACAAAAATGATGCTGTGACTCTTGTTGCCGCAGCCATGAAAATAACTCTGTCGCAGCATCAGAATCCATCGCGGTATGTTTCTCTGCAACCCAGTAACGAACCAGACAAACCGGACGTTTCTCCAAATAACGCAACAGTTCGACTGCATAAACTTCAGCAAAAGGCCCCAGTTGCAGCCAGCCGCTCACCTGTTTATTCGCCAGTGTATTTTTGGCCCGGATGACAGACAGACTCGCCTGACGTGCCTGCTGTTGTGCCAAAGTAAGAAAGTCTTCAGCTGTTGATAGCGGAAACTCGATACGTGGTGGTGCAATAAACCAGCCCCGGCGATCTTCCCGATAAATCAGTCCTTCCGTTTCCAGCAACGATAACGCTTCACGCAACGTCACCCGGGTGGTCGTAAATGTTTCAGCCAGTTGTCGCTCCGAAGGCAATTTCTGCCCGGCAGACAACATGCCCTGCTCAATCTGTTCTGCAATGGTTTCTTTAATTTTAATATATTGCACCGATAACCAACTCAAAGTGACATTGTCACAACAATCAAACATATACGTTCAATTTAACGGGCTTTCCCGGCAGATACAATGAGATATTTTTCATTGTATCGCTGACAACAATGCCAAAGGTATTGCGATGACGATCAGGCAAAAATCACCGCGGATAATTCGGATAACGACTGGATTTCATAGTGACAGACAATCTTGTCAGGAATCGACTGCTGAGCCGTATTCAGCCAGCAAGTGGTAAAACCATATTGATGACCGCCCTGTATATCTGCCAATGGATTATCACCAACCATCAGCACCCGACTTTTTTCGGGATAACCGATCTGCTGATGTGTATAAGCAAAAATAGCAGGATCTGGTTTGGCGACACCAACCTGCTCAGAAACGGTCACTTGAGCAAAGTAATCGGTCAGGCCGTGTTTTTCCAGACGGTGGGATTGTAAATCGATAAAGCCATTGGTAATCATTCCGAGCTGAACCTGTCCGCGTAGCTGCTCCAGTAAAGCTCTGGCGCCGGGCAGTAATGTCGAAATCTCTGCCATTGCCTGAAAAAAGCTGAGATTCAGAGCTTCGGTTGTCTGACCCAACCTGGCAGCCCACGTTGTAAAACGCTGATGCTTCAGGGTCGCTGCATCCAGTTTTCCGTCCTGATAATCGCGCCACAACTGCTGATTCTGTGCTTGATACTGTTGGAAATCTTCAGCGGTAAAATCCACACCAAAAGAGGAAAACATCCGCTTCAGTCCAGTGAACGCATCAAAATGAAACAAGGTCTCGTCTGCGTCAAATAAGATCCAATCAAATTTCATAAATTATCCTTTCGTATCATCTGGCTCACTCTCGCAATCCATCTACCAATCATTTGCGTACAATCAGTTTATACTGTTTTTTAATTTGCTATAATCCCTCACCAAAGAAACTAACTGTTTCCTGTAGGTTAACATCGATGATGAGCCCCAAATTTGCTTCATTACCCATTTTTGTTGCTGTGGTCGAATTAGGCAGCTTTTCTGCAGCAGCAAGCCAGCTCAATATTACGAAATCAGCGGTCAGTAAACGTCTGACGCAACTCGAAGAGATTCTTGGTGTACGACTATTTCATCGCACCACACGAAAAATTCATCTGACCGAAGCAGGAGAAAGACTCTATTTTTATGCGTCTCAGTCGCTTGACTATGCGAAGCAGGGGTTAGATTCAGTATTAGAACTTCAGGGAGAGCCTCAGGGCAAACTGAAGATTGCGACCCCCATGTCATTCGGCGTCCGCCATATTGCTCCCTATATCTGTGAATTTATGAAGCAGTATCCGAAACTCGACATCGAGATGGAATTTGAAGATCAAATGGTTGATCTGTTACAGGGCGGATTTGATCTTGCCATCAGAATAGGCCGTTTACCCGTGTCAAATATGATTGCCAAACGCCTCTCCGACTGCCAATCCGTATTGTGTGCATCGCCTGAGTATCTTGCTCAGTCCGGCTCACCTGAACACCCGACAGACCTGCGTCATCATAACTGCCTGCTCTATTCCTACTTCCGGGGTGGTCAGGCCTGGACCTTCCACCAGCGGGACAAAGAGTACAAAGTGGTTCCTAAAGGGAATCTGATCATGAATAACAGTGAAGGTATCCGTCGCGCAGCATTAGACGGCTTAGGTATTGCACAACTGCCGACATTTATGATCAGTAAAGATCTAACCGCAGGGCTTCTGACCCCGGTGATGTCCCGCTATCACCTCCCCAATCATGCTGTTTATGCGGTCTATCCGGACCGACAATATCTGCCGCATAAAGTCCGCCTTTTTATTGACTTCATTCAGGCAAAATTCGGAGGGGATGCGCCCTATTGGGATCAGGCATTACAACAGACTAAACCACCAGCCTCAGTACATGAAAAATCGTGCTAGGCTTATACACAAATCACGACACAATTGAATCAGAGAAAGGATACAACATGAAAAAGATAGCTGTCATTTTAAGTGGTTGCGGCGTCTTCGATGGCGCGGAGATCCATGAGAGTGTTCTGGCACTACTTGCTATCGAACGTCAAGGAGCAAGCTGGCATTGTTTTGCACCTGATATTGAGCAACATCATGTCGTCAACCACAAAACCGGTGATGTCACCGAAGAGAAGAGAAATGTTCTGATAGAATCAGCCCGTATTACCCGCGGCCAGATTACGGATCTCTCCACGATGAATCCCAGTGAATATGATGCTCTGTTATTACCGGGTGGATTTGGCGCTGCGAAAAATTTGACGGATTTTGCTATCAATGGCGCAGAATGCAGTATGAACACTCACGTTGCTTCAGCATGTCGTGCCTTCGCCCAATCCGGTAAACCTGCCGGTTATCTGTGTATTGCCCCGGCGATCATTCCAATGATTTACGAAGCAGGTGTCCGCGGCACGCTGGGTCATGATCCAGAGATGGCTGCTGCGTTTCAGGCTCTCGGTGGTGAACACATTGACTGTCCGGTTGATGAGATTGTTTACGATCAACGCTACAACGTGTTATCTACACCAGCGTATATGCTGGCTGGGAGTATTTCAGAAGCCGCCTCAGGCATCGATAAACTAGTCAAAAAACTGGTTGAACTGGCTTAAATGCTGAGAGTGACGCAGCCTTATCGGTGATTCATGATCCGATAAGGCCACTGAAAATGATCGGGGAGCCCGATCATTTTTGGTTTCTCATTTCCTGGCTACATCCCATCTTGCACGCCTTTTTGCACTCATCTGGTGCAAAGCCATCACTTCATGATTCAGCAATGGGCAGCTATCGCAGAGCTCATTTCCCCGCTGGCACGGAATAAATATAATCAATTGAATTAATTCATTTTTATTTGTTTTCTTTTAACCAGCACAATTGGAACGAATTTCGCTAACCTCCTCATAATCAGCGTTATTTTGTATCGGAACAAGCGCACACCGCATCTGGTAAGACAACGCTGCTCAGACTATGTTTGAATCATAACCATAACCCGTGATGAGGATGTTATGCCGACCCATTATCGATATCAGCTTGGGACACATCTCTACCAATTCGCTAATCTGGCTGAAGTGATGGCCAAAGCTTCGCCACTTCGTTCAGGTGATCAATTGGCCGGCGTGGCCGCTCAATCAGCAGAAGAACGGGTGGTTGCCCAGATGGTATTGGCCGACCTGCCTCTAAAAGTTTTTCTGAATGAAGCCCTGATCCCGTATGAGCAAGATGAAATCACGCGATTAATCATCGATGAACACGATGCGACAGCCTTCGCGACCATTGCTCATCTGACGGTCGGTGATTTTCGGAACTGGCTCCTTCAGGAAACAACCACCGCTGTCGAACTGGCCCGAATCCGGGCAGGTGTGACACCTGAAATGGCTGCCGCCGTCAGTAAAATCATGCGTAATCAAGATCTGATACTGGTTGCCAAAAAATGTCATGTGATCACTCGGTTTCGCAATACCATCGGTTTGAGCGGCCATTTATCGACCCGTCTGCAACCCAATCACCCGACTGACGATATCAACGGCATCGCTGCATCTATCTTTGATGGTTTGATGTACGGCAACGGTGATGCAGTCATTGGGATCAATCCGGCAACCGACAATGTCAAACAAGCCACGAAACTGATGCATTTAATGGATGATGTCATTCAGCATTATGAAATCCCCACCCAATCCTGCGTTCTGACCCATGTCACCAATACCATTGAAGCGATTGAACTCGGCGCACCGGTCGATTTGGTATTTCAATCAATTGGCGGAACGGAATTGACCAACCAAGGTTTCGGGATCAATCTCAAGCTGCTCGCGGAAGCACATGACGCAGCTCTGAGTCTCAAACGAGGCACGGTCGGCCACAATGTGATGTATTTTGAAACCGGTCAAGGCAGTGCGTTGTCCGCCAACGGGCATCATGGTATTGATCTTCAGACCTGTGAAGCACGCGCTTATGCTGTCGCAAGAAAGTTTGATCCGCTACTGGTCAATACAGTCGTTGGTTTTATCGGCCCGGAATATCTGTTCGATGGCAAGCAAATAACCCGAGCCGGTCTTGAAGATCATTTCTGTGGCAAACTGCTGGGTCTGCCGATGGGATGCGATATCTGCTATACCAATCATGCAGATGCAGACCAGAATGATATGGACAATTTACTCACACTGTTAGGGGTTGCCGAATGTTCGTTTATCATGGGAATTCCCGGCTCTGACGATATCATGCTCAATTATCAGACCACCTCCTTTCATGATGCCTTGTATGCCCGTCAAGTGCTTGGTTTACGCCCGGCACCTGAGTTTGATCAGTGGCTGAAAAAAATGCAGATCGCACCGTCTGATAATCATACCCAGCTATGCGATAGCTTACCCCCGTCATTTGCCCGCCCACTGCAACTGATTCAGGAGGTTTCATGAATTCCACCCCTCTTTCGCAGCATGTTTCAGCCGGTGACGATGTTGCAGAAACCTATGTTCATCATGATCCTTGGGAAAAATTGCGCCAGTTTACTCACGCCCGGATTGGCATTGGTCGTGCAGGCACCAGTATTCCAACCCAAGCCTTACTCCAATTTCAGTTATCTCACGCTCAGGCTATCGATGCAGTGCATGTCCCTTTAGACGTTCCAGCATTATGTCACCAGTTTGAAGCAGAGCCGTTATTCTCATCTTATCTGCCCGCCTTTCGACTCCACAGTCAGGCGCAGCATCGTATGGCATATCTCCAACGACCAGACTACGGACGTTGCCTGAATGAGGCTGCTATTTATCAGTTACAGCAATATCAGCAACCCGAAGCCGGATTCGATCTCGCGATTGTCATTGCTGACGGTCTGTCCTCCTACGCCATCACTCATCATGCTGCTCCATTCCTGACACATTTACTCCATCAGTTACATGATGACCCGAATCAGAACTGGCAGATTGCCCCCCTGTGTATTGTTGAACAAGGGCGTGTTGCTGTCGGGGATGATGTCGGTGCAGCCTTGAATGCCAGAGAAGTCTTGGTGCTCATTGGTGAACGTCCCGGGTTGAGCTCTCCCGATAGCATGGGGCTTTATCTGACATGGCATCCACATCGGGGCACAGAAGATTCACTCCGTAACTGCATTTCAAATGTGAGACCGGAAGGACTGGACTATCAACAAGCCGCCCACAAATGTTTCTATTTACTACAAGAGTCCCGGCGTCTGCATCAGACGGGCGTCGGGCTCAAAGATCGCTCAGAGGATAAAACTCTACATCATACCGGCACAACCCCGACATTCAGTCTGGTCGACAGACCAAAATAATTCCCTCTCATCAACGTCACATACCTTGCTGCGTGATCAGTAGGTATGTGACGTTGCACCATTCCGCTATACGATTTTTTATCTATTCTTGCTCACATATTGACCGTTCTATCACTTCCTCATGGCTTGCTTATTCATTTGATCACAGTTAATCTGTTCTGAAAATTATAAAATAAAACATCATTTCAAAATAAAAATAATATTATTTCATTTTGACCAATAACCAGAAGGAACTTCTGTATGAATCACCTGACAACGACAGGTCTGGGACTGACTTCCCTCCTGTGCCTTTCCTCTGCCATCGCTGCCCCACTCTATGACAGTAAGGTTGCCTTAGATGGGTCTGCGGACTTTACTTCGATCCAAGAGGCAATAAATAGTGCTCCGGATGATGGAAGACCGTATGTCATCTATGTCACCAATGGGACTTATCACGAAAAACTGACGGTTTCTCGTCCGAATATTATGCTCATCGGTGAAAATCGCGATCATACTGTCATCACCGCGACAACCGCCAACGGCACACTCGATGAAAATGGCAAAAAATACGGGACGTCCGGCAGTCGTACCGTGTACATCAATGCTGCCAATTTCACCGCCCGCTCTCTGACAATTGAAAATGGGTTTGATTTTCCGGCCAATCAGGCCAAAAGTGATGATGACCCGACCAAGCTCAGCGGAACACAAGCGGTTGCACTACTGGTGTCCACCAAAGCAGATCGCTCACAGTTTAAAGATGTCCGGCTAGTGAGCTATCAAGATACGGTCTATCTGCGCGCACCACATACCTATGTTGACAACTCCGTCATTACCGGCACCGTCGACTTTATCTTTGGTGAAGGCACGGCGCTGTTTGAAAACAGTCAGTTGATTGCGCGTTATCGTGATGATGTGGCACCGGGAAACACCCAAGGTTATCTGACAGCCCCCAGCACCAATATCAATTCTCCCTTCGGTCTTGTCTTTAAAGATTGTCAGTTATCAAAAGAAGAGGCCGTTCCGGCCGCAAGTTATGGTCTGGGCCGCCCTTGGCATCCGACCCGGACATTCGAAGATGGTCGTTATGCCGATCCGAATGCAATCGGCCATACCGCCTTCATCAACTGTGATGTAGACGACCATATTTTTGGCTGGGATAAAATGAGCGGTAAAGATATCAATGGTAATGTGATCTGGTTCTATCCCGAAGACAGTCGCTTCTGGGAATACCAGAATACCGGTGCCGGCACAGCCGATGCATCCGATACGGCAAGGCGACAGCTCAGTGATGCCGATGCCGCCCAGTATACCCGCAGCCATATTTTGTCCGGCTGGCAGCCGGATGTCTCTCTTGGTCCACAAAGTCTGCTCAAAGGTCAGGTCATTCATGCGCGAATGAATTTTCCTGCCAGTGTACATCTGAAAGGCAGCAGTGGTCAGACGGCAACCACCCAGACCGATTCTGCCGGATACTATCAGGCATCAATTGCGGGCATGACGCCCCCGATTCTGGTTACAGTTGATGATCAAAGTGGTTCTTCCTGCCTGCACAGAGACTTCTACCAGTCCGTCTGTGCCAGTGCTTTAGTCAGTGACATCAATAATAACGGCACGACAACAGGTAACGTCAATCCATTCAGCGATCTGATCGTCTCTGTTCTTGCAGCACATGAAGGCATTAACGGTCCGGCTGTGTTGAATGAGATGGATAAACTACCGGCCTTTTCAGCAGCGGTCTTACAACAAGCGCAACAAAACTTCAGAACCGCCTTCCAGTCTGTTGCCGAAGCATATGGGATTGATGCTCAGCAGGCGTGGGATCCCGTCAGTTACTCTGATCGCTATCAACCGGTGATACGTAAGCTTGCCAGTCAGGTGATTCATAATCGCGGTTATGACACCAGTACCGGGTTGGCGGCAAAAACGAACCTGACCGACTTGTCATTTCACTCAATCCTTGCCTCAGACACAGTTGCAGGATATCGGGTTACCGGAGAGCAGCTTGCTGACACCAAACAGTTGATCCAGTCAGCCGAACGTCGGATCTTTCTGGTCGGCGATTCAACCGTATCCAACTATGATAATGACGTTTATCCGCGCATGGGATGGGGACAGGCATTTGCTGAGATGGTATCCGATGGCCGTCGGTTACAAGTCGTCAATGCCGCTCGCTCCGGACGCAGCTCAAAAGATTTCTTCAACGCCCGCTGGCTCAGTCAGATCGAGCCGCTTGTCCGGCCTCATGACTTCCTGCTGATTCAATTTGGACACAATGATGAAAAATGCAACGGTGCCAAAGCGGGACGAGGTGCCGTCGATGTGGCAAACCTATGTACCTATCCGAATGATGCCCGGGGTAATCCTCAGTATCCGCTTTTGGCATGGTACGATTCCTTTCAGCACTCACTGGAAAGATATTTGAACTTTGCCCGTCGCCATCATATGCAACCAATCCTGATTACACCGGTGCCTCGTGCAAAAAGCATTCATGGCGGGACTGGCACACCAATCACGTCAAAACAGCATATCACGACACAGAATGCGGATAACGGTTATCAATATGTCGGTAACTATACTCAAACGATTGAAGATACAGCACGGTTCAACCATATACCGTTGATCGACCTACAATCAATGGTCATTGATATGGTCAACCAAACCAGTGGAGATGAGTGGAAAACAATCTGGCTGGCGGTCGATCCGGTACAATATCCTTACTATGCTGATCGGACCGGTTCACTGGCAAAACCGGATACCACCCATTTTCAACAACAAGGTGCCCAACGGATTGCCCGACTGGTGATTGAGGCCATTCAACAAAACCCGGCCCTGCATCACCTTGCGAGACAATTGCCTCGTTCATAGAATCACACTTTCTGATTCAATTTTTCATGATGAAAGTGTTTGCAACAACCATAAAAAAACCGAGTGTAAACCACTCGGTTTTTTTGAATCATTTCGTGATTAAACGAAGAGGCACACCGTCCAAGAAACGCTGAACTAACCTAACAGGCCATGTAAAAATTCAGAACGGGTCGCGGGATTAGACTTGAACAAGCCACCCAGTGCGGTCGTCGTTGTCTCACTGGTAGCATCCATCACGCCACGGGCTTTGACACAATAGTGGGTCGCATCAATGGTCACTGCAACATCATCTGTTTCTAACAAGGCTTGTAACGCCACCAGTATCTGCTGCGTCATTCTTTCTTGCACTTGCGGACGCTGGGAAAAGAAACGAACAATCCGGTTAATTTTCGATAAACCGATGATCTTGCCTCGGGGAATATAAGCAACCGCAGCTTTACCATCGATGGTGACCAAATGGTGCTCACAGGTACTCGTCACGGTAATGTCTTTGACCCGAACCATCTCACTGACTTTCATTTTATTTTCAATCAGCGTGATTTTCGGAAAGTTTTGATAATCAAGGCCGGAAAACACTTCATCCACATACATTTTGGCAATACGATGTGGCGTTTCTTCAAGGCTATCGTCAGTTAAATCGAGTCCAAGCAAATTGAGAATCTCACGCATGTGATATTCTATTTTTTCTTTCTTCTCTTCCCGTCCGACAGAATTCGGACGCATCGGTGTTTCTAAACCTCGATGTTCGAGTGCATTTTTAACCAGCAACGCAGACTCGCTCAGACCAGACATGACATAACCTCTCTTGATTCAACCCTTGCGGTGGCTGACAAGGATACTCGGAATTTGTCATAATTACATCCACAATTTAAGGCAGGAAATCACAACCACTTCAGTGCATTCTGATTTGCGAATCAATCCGCAGACCTGCTTGGCTAAAAAATGCAATACATTGCATGAAAATATTCATGAAAGCACACTCGGTATGAAATGATTCATGCTAAAGTAACCCCTCAACATCATACTACGCGAATTAGGAAAACAGATATGGGATGCTGTGATACTCCAGGACTTCTCCCAATTGAAGATGCAATTCAAACGATGCTGGCTGATGTTTCTCCGATCAAGCTCAGCCAGAAACTTCCCATCGAAACGGCATTAGGCCACGTTCTCGCCGAAGATGTCCGATCTCCAATTGATGTCCCCCCTTTTGATAATTCAGCAATGGACGGCTATGCCATCCGTATTCAAGATCTCGCCACAACTGACACGCTCCCGCTCGCGGGCAAAGCCTTTGCCGGGCAACCCTTCACCGAAACATGGCCTGAAAAAACGTGTATTCGAATTATGACAGGAGCCCCCGTACCAACGGGTTGTGACGCCGTGATTATGCAGGAGAAAACCGAATCAACCGAGGCAGGGATTCGTTTTCTCACCACTCAGGTCAAAGCACAGGCAAATATTCGCCCTCAAGGTGATGATCTCAAACAGAATGAGGTTGTGCTCCCGGCAGGCAGCCGTCTGACTGTCCGGGATTTACCACTATTGGCATCATTGGGAATCGCTCAGGTGTCGGTACTACGAAAACCCAGAGTTGCTATTTTTTCAACCGGGGATGAACTTAAGCCGGTGGGTGAAACACTGGAAGCCGGGCAAATTTATGACAGTAACCGGTATGCGATTCGGCCGATGCTCGAAAAATTCGGTTGTGCTGTAATTGACTTAGGGATCATTCCCGATAATCAGTCCCGGCTCACTGAAACTTTTGAAAAAGCACAATCGCTTGCGGATGTTGTGATTACATCGGGCGGTGTAAGTGTCGGTGAAGCTGACTACACCAAAACAATTCTTGAATCTCTCGGCCAAATCAATTTCTGGAAAATTGCCATCAAACCGGGCAAACCCTTTGCTTTTGGCAGGCTGAATCATTCGCTATTTTGCGGGTTGCCGGGTAATCCGGTTTCTGCTGCGGTGACTTTATACGTTTTGGTCCAACCTATGCTTGCCAAACTGGCAGGTCACACTCAATGGCAAGCACCAGTACAAATGCAAGCGATCAGTAAAGTGTCATTTAAAAAATCGCCCGGGCGGGCAGATTATCAACGCGGGATTTTCAGTGTTGAGAATGGGCAAATCGTTGTCGATAATGCGGGAAATCAAAGTTCCGGAGCATTCCGCGCAATGAGTGCCGCCAACTGCTTCATCGTTCTCGAACAGCAACGCGGCCCGGTTGAAGCCGGAGAAACCGTCACCATCGAACCGTTTCATTCAGCGTTATACTAGAGAGATCCCATATGACGACGCATGACCAACAACTGCTCAGTCATGAAGAGCACCTGCGCTACAACCGTCAGATTATCTTAAAACAGTTTGATTTTGAGGGACAAGAAGCGCTGAAACAAGGACGGGTACTGATAATTGGTGCCGGGGGGCTGGGATGTGCAGCCAGCCAGTACCTTGCCAGTGCTGGTGTCGGCCATATCACGCTGGTCGATGATGATGTGGTGGAATTATCCAATCTTCAGCGCCAAATTCTTCATACCGATCTGGACATCGGACGGCTGAAAGTTGATTCGGCCGCTGATTCGTTACGTCAACTGAACCCTTACCTTCAGATTGAAACCATTGCCCGCCGACTGGAAGAGCCGGCTTTATTGGCACAGATACAGCATCATGATGCTGTGTTGGACGCCAGTGACAATATTGCCACTCGTAATCAGCTCAATCAGCTCTGTTTTCAAAGTAAGACACCGCTCATCTCTGGTGCAGCAATCCGTATGGAAGGTTTCTTAAGTATCTTCACCTATCAGGCGGGTGAACCTTGCTATCAATGCTTCAGCGCATTGTTTGGCAATCATGCCCCGACTTGTGTCGAAAATGGCGTACTGGCACCGGTCGTCGGAGTGATTGGAGCGATGCAAGCACTGGAAACACTCAAAATCTTGGCAAATTACGGTCAACCGTTACAGGGGAAAGTGCTGTTATTTGATGCGATGACACTGTCATGGCAGACGATGAAACTCCCCCAGCGAGAGAATTGTCCAGTCTGTTGCCATACATGAATTCATATTATTTTTAGTGACAATGTCACGGTTTGATATACACATGCTTCCGGATGAAGCAATTACTGATCAAATAGAAGGAATATCAATCATGTCACCACTTGTTTCACCACAATGGCTATCGGAACATCTCTCCGACCCGAAACTGGTTATTTTAGACAGCAGTATTACCTTTCAAATCCCCTCAGAAACGGAAAAAGATACCGTGCATAATATCCCCGGTGCACGCCGCTTTGATTACGATAAGGTATTCTGCGATCTGAATAGTCATCTGCCACACATGATGCCGAGTGAAACACGCTTTAATCAATGTGCCCGTCAAATCGGGCTCAATCAGGACTCACTGATCGTCATCTACGATAACAGCGGAACGCTGGCATCTCCCCGGGCATGGTGGATGCTCAAAGCCATGGGACATGAACAAGTTTATATTCTCAACGGTGGTTTGCCGGAATGGAAACGTCAGGGGCAGCCGTTGGTGACAAGCTTTCAGACACCGGTCGCACCCGGCAATTTTTCCGGGACATTCAATGACGCATATTTTGTTGATGCTGATTATGTTCAACAGCAGATCGAACCACAGCACAGCCTGACCGTCGATGCACGCTCAGAGGCACGTTTTTCCGGCGCTGCAGCCGAACCGAGAGCTGGCATTCGTAGCGGTCACATTCCTGATTCGATCTGCCTGCCCTTTACCCAACTGATTGACGGACATAAATTAAAATCACCGGAAGCCCTTCGTAACGTATTGCAAGACAGACTACCTCATGACACGGAGGAATATATCTTCAGTTGTGGTTCCGGTGTGACGGCGTGTATTGTACTGCTGGCCGCTTATATCTGTGGTTATCAAAACCTGAAAGTCTACGATGGTTCATGGACTGAATGGGGTGCATCACAGCGACCGATTGCGACCGACGCTGCCACGATCCGTTCGTTGTGATCAGCTCGTCGTGACCCGTTCGTCAAAACGCAAGCAACAAGGTGTCATTTCATGCCATGCTTCAAGTCAGAATACGACTTGAAGCATCAACATAACTTTGACAACCTCGTTCAACACTCTCATTTTGATTGAAATGTCATTTGCTCATCAAGGTTGAGAATGGTTAATGCATTAGAAACACTGGTCGCAATCACATCAATGGCACCGGTTCGTAAAGCCCCCAGCAAGGCAAGTGGTTTACTATTTTCCCCGGCAATCGCAATCACCTCAGCAATCGGCCGGAACTCTTCAATACTCAATCCAATAATGCGATCGCTCATCACCGTTTTAGCAATTTGCCCGTAAATATCGAAAAAGTCGTATCCGGCAAAATCACCGACCACCCCTTGCTCCAAACGAGACTGAACCACTTCCTGTGGGGTAAACCATCCCAAATCCACCATGTAGCTGTTCTCACTCATATCACCAATTCCGACCAGTGCAACATCCGCTTTTCTGGCCAAATCCAGTGTTTGCTTAATGGTGTCATTTTCCATAAATGCCAGTTTCTGCGCCCGGTTTACTGCATATGCCGGTGCATAGAGCGTCTCCGAGGTGCCCCCATATTTTTTGGCCAACTGGCGACAAATGTGGTCGGCGTTAAACATACCGCCCCGAGGGTGAATCCCACCAATGCTGCACACAAACTTGACATCTTTCGGTGAAATAACACCGACATGATGGGCCACTGCGGACACATTCCGTCCCTGTCCGACAGCGATCACCTGACCATTCTTGAGTGAACTGGATAAATAATTCGACACCAGCCCGGCGATTTGCTGACGTTGTTGCGCTTCATCGGGTTGATCTAATGCAATCAGGGCACGTTTAATCCCAAACCGCTCAATCAACCGCTGCTCAACTTTGGCACTGAATACCGGATGATATTTCACCGTGATTTCGACGATCCCCTCATCCCGGGCTTGTTTGAGCATCCGCCCGACTTTCGCTCTGGAGATCGCATATTTTTTTGAGATCTCTTCTTGTGTTGCACCATCCTGATAATAAGCAACTGAAATCTCTGTCAATAAATCGGAATCCTCAACGGATATCTCTTGCAGCCCGGTCATAGACACCCCCAATACACTTGGCTCACAACAGTCATGATTCCCTCACGCAACTCAGAACAATTGAAGTGACGGTGGTAGCATCATGATCAAGATTATTCTATATACCAAATGCTCAACAACAATACAAATGCTCACACAGATTGACCATGTTTTTAATCTGAATCTGGTACTCATTTGAGAGAATAGCGGCAAAATAAGCGAAAAAAAGCGTCACATTTTCTGAATATCAGTACTAGCCGGAAGAAATTCATGATAGCCGTTGACTTTCTCAATCGATCAGATAAATATGGATTCATCATTTACTCAACATTTGATCATATGTTCAGAGCAATGGTACAAATGTTGAAGATTTATCAAGCCAGCGCTTGAAACAGGCACCCTCGTAATGCCATGTTTATCTCTCAGCTGTGCTTTTGGCCTAAAAGAGGATGATCGGAATATGAGCAATCAACTAGAACAACTGCGTAAATGTACCACTGTCGTTGCGGATACCGGCGAAATTGATGCCATCAAAAAATATCAGCCCCAAGATGCAACAACGAATCCATCGTTGATTCTAAAAGCGGCCCAGCTTCCTGAATATGCTGAATTTATCGATCAGGCAGTCGCTTATGCAAAATCTAAAAGTAATGACAAAGCCCAGCAGCTTGAAGATACCTGTGACATGCTCGCCGTCACGATTGGTAAAGAAATCCTGAAGAGTATTCCCGGCCGTATCTCGACTGAAGTCGATGCCCGTCTGTCTTACGATACCGAAAAAACCATTGAAAAAGCTCGCAAACTTATCAGCCTGTATAATGATGCAGGGATCAGCAATGACCGTATCCTGATTAAAGTGGCTTCGACTTGGGAAGGTATTCGTGCTGCAGAAGTCCTTGAGAAAGACGGTATCAACTGTAACCTGACATTATTATTCTCGTTTGCCCAGGCCCGGGCCTGTGCAGAAGCCGGTGCTTATCTGATCTCACCCTTTGTCGGTCGCATTATGGACTGGTACAAAGCAAAAGAAGGCCGTGATTTTGCAGCCAATGAAGATCCGGGTGTTCTGTCCGTCACAAAGATCTACAACTATTACAAAGAACATGGCTATGACACCGTTGTGATGGGTGCCAGCTTCCGTAATACCGGAGAAATCCTCGAACTCGCAGGTTGTGACCGTCTGACCATCAGCCCACAGCTATTACAAACGCTTGAGGAAACAGAAAGCCCGGTAGATGTAAAACTGACGCCAGCAACTCGTATTCAAGAACGCCCACAACCCATGACTCACGCTGAATTCCTGTGGGAACATAATCAGGATGCGATGGCCGTTGAGAAACTGGCTGAAGGTATTCGCAACTTCGCGATTGACCAAGGCAAACTGGAAACAATGATCAGTAAACAACTTTAAGATTTATAAGAGGACTGTACTGACAGTCCTCTTTCTATTCATACCGCTTTCATCTTCATTTAATCTTGTTGGAAAAAATTATGAACCGTAAACAACTCGCGAATGCAATCCGCGCTTTAAGTATGGATGGTGTTCAACAAGCCAATTCAGGTCACCCCGGCGCCCCGATGGGGATGGCGGATATCGCTGAAGTGCTGTGGCGCTCTCATCTGAACCATAACCCACAAAACCCGAACTGGGCTGACCGCGACCGTTTCGTCCTGTCTAACGGCCATGGTTCGATGCTGATTTATTCACTGTTGCATTTGACCGGTTATGACCTGTCGATTGATGACCTGAAAAACTTCCGTCAGTTGCATTCAAAAACCCCGGGTCACCCGGAGTACGGCTATGCACCGGGGATTGAAACCACCACCGGGCCACTCGGACAGGGCATCACCAATGCGGTCGGGATGGCGATTGCCGAAAAAGCGCTCGCAGCACAGTTCAACCGTGACCAGCACACTATCGTTGACCATCACACCTATGCGTTCCTTGGTGATGGCTGTCTGATGGAAGGAATTTCTCATGAAGCTTGCTCTCTGGCTGGGACTTTGGGACTGGGCAAACTGATTGCGTTTTGGGATGACAACGGCATTTCAATTGACGGTCATGTGGACGGCTGGTTCACCGATGACACGGCAAAACGATTTGAAGCATACGGCTGGCATGTGATTCCGGCGGTAGACGGTCACGATGCGGCGGCGATTGAAGCGGCGATTGAAGCGGCGAAAGCGGAAACAGCACGTCCGACGCTGATTTGTACGCAAACCGTGATTGGTTTTGGCTCACCGAACAAATCCGGCTCTCACGATTGTCACGGTGCCCCGCTGGGTGCGGATGAAATCAAAGCAACGCGTGAGCAACTGGGCTGGGAATATGGCCCGTTTGAAATTCCGGCTGATATTTATGCGCAGTGGGATGCGAAAGAATCCGGCGCAGCCAAAGAAGCGGCATGGCATGACAAGTTTGCTGCTTATCAGGCGGCTTATCCTGAGCTGGCGGCTGAATTCAAGCGTCGGGTCAATGGTGAATTGCCAGCGGACTGGGAAACTCAGGCTAATCAAATCATTGCTGAGTTGCAAGCGAATCCGGCCACCATTGCATCGCGTAAAGCATCTCAAAATGCACTGGAAGCTTTCGGTAAGCTTCTGCCTGAATTTATGGGTGGCTCAGCTGACTTAGCGCCATCGAACCTGACCATGTGGTCCGGCTCAAAATCACTGACGGCGGAAGATGCGTCCGGCAACTATATCCATTACGGTGTCCGTGAATTCGGTATGACGGCAATCATCAACGGGATTGCATTGCATGGCGGTTTCATCCCTTACGGAGCGACTTTCCTGATGTTTATGGAATACGCGCGTAATGCGATGCGGATGGCGGCGTTGATGAAAGTGCAGAACATTCAGGTTTATACCCATGACTCGATTGGATTGGGTGAAGATGGTCCGACCCACCAGCCGGTGGAGCAGATTGCCTCACTGCGTCTGACACCGAATATGAGCACTTGGCGTCCTTGTGACCAGGTGGAATCCGCGGTGGCCTGGAAACTGGCAATTGAACGCAAAGATGCCCCGACGGCACTGATTTTCTCGCGTCAGAACTTAGCGCAACAAGAGCGGGATGCGACTCAGGTAGCGAATATCGCCAAAGGGGGTTACATCCTCAAAGATTGTCAGGGCACACCGGATTTGATTCTGATTGCGACCGGCTCTGAAGTGGATTTGGCGGTTCAGGCAGCGACTGAATTGACCGCCAAAGGCAAGCAGGTGCGTGTGGTTTCAATGCCTTCGACCGATGCCTTTGACCGTCAGGATGCGGCTTACCGTGAAGCAGTATTACCTGCAGCGGTGACGGCTCGCGTTGCCATTGAAGCGGGCATTGCCGATTACTGGTACAAATATGTTGGCCTGAATGGCCGGATTGTCGGCATGACCAGCTTTGGTGAGTCAGCACCGGCAGGCGAACTGTTCAAACTGTTCGGTTTTACCGTTGACAATGTTGTCGAAGTGGCGCTGTCTATAGGCTGAGTCGTCAATCGACACGATCCTGAACGACAATAACATCACATGCAAAACGCCAGCAAATTGCTGGCGTTTTTTTAATTATATTCTGTATATTGAATCAAGTCGGAAGAATAAAGAATAGCTCGACACGTCGGTTACACGCTTTGCCTTTTGGTGTTTGATTGGTACATGCCGGAACGACCTCACCATACCCCCGAGTGTAAATCGAATCAAGTGAGACGCGTGGGTTAGCAATAATACGTTTGACAGCTTCAGCCCTTTTTTTCGATAACTGATCATTATAACGAGCATCGCCCAGATCATCGGTATGCCCGTCAATCACCAATTCAAGCCCATATGCAGTGGTCAGATAGTGCTTCACTTTTTCTAACCAGAGCAGTGATTCCGGGGCAACATTTGCAGAGCCGACCGCAAATTGAATCGTCCGCTTGACCCGAACAATCATAAACTGCCCCGGTAAGACTTCGTAATCAATATGATTATTCAGCAAAAAACGTTGTAATGACTGATAAGCACTATCGGATCGCTTCTGTCCTTGCGGCCCCTGAACACCAGAGTGGCTTGTCTGCGGCAACTTACCCCATTCAGGATAGCGTACGTCTGTGTTATTCTTGGGTGCCCTATCCAACATGTTGTCATCGAACAAACGGTCAGTGACAAGTGAACCACACCCGAAAAGACAGAAGCTTAATAGATAGACGATAAACTTCATTGATTCACGATCCTTCTTTCCGACATACTCACTTTATCGGCTAAATCATAAAAACTTTATAGCTGATTTTTCGACATTTGCCTGATTGTGAAGCAAGAAAGATTGCCTTTATCGGTACTTTTCGCTGAAATATGCCTATCCGTAGATCCCCACACAAAATACAAATTCAGACCATATCGTCTCTGATCGACAAAGTGCCTTCGAGTGATTCATTGTGAGTGGGATCATCGATTTAACCCAAGGAACACATTCATCATGGATAAAAATTATATTTTCTCTCTTTTTATGTTCATCATTGCCGGTATTTTTCTCTACCGGAACTGGAAACGAAGCCAGACCGCTTCAAGAAATATCAGTGAAGGGAAAGCTTTTCTGGAACAAAATGCGCAGCAAGAAGGCGTTATCACGACAGAAAGTGGCCTGCAATATCAGATTCTGCAGGAAGGAACCGGCACACAACATCCGATGCCAGCCAATAAGGTCAAAGTCCATTATCATGGCACATTATTGAACGGCAAAATGTTCGATAGTTCAGTTGAACGCAAGAAACCCATTACCTTTGGTGTTAAGCAAGTGATTAAAGGCTGGCAAGAAGGATTACAATTGATGGTTGTCGGCCAGAAAATGCGTTTATTTATCCCCGCACATCTGGCCTACGGTAATCGCGGTATCAGCACGATTCCACCGGGTGCAACACTTATTTTTGATGTTGAGTTACTCGATATTGAGTAATTTCGTCAGTTACACCAGATCAAGAGAGCTGCATGCATATACAGCTCTCTTGAACACCGATCATCTCACTCATGATGCTTCATCAGTCAGCGGATAGAAAACCAATCCGTGTTCCGTCACCAAAAAACAGTCCATCCCGGCAGCATGGGCGGCTTTTTTCCCAAGCTCTGTATCTTCAAACACAACACATTCTTCCGGTCTCAGTTGAATTTGGTGACAGGCTTTAAGAAATGTATCCGGATGAGGTTTATGGTTTTCGACATCACTTGCCGTAATCACTGTGTCCAATTTATCCAGCAATCCGGCATTTTCTAACAGGGTGATTGCATTATCCCGATGACTCCCCGTACCGACCGCAAGCTTCCTTTCTCCGTAAGCTTGTTCCAGAATGTCACAGGTCAGTGCAATTCGCTGATATTGATTATCAAGCAGACGAAAGGCATCTTGTTTAAATTGTGAAACATCATGCGGGTTCAAACATAAACCAAAGCGCCGGTTTATCTCACCGACGACTTTGATACTCGGCATTCCGCCCATACTATGCAGCCACTGTGCAGTAAAGGGAAAGCCAAAATGTTCGGAGGCTTTTTTCCAAGATGCGACATGAGCAGGCATCGTGTCAAGCAACGTGCCATCCATATCAAAAATCAATCCTTTATATCGGGAAAGATCGATCAATAACTCTGATTGAGAAGGGAGAACCGCGGTTTCAGGCTGACTCATAGACTTCTTTCCTACTTTTTAGTTCTGGCAACAACATCTCTTACGAGAAAACAGACTAAAAACGGGCCTTAGGGCCCGCCTGAACTTATTCGATCGCAGATAAAATCGCCTGAGGTGTCTCCCAGGTATAGATCCATTCCGGAACATCGCTCCCGCAAGGCGAGCGCCAGATTCTATCCAGCGTATGTAAGCCGCCAAGATGATCATAAAACTCAATGGCACGGATATTCTGTTCCATTACCTCAATATACACGCCACTATCTGGGAAATAGTGCTGAATCCATTTGGTGACTTCTTTCAGCAACAGCTTTGCAAGTCCCTTGCCCTGAAATTCAGCGGCAACATGCAGCGATTCAATCACCGTGCCTTTCTCAAAATCGTGATTGCCAAACGCGCAGATAAAACCACAAAGTTTACCGTTTTCTTCGGCCACTACCACATGCTGATTGATAGGCGGGTTAATTAATCGGGTTTGCCAGATTAAACGTCGGTCTTCTTCAACTTCATCCTGAAGATAATCGGCTTCCATTACACCCTGATAATTCTGTTGCCAACTTTGGGCATGCAATTCTGCAATTTTTTCAAAATCACTATATTCAGCTACTCGAATGTCCATTTAATAGCCCTTCTAACTTCCTGTTAGCTCTGTTCTCTACATTTGTACTGTCATCATTTTACGCAAAAGCATAACATTCCGGCAAAATATATGACCAATTGATTACCGTACGACGGCATGATTCTTTTTGCAAGCAATCACCATCCTGACACAGCATATTCAGTTTTTTCTGCCATGATCTTGCTCGATTGCATACAATTACTCGGATTTAATCACAAGAAATTGAAAATCGGTGAATTAAACAGGCGGAGATTGTAGTTCGGAAACTTTTCCCTGCTTACTTTCATTCAAATGAACTGCCAGAAAGATACCCAATGAAATCACAATAGCCGCCAACGAAATATAGATAGCATTCCGGAACCCATATTGTTGGGCAACAAATCCCATTAAAGAAGTACCACACATCGTGCCGACCGACATCGCATTGGTATAAAAAGCAGAAACCTGCCCCACCCGCTTAGGTGCTGAGTCTTGTAAAAGCGTAATCCCTAGACCGACAAAGATCCCGTAAAAAAGCCCATTGAATAATTGCAGTGCCAATAACCATTCTACCGTCGAGGCATATTGAATGCCGGTATAGAAGAATATAGCAATGATGAACCCCACCATCATCATCTTCATTTTGCCGAAACGATGTGACCAAGCAGCAGAAAGTAGCATTACCGGTATTTCCAATGCCGCAGTCAATCCCATAAAAATCCCCGGATATGAAACCGGTAAATTTAATTCTTTGGTAATAAAGAGTGGCATCGCATTGATATAAGTGCTGTTTGCCATATTGGCAAATAAAATACCGACCCCGAGAAACCAGACTTTATAAGGAAAAGGTGGCACAATTTCATGGGAAGTTTCAGGTTTTACAGCTTTTGATGCTGACGGTAATAAGCGCCATACCATCACCAAAACTAATAGCGCAATACTAGCAGCCAGTAGAAAGTTCGCCCGAAAGCCGAACGTACCAACCGATGCAAAAGCCAGTGCCGGTCCGGCAATCCATACCAGAGAAACTGAAGAGCGCATCTGAGAATTGAGCTTAGTGCTATCTTTGCCTGACCGTTCTGCGAAACGTCGGATCATTGCCAACAACAACGGAATTGATGACGCACCAAATGCCATAAAACACCAGCCGACAATCACCGCCTGCCAGAATTGAGTCAGTTGGGAAAAACATAAGGCGGCCAGACACAGGAAGCCAACTGAAATCAACAGCAATGTTTTACTATCGATGCCTCTGTCTGCCAAGCGCCCTAATACCTGACTAATCAGAATAGTCGCAATCGCAGTACCGACGGTATAAAGTCCGATATACATGGGTTCAATGCCTAAACCTTCAATAAGGAACAAGCTCATCACTGGTAGAATGAATGAAAAAGCCATTGCAGCCAACCCATTCAACCAGAAATAAACGCCTGAATCACCTCTAAAAAGTTCAAATTTCATCCCACCAGACCTTCACTCAAAAACTACCGACAACACCAGAACCAGTTAATTCAACAGAGAACCGGAACAATTCATTTCGTCTAAAGACAAAAAAGGAGAGCTAAAAGCTCTCCTTTCCGAAAACTGGGCTACAACTTTAAATTAAAGTGCGGCTTTTGCTTTCTCAACAAGTACAGCAAATGCTGACTTATCGAAAACTGCGATATCGGCCAAGATCTTACGATCGATCTCGATAGATGCTTTCTTCAGACCGTTGATGAAACGGCTATAAGACAGACCATTCTGACGAGATGCCGCATTGATACGTGCAATCCACAGTTGACGGAATTGACGTTTCTTGTTGCGACGGTCACGATATGCATATTGACCAGCTTTGGTCACTGCTTGGAAGGCAACACGATAAACTCGAGAACGAGCACCGTAATAACCTTTAGCTTGTTTTAGAACTTTCTTATGACGTGCACGAGCTTGTACACCACGTTTTACGCGAGGCATTCTGCTTCTCCTAAACTAAACGAATTAAAAACCAAAAAAGAATTAAGCGTATGGCAACATACGTGCAACAGCAGCTACTTCACATTTAGGAAGAACTGAGTTTGGACGTAGATGACGCTTGTTCTTAGTTGTACGCTTAGTCAGGATGTGACGTTTAGTCGCGTGCTTGTACTTCACGCCACCAGCAGTTTTCTTAAAACGCTTAGCAGCACCTTTGTTGTTTTTCATCTTAGGCATGATGAATAACTCCGCATTGTTTAGATTTTAATAACCATGTAATGAGGGCGAATAAAACCCCACCGTTCAAAACGGCAGGGTTTATTACTTGCAAGCCGGTCATTACTTCTTCTTAGGGGCTAGCACCATAATCATTTGACGGGCTTCGATCCGACTAGGGAAAGATTCTACAACAGCAATATCTGCGGTATCTTCTTTCAGACGATTCAAAACATCGACACCGATATCTTGGTGTGCCATTTCTCGGCCACGGAAGCGAATTGTTACCTTCACTTTGTTGCCTTCTTCAAGGAAACGTAACAGGTTGCGTAGTTTTACCTGATAGTCTCCAATATCAGTTCCAGGACGGAATTTGACTTCTTTAATCTGGATCTGTTTTTGCTTTTTCTTCTGCTCTTTTGCAGCTTTGCTCTTCTCGAAGAGGAATTTACCATAGTCCATCACACGACAAACAGGCGGCTCTGCATTTGGACTGATTTCCACAAGATCCAATCCTGCTTCTACTGCCGTATCAAGCGCTTCCTGAATTGAAACAATTCTAGAATCTTCGCCTTCTGCTCCCGATAAACGGACTTCACGTACACCACGGATTTCCCCGTTGATACGATGTTGGTTTTGTTTGGCCGGTACTTGGCCACGTCTTCCACCTTTAATAGTTTATTCCTCCAGATTGAGCTTACGGCTAGAGACTTCGGTCCGGACCAACTCAATGAAATCATCCAGTTTAAATTTACCTAAGTCCTTGCCTCTTCGTGTCCGTACTGCAATTTCGCCAGCTTCGACTTCTTGGTCACCACAGACCAACATGTACGGCACACGTTTCAAAGTATGTTCGCGGATTTTAAAGCCTATCTTTTCATTTCTCAAGTCTGCTTTTGCCCGAATCCCACATTTTTGTAGTTTTCGGACGACATCCTGAACATAATCAGATTGTTTATCTGTAATATTTAATACGACAGCCTGCTCTGGCGCAAGCCAAGTCGGGAAAAATCCTGCATATTCTTCAATTAAAATCCCGATAAACCGTTCCAGTGATCCTAAGATCGCCCGGTGAATCATAACTGGCACCAGACGCTCGTTGTTTTCACCGACATAAGTCGCGCCCAAACGGCCCGGCAGATTAAAATCGAGCTGCACTGTACCACATTGCCATGTACGGTCAAGGCAATCATGCAAGGTAAATTCGATTTTCGGCCCGTAGAATGCTCCTTCGCCTTCCTGAATTTCGTAATCGATATTCATGGATTTCAGAGAAAGCATCAATGCTTCTTCGGATCTATCCCAGATTTCATCACTGCCAACCCGCTGTTCAGGTCGGGTTGAAAGCTTAACGGCAATATTTTCGAAACCAAATGTCCGGTAGACATCGTAGACCATCTCGATACAAGAAGTCACTTCTTGCTGAATCTGTTCTTCTGTACAGAAAATATGCGCATCATCCTGAGTAAAACCACGCACCCGCATAATGCCGTGCAGAGAACCTGACGGTTCATTTCGGTGACATGAACCAAACTCAGCCATTCGCAACGGTAAATCACGGTAAGATTTCAGACCTTGATTAAAAATCTGCACGTGGCCGGGACAGTTCATTGGCTTAATGGCATATTCACGATTTTCAGAATTGGTCGTGAACATTGCTTCGGCATACTTGTCCCAGTGTCCTGAGCGTTCCCACAGCACCCGATCCATCATGAGCGGACCTTTCACTTCCTGATAATCGTATTCTGTCAGTTTTTCACGAACGAAAACTTCTAAATCGCGGAAGACAGACCAACCGTTATGATGCCAGAACACCATCCCCGGGGCTTCCTGCTGCATATGGAATAAATCGAGTTGTTTACCGATCTTGCGGTGATCGCGTTTTGCAGCTTCTTCCAGACGCGTTAAATGTGCACTCAGGGCTTTCTTATCGTGGAAAGCTGTCCCGTAGATCCGTTGCAGCATTTTATTATCACTGTTACCACGCCAGTAAGCGCCGGCCACATTCAATAATTTAAAATGCTGACAAAATCCCATATGAGGAACATGTGGGCCACGACACATATCAATATATTCTTCATGATGGTAAAGTCCGGGACGATCATCACGCGCCACATTTTCGTCCAGAATTTCGATTTTGTAGGGTTCACCACGAGATTCAAAGGTATCCCGGGCTTCCTGCCAACTCACATTCTTTTTAATCACCTGATATTTGGTTTTCGCCAGCGCTTTCATCCGCGCCTCAATTTTTTCCAAATCATCCTGTGACAAAGATTGTTCCAAATCGATATCGTAGTAGAAGCCACTGTCGATAGTTGGCCCGATCGCCATTTTGGCATCAGGATACAGTTGTTTGAGCGCATGACCCAGTAAGTGAGCACAGGAGTGACGAACGATTTCTAGACCATCAACTTCGTCTTTGGCAGTGATAATTTCTAAGCTGGCGTCGTTTTCAATCAGATCGCAGGCATCAACACGAGCACCGTTCACACGTCCGGCAATGGTTGCTTTCGCAAGACCGGCACCGATAGATAAAGCAACATCTGAAACAGAAACGGGATGATCAAATTGACGTTGACTACCGTCAGGAAGAGTAATAATAGGCATGATTTATCCTTTACAGTGGTGTTGCGCACCAAGCAACACATGCTTCATTAATTCGTAAATGTTGTGTTTTTATAGAGAAAAACACGCGGCATAAAAATAGTACCCATTTTGATGCAAATACGGATGCATCATCCTGAGTACTTTACCGACCATTTTAAATCAACGAGATGAAATCACAACCCATTTATCAGACTGATATATGATATTCTTCTGCATCATGCTCAGTACTGAAAACAGCTGTTTTACATTGATGTGTTTCCTGTGCGATCAACTGATGCGCTTTTTGACTAATTTCATGCATTTTCTTCTGTAAAACCGCTATCCCTTTGTAATCCATCAATAACATCGAGGAGAGTGCCAGCATTGCCAGCTCAGCCTCATCAGCAATATACTCTAACTCTTTGATTTTATTATTCATAATAACCCTATGCCTCACGTTGAATTTGTATATTTTGCTATAGTGCAATAAATTTTATGCGATCTGCTACCAACAACTTTCAATTAGTCCGGAAAACAAACTGAGCAACGCAAAAAGTTCAACAGGCGAACCACCTTTCATCATAAAATCAGCAATAGAATCAATACCTTTAATGATAATATTATTAACTATCATGTATACTGTCTTAAGGATTGATTTTGCATCCCACTGTTATATTCATTCGGAAAATCTTAAAAAGCAAAGGCCTCTCCTATGCCCGGCTGGCAACCCTTTCCGGTATCGACGAGTCTAAAATTAAACGAGTATTATCCGGGCGTCAGTCAATGACACTAGAGATGAGAGATCAAATTATGGTGGTACTCGGTGTTGCTGAGATGACGCAAGCCGATCATCTCAACAGCGCCGAATACCTGACCCTCTGGCATCAAATGCCGCCTAATCTCAAACAGGTGGTGTTATCTCTGATGACAACGTTCAAGTTTGAAACACAACGTTCATGAGAAATCTGTACCAAGCGAACTAATTCACCGGCCACTGTCCCGCAGAGCTTCCTCCGGAAACGATCGCCTCGGCGTTTTCTTTAATTTCATCGACGATCGCATTTGCCAGTGCAGTTGCCAATTCTTCAGAGCGGGCATGTGTTCCTTCCGTGACAAATTTCTGCTGTTTCAATTCGTTAATAATTTTGTCTTTCAGTGATGATTTACTTAGTGCCATTATTTTCCTGCCTTAACTGTGGAAGAAAGATCCGAGTGTGGCTTACCGGTAAAGGCACAAATACAGTCGCCTTGTACAACGCCTTTCCCGCCATTCATCGTGATCAAATCTGCGGTAAAACGCATATTCGCTGCCGACGCTTGCCAATCTTTTTCGATCACTTCCAGTCGGTTGCCCATAATTTTTAATTGATCATTCAATTGAATCACGGTGTTGCGTAGTTGACCGACGGTTGTGATCCAATCCCCTGCGGTAGCAACATGCAGATTGCCCAGACTGCCCAGTTCAAGATTATCGCCGGCCAGTAATTCAACCGCCCCCAAAGCCTCAATCTGTTTTTTCCCCGTAATATTTTCCTGACTATGTTCGCGAATATCCAACTGATGCTGACCAAACGCACCCTGATAATGCTGTGCCTGATCCTGCATCTGATAGGCACAACGGCTCATTTTCTGGTCGGTTTTATCGTTAATATTGCCAACCCCATCAATTCGACGACTGACTTCATCCCGCTGTTGCTGGACTTGCTCACCGGGTTCAAGTGTCGGCAGCATATAATTGAAACCATAAACGCCCCGAATGATCGGCCGGTCACTGCGACCATAAGCGAATGCAATTTCCACCAGCATCCCTTCCAGCGGATAGGCCAGTAATCCCGATTCAATGCCACCCATGGCAACCGGCAGCGGAATCGAACGATAAACCGGCACGGCGGAATCCGCCTGAAGATCCGCATCCAGCATTTGCACATCAACGGCATAACGCGGCCGGAACGGATCGGTGATCTTCCCTTGCGGCACAACATCACGGACCGCTTCAATCCGGCCGAACAGTGGTAAGTGATAGCCGGCGGAAAGTTCCGGGAACTCATTATAAACTTGCTGTTTCCGCGCCCCTGCTTCACTGCTGACCGGTTGCCAGTAAGCCGTCATATCGTCTTCGATCAGATCGATCCGAGTAATCCGGTGACCATTCATCACCCGGCCGGGTCGCAGCATCGGATACGGGACGAACGTGACACTAGAATTGGTCTGACGTGAGGTAAATTCAGCCGGCACAGACATGGGCTTACCAGCAAAAAGACTCTCGGCATAGCCCCCCACATAAATATTCTGATCCGTATCCTGAAACCAGATACAGTCTTCAATCGCAAACGCTTTTGCCAGAGCATCCAAACATTGATAGCCGTTCCCCTGATGGACAAAATTGGGAATCACTTGTCGCATATATTCGGCATCCGGATATTTAAAATCCAGCCCCGTCAATACTGTCAGTTGATCAAGCACATCAATCGCGGTCGGGTGTTCAAGGCTGATCGGCCAGCGCTGACTGAGAATTCCGGCATTTTCTTTGACCGTGATTTTGAAGAAACCATTTTCTGCTGGCTGAACTTTATCGATATACCCTTCAAAGAAAATCCACAGATCATGCTCATAACCAATATCCAGCCGTACCAGTTCAAATCGTTCCGGGGCCTTTTCAGCCTGAATAGTGAAAATCGCCTTACCACCGAGCGACAATTTGAGACTGATCATATGTCGCGCCAGATGGACTTCTTCACCGGAAATATAGAGGCGTTTTTCTAAATTCATCGGCCCGCCTCCTCATTTTGCTTCAACGACTGTTGAAAACGGGGATTTTGAGTCGGTTTAGCTTTGGTCTGTTCTTTTTGACGTGCTTCTTTCTGCTCAGCCACACTGTTTGATTCTTTGAGCTGGAAAGACACCTGCCAAGCCATCACATTGTCCTGCTGCGCAGCAGAAAAGCGCCCTGAGAACCTGACCTTCTTAATTTTAAACGCGTTCGCCATCTCTTCGACAATCGTGTAAACCATGCGATTGCCTTTGTCATCCTTGGCCGAACTCATAGTTTGCAGCGCTTCCAGCTTGTGAATATCGTGGAAAGCAATTAACCCTGAGACATTGAGTGTTGCCGCTTTATCGCCCTGTTCTGCTTGTTCAGTCCCGGACGACTGGGCACTCATATCTTTGCTTTTTAATTCCCGTTCAAAACTGACGGTAAGGTTTTTTAATCCAAATGTCTGACCGTTTAAGGCGAACATAGTAACTCCTTGAAAAATGGCATTGGCGATGCACTGAGTATCAAACTGGCAACCGCATAGCGATGATAATTGGGCGGCAACATCTCTGTGAGCTGGTGACTTAAGCCAGCCAGTTCTGCCGTTAAAGCGATTGACCAGACTTGAGCATCCATGCTTTGCATGGCCTGAAGCGTGTCGTTTACTGCTTGTAGGGTCGATTGACGCTTTTCCGCCAGTTGACGCAGCTTGCCAATGACATTGACGCGGTCACTGGCCAGTGACTCCAACGTTGCTATTTGCGTGCCTAATGCGGCATTCATCCCGACAAATGGTTTGGTCGTCAGCGGGGCGACCGCTTTAAACCGGGGCTGAATCATTGCCGCCGGTTTGCGTAATTTTTCATGATCAGCGGCCAGTAACGATTGAGTGTGACGCAAGGCCTGACACCATTCAGGCAGCGGTATGACCGCCGTGACCTGTTTGAGCTGTTCCGCAAATTGCTGTCGGGTCGCAGCGGTTATCATGACCGCAATGGCGTGAAGCTGCCCACTGGGCCGATGCGCATCTGCATAATCTCTGAGTTTCTCAGCCAAGCGCTTGATCGCAACATCGGTATCCAGAACCTCACCGGATTCCGACTCGCTCCCGACCTGAAACTGATACGGCGTCACCGTCAGGACTTGCCCTTGAGTGAGTAAATGATCCAGTTCCGTACGCAGGTTCAGTAATCCCTGAGCATCTGGGCTGAGCGGATGACGACTAAATGCCGCATCACTTTCCAGCGCGGATAAGCGATTTTCGCCATGGTCTGCACCAACTTGCCCGATCACCGAGGACGCACGGGTTTGGATCCCGTTGGCCGAAGTTGGCCATGTGAGTGATGATTGAGTCCACATAATTAGCCCTCGTCCGTTGGCCGGATCGGGCGAGTATTCCCCACCAGCACCGGCTGACCTGCGTCATCCGTAGTGGTGTAATCGCGCAAAGCAATCGCATAGCCATACCAGTCCTCAGCGGTCAGTTGCTGTCTCTTTGTATCGCCGGTGGCGTGATACTTAAGCTGGATATCAACATTGGCCAGTTCTTTTTGAACCCATTGGTATTCAGATTCTGCTATCTCTCTTTCCTGAGAAGCGCTATCAATTATCCAGTCACCAATATCGCTATCCCAATAACTATGTAATGGTCGAGGTTTGAGTGTCCAGTCTTCTGGAATTGGACCGAGAGTACTGTGAACTTTCGTCGAATAAGTCGTCTTGTGCGTAATCAATGTCCCTCGATAATCTTCGATATATTTGGTGCCATTTTTATTTTTGAAAGCAACAACGGCAAATCCAGATTTAGGTTCTCGAGGACGAACCGTGATAGCATTAGCTGGAATATGAAATATCCCTCCACGCTTTAAAGCCTCTGTTGCAACGGTAGAAACTTCTCTTGTGACAGTATCAAATTGCCAATATTTCATAGTGGCTCCTCTATATGTAAATAGCCATTGGACGAGCGATATTGCGGACTCTTAACCGAGCGAAATCTGATGTTATATTCGCTGTCTCCAGACTTTTTGCCCCAGAAGTGATCACTTTTGCATTTCGATCATTATTATTAAGCGCAGCAAAATTCGCTGATATTGAATCAGTTGCTTTATCAAATTCAAAACCCAAAACTCTTTTATGTTCGGCAGAACTAAGATTAGGAACTAAAATATTATAACCATCACCATCTCCTACAAATGCTGAGGAATTTTGCCATGAGTTAATACTACGCTCAGCATCAATACCTCGTCCTTGATCAAGTACTCTCAGAAATTCCCCTCGTATTTCCCCTGTATTAATCGTATCTCCGGTCACCAAGTGTGGATATGCTTTGGCTAAACGCCAATAGACAGAAATTGGTAAATCCGCATTTATCTCCATGACCGCTTCTTCTGGCGGCGTCGTGTCAAGCCAGAAAAAGGGCTGTCCCACTTTCCCGCCATACGGAATCCACCAGAATGGGGCTGACGAATCGGACCATCCATCATGTCGATTTAATGGATCATCTGGGTTTTTCCCTAAACAAGTCATGTTCGGACCTGCGTACATTTGCCAGAATTTTCGTTCTCCGGTTCCAGAATCATAAGTTGTACAAACATCCCCTGTTCGATAAACGCGATCGGGTTGATATGGTGCAAATTGAGCATTAATGTTCGTCAGAACTGCAGACCATTGATTTTTAGTTGAATGATAAAATGCCATCATCGGTGGTGATTCTGCATTATTTGAACATACGATCACCGTATAGGCACCATCATAAGTTTCATCATCTGAGGCCACTTTAATACCCTGCCATGCAACTGCCACCGCGTCCGGATCAAACGGTAAAGCCGAAGCAAAGGATATAAATCCCATCGGTGCACTATCCAGCGCAGTATTATCAGTAATCATGCCCAAATCGACAGGCTGACCAAATCCCCCGAACTGATCCAACGCTTGTTTCAACTGCCGCGGAGAGATCACACCGGTGCCTTTGCCAGTTTTGACATTGCCGTCAGTCGCCAGAGCCACCACCCCTTTTCTCGTTGTGGTCGCGTTGGGAAGCTTGCTCTCATCAATCCCTAAATGTCTCAGATCGGTCACACTGCCACTCGCTTTCACTGCGGCAATCTGTGTTACATAGTGTTGTGTTCCGTGATCCACATAGTCGGTTAAAGGTGTCGCACTCACCACTAGTTTCCACTGTGTTGCCCAACGGCTCAGCACATCCCCTTGCCAACTCACATCCAGATAGATGCCATCCCCAGCCTGCACGTTGGAGAGCGTTGTTAATGCGTCATTCACACAACGTAATCCGCCCACATATCCGACACCGGGAGAACACTGATAACCACCATCTGACGCTTTAACCTGAAATCCATTACCAAGAAATGATGCATCCCCAAACAGATCCCAACATGCCAAACGTAAGTCGTCATCGATACCATACAAGCGGGCTTGATAATCGATCTGCCAGCTTTCCGGCGTCACGTGAATCTTCGCAATCGAGGCCGCCCCTGAATATTGCTGCACGCAGGAACGAACACTCGACATCTCCGGCTCTTTAGTTTCCGTCATTTTGTGCACCACCAACCCACAAGAATTGGCGGTCTTTTTGTCATGCAGATAAATCGCATTAAATGTAAATTTTTTTACATCACCGGCGATCACCAGCGAATAAATGATTGCGTCATCATTTAACTTCGCCTGCTGGGTGACATCTTGTTGATAGACCCAGTACGACGGATCCGGCAGCCCCTGATTGCGATCGACTGGTTGTTCCGGGTCTAAACCAGGGATATAAGCAAAGATCATTTCATTCATATCCGGGGCCAGCCCGTTGATAATGCGATCTTGCAGATAACGTTCAAATTCTAAAGGAATCACAACCTGACTCATGATAAACACCTTTCTCTTATTTGCTGCCCGGTCAGAAAACTGCCATGAGCTTCCAACCGTCAGCATGATTAATCATTCAGATATGCTCTGTTACTCAGCGGGAAGTCAGCCGGTTCAGCAGCCGTCGCACAGCACCGGGTTTCGCTGGTGCAGATAACGTTTGTTGATCCGTAATTGATGGCGCATCTCCCGACGGCTCCGCTTGCGTCGATAACGAAGTTTCAGTCTGCTCTTCTTTCACTTCAGACCTTGCTTCAACTTGCCAGCTATCGCTCTCTGGCAGATAACGGCACTGCTGGGTGGCGCTATCGAACTCCGGTGGTGACGTAAATGTGGCGCACTGCGGTTTGATATAATGATCATAGCCATACTCAATAAAGGCCGGACTGGTCCCGACCAATAAGCCAGACTCAGACGAATAATGATACGCGGTTATTTTTTTATTCATGCTTATAGCCATCCTCTGAAAATTTTCACAGCAATATTGACGGTATAGGGGCGGTTTTCGGTTGATGTCGGTACAATATTGGATGCATGAAATTCAAGAGCAGGGCTAACCATTGATGTTCCCGCATTCGTTGTTGCATTCGCAAGATTCATTATCCCCCCAGTCCTAACAAATGCCCCTTGTGCCCCAGTAAACATCCATCCATTATTTGTGGTAAAACCACCCCAAATATTCCGAATTGCATCCCCTTGCGTTGTACCGTGTGTCACGCCTGACGGAGTTCCACGCCGGAAATGCCCCAGATGGAAATTCGGCAGAGTGAATGTAGTTGACCCATCACCGTCACCGAAATAGGCGGCATACTTCATCGGGTCAGCATCTTTGGTTGCCTGCTCAATGATCAGCTCGGCATCTTGGGCGTATTGCCACAAAATTGCATCAGTGGTGCGGGAAACTTCGCCTCCGTTGGCATTCAACCAGCCGGGCTTCGGCGCGGCGATTTGAAAATCAGCGATCATCCCGACAAAGCTGCGCTGGATATCATTCCCAGTCGTCATTTGAACCCACGGACTCCAGACACCTGCCGCTTTCGCCCGGGTAAATGTTCGGTTTACCGCAGATGCATCATGAGCCGTTTGGTGTAGATAGTTATCACTGCCACGTAATACGGTTAAGAACCAACCATCGGTGCTTGCAATTGGTGGACTTAGCACTGTGGATGATGCGGTGAAAAAACCGGTATTTACCTGAGTATCAAAATCGTTAAACGTTGCAGCTTTGCCAAACAGGCCGAATCGTCCCAATGCCTGCTTTAACTGCTGCGGTGATACCACGCCAGCGCCCTGGCCGGCATTCACTTGTGCATCGCTCGCTAAAACAACCGCCCCTTTTGACAAGGTTGTTGCATCGGGAAGATTATGTTCATCCAGCCCCAGATGACGGCGATCCGTCACCCGGCCGTCCGTTTCGATCCGGGCAATTTGCGTGACATAATGCTGAACACCGTCGACAACATAATCCGTCAAAACTGTATTACTGGCAGTGATTTTCCACTGGCTTGTCCAACGGCTTCGTACTTCACCCTGCCAGCTCACATCGAGATAAACCCCGCAATCTGGCACGACACCAGCGATGTCAGTCTGGCTGAGATTGACACAACGCAGCCCTGCCACATATCCCGTTCCGGCTTCACAGATATATTTCCCATCAACAGACTTAACCCGAAAACCATCCGCTAAGAATGAAGCTGCACCAAACAGATCAAAACATGCCAAACGTAAATCGTCATCCATACCATACAAACGGGCCTGATAATCGATCTGCCAACTCTCCGGAGTGACATGAATATCCGCTGCAGTTGCAGCACCGGAGTATTGCTGCACACAAGAACGGATGCTCGACATCTCCGGCTCTTTGGTTTCAGCGATTTTGTGCACCGCCAAACCACAGGAATGTGCGGTATGTTTGTCATGTAAATAAATCGCATTAAAGGTAAATACCTCAACATCGCCGGGAATCACCACCGAATAGATGACTGCATCATTGTGGAGTTTGGCCTTCTGGGTAATCTCCTGTTGATGTACCCAGTAAGACGGATCCGGCAGCCCCAGATTGCGATCAATGTCTTGTTCCGGATCCAAATCCGGCAGATAAGCAAAGATCATCTCGTTCATATCCGGAGCCAGTCCATTGACCAGCCGATCTTGCAAATAGCGTTCAAATTCCAGAGGAATAACAACTTGACTCATAATAAAACCTTTCTGTAATCACGATGTGCAGAGGCCGACAGCATTACAGCTATCTATGGTCGGCCTTGCCGTCACCGTCTTTTGAATGACCTGTGATGTCGATTGCGCCCTCAGCGAGGCTTCACTTTGTTCAGCACACGCTGCATCATGGTTGGTTTCGGTGGTTCTGCAACCGGCTCGGGATATGACAGAACAGGACGCTCACCAAACGGAAAACCGTCACTATCCGGGTAATCACACAGCAGTTTTCGATATCCGAGTAAACCTAAATACTCGGTCTCACTCAGCGGAGAAGTCCGGTAATGTGGTTCATAGTTCTGGTCTTTTTCATATTGATCGATGCGATCGAGTACATTGCGCAGCTGTTCATCGCGCCAGTTTTTCTCTTCATCTGTTTTTACGGGTTGTTCGAGCTCTTGAGAGTAAACCCAATCGCCCAGCGTCTCATCCCATCGCGTAAATTTGCCACGCTCTTTCAGCGTGTAACCATCAGGAATTTCGCCGAGTTGACTGATTGTTATATCCGGCTGACTAGCATCTTTTGCATAGGCCGTTTTACCGAGATGATCAGCGAGTTCTTGCCACTGTCCATCCACTAATCGAATTGCATAACCTTCAGCTGGCTTGAATGGTTTTAAAAATGTATGACGATCTGGCAGTTTAAAATCATATTCAGTAACGCTTAATTCATTCCCCCACTCATCATAGTAAGATTCGCCAAGTCGATTTTCATAAACCACCCATTGACCATCTTCAAAATTTATAGTTTCTTTTTGGCGGTTATATGTAGGTGGTTTTTCAAAAATAGCCCACTCGGGAAAATTACTTTCAGGTGTGTCAACTCGCTGCTCCAAACCATTCTGATTCCAAAATGGCTTTTGCGTGTTATCTACAATTTCAGACCATTGTTCGGTTTCACGATTATATTTTCCCGTCATCCCTTCACGGCTCGGTATAAAAATTACAGTGGTACAGTCCATTCCTAAAGCCGTACCTTGCATAACCTGCTCTTGACCGTTACCCAGCCAGTAACCATCACCAGAGATTCTTGAAACCTCTAAACAACATGTTTTATTGACAATTGAGTACATTATGCCAACCTCACGATCCAATTGAATTTCCTATTTTTGATAGTGTTCTGAGTTGCACCGAATGCGGTAATTGCAACACTATGTGCGTGTGAACCAATAGACATAGAGTGTATATGTTGTGGGGAGCGACTCGATCTGCCAACGTTAGATACATTGCCCGTCGCCATAATATTATACCCTTCATAGATTTTACTTGGTCCTGTCCCCGAAGCAGCATAATTACCTGATGACAAGTTCGATGCACCTGTCTGAGGTGCAGAGTTACCACTTCTAAACAAGTAATGCTCATGATCGCCCCCACCATTAGTATTTCTACCTCCTAAATCGGTACTGGTAACGGATGAGTCAGGGTGTCCATGGTTTTTCACCTGATCCGCTTCATAAGAAAGCACAGATTCCTCATCTTTCTTACCGACAATCGCCAACCCGCGCATATCCGGTAAAACCCCGTCTGTATATAACGCAGCCAGTACGGGATAGGCTTTTGTATCAAACGCCTGTCCTTTCATGATCGCCCATCCGGCAGGCGCGGTATCTGTCGGCCATGGTTGGGGTACTCCAATGGGACATAAAGAGGCCGAACTATCAACCTGCTGCAATTCAGACCATTGATTCCGTGTCGAATGATAGAAAACCAGTTTTGGATCTCCCGCATTATTTGAAGCAGCAATAATTGTATACGCTGGGCCATAGGTTGATTTAACCCCTTGCCATGCAACATTGATGTCATTATTCAGTGGTAATCGTGATGTAAATGCAATCAGTCCATGTGGTGCTGAGTCAAAAGCCGAATGCTCAACAACATCCCCTAAATTATAGGCTGAACCAAACAAACCAAATTGAGACATTGCCGCTTTCAATTGTTCAGCTGAAAGGATATCGGATCCTCGACCGTTCAGAACATCAATATCAGTTGCCCGAATGACAGCACCTTTGGTGGTTATTGTCGCATCCGGCAACTTGTTTTCATCCAGCCCTAAATGCCGCAGATCCGTGACTCGGCCATCCGCTTCAATCTGAGCAATTGGCGCGACATAATGCTGAATACCATCTTCCGTATAATCGGTGATTGAGGTTGCACTCACAACGAGCGTCCAACGTGTTGCCCAGCGGCTGACAACTTGTCCCTGCCAGCTGACATCCAAGTAAATTTTAGATCCAGCCTGAGCATCAGGGAGTTGAACCTGTTGTTGATTGACACAACGCAGACCTGCAACATAACCGATTCCCTGCTGGCAGAGATAATCACTGCCCGATTGCGTCACTAAGAAACCATCGGCAAAAAACGATGCCGCTCCGAACAGGTCAAAACATGCCAAACGTAAGTCGTCATCCATACCATACAAACGGGCGTGATAATCGATCTGCCAGCTCTCAGGGGTCACGTTAATCTTGGCTGCCCTTGCGGCACCGGTATATTGCTGCACGCAAGTGCGGACACTCGACATCCCCGGCTCTTTGGTTTCCGCAGTTTTGTGCACCACCAGGCCACAAGAATCCGCAGTCTGTTTGTCATGCAGATAAATCGCATTAAAAGTAAATGTCTCAACCTCACTGGGAATGACGACTGAGTAGGCGACTGAATCATCGTTCAGTTTCGCCTTCTGGGTCACATCCTGCCGGTACACCCAGTAAGTTGGTGCGGGTAGCCCTAAATTGCGATCAATCACCTGCTCCGGATCCAAGTCTGGCAGATAGGCAAAGATCACCTCATTCATATCCGGTGCCAGACCGTTGAGCAGTCGATCTTGCAGATAACTTTCAAACGCGAAAGGAATTGCAACTTGACTCATGATCTCCTCCCTTATAGTGAAGCACTATATAGTGCAAAAGTTTGATGAAATCCGTTGGCAGCCAGTGTCACCGAGGACGGATAGACAATTTGGAAACGGTAACGACGACAGGTGCGACCGTACTGACGAATCAATGTCTGGAGTAACCGGGTATTCATCGAGATATCACTGTCGGTTAACTGGATGAGACAGACATCCCACTCGACAGGATCTTGTCGTTCTTTAAAATCAACAATGCCGATACCCAACCGGGCAAAAATGCGTTTGAACCCCGCCACACTGCCGGCATCTTTGGCATTAATCGCCGCATACTTCACCCGTGTTCGAAACAGACTCAACGGTTCTCCGGCAAAGCGCTGAATATCACGATCCCAAGCCAGTAAGTTCAGCAAGGATTCATGGCAGGTCAGCGCATCAATCTGCTGTAACGGAAACAGCAAACCTGAACGAATTTTATTCAGGAAAGCGGTTACGCCCCGGGTCAGAAAATAAGGTTCTTTCACCGTCTCTGACGTTGTTTCACCGTCTTCCCACCACGGAATCACGATCTCTTCCATTTGAGGTGCATTTTGATCACTCATCTGCTAATTCCCCAACCGTTAAAGATTTTAAACGTGGCTGCGTATAGCCACTGACGATATCTTCCTGAATCTCACCATCAAGCGTGATGCGCACAGATTTCACGTTAGCCATGTTGTTGTGAATCTCCGTCGCCATACGGGAGATACTGAACCGGCTCTGGGGAGCTGCACGGGTCATTTCGTCATACGCTTTGGTTTCACGAAATGCGGCCCGAATCCGATCTCTGACTTCCTGAAGCGTTTCTGCCATCTGCGCAACTGTCAGATTTTTTGCCAGCACCACATCGGCAATCACATCATGACGCGTCTCAGGAATCGGCTTACAGGTCAGCACATCGCCATGACCGTGATGACCCTGATTCATGATGTAGTCATTCAGTGTTTCAATAATCGACTGCGGTGTTTCTCCCACTTCCACCAGAATCAGGGCTTCTGCGGTCCCCGGTGAGATATCGCCAGTATTGCGGAAGAAAATGTTGTCACTGCGAATACCCGCAACACTGGCAATAATTGACCGGTAAACATCGTTAATATGCCACTCGCCGGAGCCGGTAAAGGCGTTTTGCAGCCTTAATGCGAGCTCTTCGTCAGACTCTTCATTGGCACCTAGTCGGGTAATCCACCCGGCATCATTGACCACAGAAACAATCCCCGGAACCTCGGTCGGCAGAATATTGAGGTAGCCTGCAGGCAGGTTATAAGCTACACCCGCCTGTTCAGCCTCAACGGGAACTTGTCCGCTGGCCAGCCCGCCAGGGATCACCGTATCTTCAGTGACCTTGACTCGGTACACGACGCCCTCAATGGCCAGAGTCTGCACAAACACGCCACGTTCGACCAGCACTTCATCATTGATATTCTCTTTGGTCATCGTCAGATAACCCTGCGTTTTTACCGCTTGTTTCGGTTCAACATTCAGTTCCCACGCCTTCAGCTCTAAGGCCCAACGCTCCGCAGTTGCCACGAACATATTCGGCATCACATGTGTGACCAAAAGCGTGCGGGTCATCCATAACGCGGGTTTGACCACCGCCGCCCGGACCCAGCGCCAAAACGGTGACATTTCAGAATCATTCGACAATAGACTGCCAGCCGCAGACACTTCCTTTTTCAGTTGCTCTTCTAATGCCTGTTCGCTCAGCGGAACGCCGGATTCCGCCAGAATAGTTAAAAAATCGGCTTGGGGTCTGTTACTCATATGTTCACCTCTGTATTGATAACGCCCTCGCTGTCATATGCCTGAGCAGAGAGCCCGACGGTACCGGAGACATCTCCGGTTACGGTGGCTGTCCCCGGAATAATCCGGGGATCGTTTTCCGCAATTTGTTCAATTTGCAGCAGCACATTGGCGCGCAATACTGGATTTCGTTCAGCCTGAAGCTCTCTGGCTAAACCGGATTCCATGATGGCATGCTTGACATCCTGCGCGATGCTGTAAGCATCGCTACAAAGGGTTGGCTGCTGCCCGGCATCCATATCCCAACCACCATCGACGACTTTGATATCGATATACTGTTTATCCGACATTGATTTCATCCCATTCTGCTAGTTGATCCGGCGTTAAACCATTCGGTGCAGTGATGTAAATGTCACCGAAGCGTTTCACTTCACTCACCTGTTGGCTTTGCGTACTGGTCATGTTTTGCACCATGCCGGAAGGCAAAGTGTTCTGTTGACGTTTGTAAGCCATGACCGAATCACTCCCGGCTGAAGGTTCGTTGACGGACGCCGATGTTTGGGTAACAGGTTGAACCTGTTTCTGAATGTTCTCTGTCGTTCGCGTTTCCGCTATGACACGCTTCTCGGATGAGCGGCTTGATTCCGAGCCCCGACTCACCGACTGAACCTGTTTCTGAATATTCTCAGATGCTCGAGCCTCCGTTGATACATGTTGTTCAGTTTTTTCAGCGTCATCATTACCAATTGAAATACCGAGCTTACTGGCTATCCAAGAGATACCAGATCCGATCGATTTAAATACATTCAACACGCCATCAATATAAGTTTGAATCCCTTCTGTAATGGAATGAAACGCTGCTGAAAAAGAATCCGCAATGCCAGTGAAGATATTTGGAATTTCCATTAACACGCCCATCGCAGCAGCAGGACCATCAACGAGTAACGTCAAGAATGACTGAACCAGCTTGAACGCAACCCGAATGGGTGAAAATATCAGGCTGAATGTACTACCTATCACGCTGGCAATGCCGCTAATCACCGAACCAATCCCAGAAAAAGCAGTGACAAATCCACTGTATATGTTCATCAATATACTCATGACACCGGTGTCAGAAAGATATGATGTAAACTTCTCCCATTGCTTTCCAAGCCAACCAAACAATTGCCCAATTTGTTGGAAAATCCAGACTTTTGAGAAAGCGGCAACCAGATCGTCCCAATATTTAATAATCAGGTAGACCGTCGCAATCAGTGCCGCGATTCCTAAAACAACCCATGTAATCGGACTGGCCATGACCGCCATTACACTCGATACGCTGGGAATCAAACGGCCAAACGTGGTCATCACATTTGACATAGCTCCCATGACACTTTGAAACGAGGTGATCACCTCGGAGGCCGATCCCATAACACTTTGAAATGTACCAACAGAATCGGAAACAAAAGTTAATGCACTTTGTACACCACCTAAAGTACCGGAAGCCGATTTCATGACCCCATCAAGCGATGTCATACCGGCAACAACAAACTCTGTGCCGCCAGCAAGAAAAGGAAACTTTTCACCTAACGCGGTGACTTTAGCAATGCCTTCTCCCATCCCCTGAGAGAGACTATTTTTAACATTATCAAGCGAGGAAGAAATAGGTCCCAGAAACTGTTGTACTCGCCCGCCCATGTCAGACAATCCAGCGGCTCTTCGTGAAATGCCGGACAATTGCTGATTCACTGACGCCGCAAGATTCTTGACACCATTTTTCAGCCCACCGGCAGAAAAGGCTGTGCCAATATTTTTCACATGACTGAGAAAAGATTGGGTTCGTTGAGACAGGGCTGCAAATTGCGCCTTGGCAACACTGGCAAATCCCTTGACCCCAGCACTCGAAAACGAGGTAGTCAGTCCCTTACCAGCCTGAATGAAATTCTGTGTTCGTTGTGACACCGCCGAAAATTGCGCTTTGGCAGCACCGGAAAAATCTTTGACCTTGGCTTTCGCCAGATCAAATGTTTCGATAACCTTATCTATCCCCTGATCGAGATTGTCAGCAAATTTATTGATCCCTCCTTCAGCATCTTTAAATACTTGGACCAGTTGACTCCCGAGACCGAGCGAGAGTATCTCGCTCGATGCTGCAGAAACATGCTCAAGAATGCGACCGACATCTTCCAGAGAGTCGATACCTCCGACATCCCAATCCATCGTCAATACAGGTTCAAGTGATGTTCCCATTTCAGTAAACGTCTGGATGACATCTGAGGCACTGGATTTTACCTTGTCAAAATCGCTACTGGCGGTTTGGACAATCTGATTGATTTGGTCAACAACACCGGTCAAAGGCTGAGTCAACTTATCAATCATATTGATTTCTATTAAGACTGAATCGTTCATCGGTGATTAAATAACCTCGCAACTGCACTCATAACCGCGACTTCCATGCGCTCTTTCTCATGTTGATCGAGCCAGAGCGCCCTTGCTAACTCTTGCGGTTCATCCTCTCCGTCGGGAAAGTAATATCGCCGCAGGGTGAGCGCTTGTTCCAACCCATTGGTTTCAATGCGCTTCACCCGCTCCGTTAGTTTTTTAGGGTAATTGAAATCCCGCCTTTGGAAGATTCATGCACCAAACTGAAGACTTCCATCACCAGGCCGGGAACCGTATTCATCAGTTCAACCAGTTCACTTTTCTGTGCATCATCAACGGTACGCTCAAGATAAGTCCGTGCCGGTTCAACTTTGCTGTCCATCGACACATGGTTGGTATAGTTGTTGGCATCATTCACTGTCGGTTTAAACGTAAAATCAGTTTCACCAATCGTGACAACAACCGGTTTAATGGTAAAAGCAGCTTTAGTCATCTCTCTTTCTCTCTTTGTTCAAGGCCACAAGGCACATATAAAATTGATGTATAAGTGGGGCACAACCGACAATTCAGGCCGCAGAAATCCCTCAGGGCTGACCCTGATACATAGTGGTTTCTCGATGATTTTCTCAGCCTTGGTCGAATACGAACCTGATCATGTCAGGCTGTTCCCCGTGATTGGAATCGGGGCCTAATTAGCCAATGAGATTATTTGTATCGGCCTGAGACAGATAAGGCACACCATTGATCCTGACAAAGTTCGGGCTGGTGACAAAACCTTTCAGTTTACGAGTCGATTTATCGGCACTTTCTGAATCGATATTAAGTAGATCGGAAAGGACGAACTTCACACCGTACAGTTCGATTTTATCTTCGCCTTCACTGTTATGGGCATAGAACTGAAGCTCCTGCAGTTCCATATCGCGGTAGCTGCCGGCTTTTTTTGCTGCGCCATGAATTTTCTGGAACTGTTTCAGATCCATTTCGAGTTCAACATCACAGCTGACTTTACCGTCGGTATAACCGTCTGTTACACCACGAGTAAAGGCAACGGCCGACTCATCATTGATTGTTGCTGTCGCACTTTTAACATGGACATACACTCCAAATAGTGTCGTATCAAAGCTACGACCGGAAAAACGGGCACTCATGCTTTATCTCCTTGGCTGATATAGATTGCAACAGTAATTTTGACCGGGCATTCATACGGCTGAACAGCCATATAAACTTCAACTTCAGTGCTGTTGACCCACTTGATTTGAATGTCATCATCTTGTGGCGGATAGATTTCACCCGGATTGCCGGTCAGTGCCATTTCACGCAGATCCTGCGTCATAAACAGTTTTGCCTGTGCTTCACTCTGCGGTGTCGAGTTGAATGTGCGATCCGCAATGCGGGCAATGGCACGGATACGGACTTTACGGGCAGCTTTCATCGCAACACGGATATGGCGAATGTCTTGGAAATCACCACCGACCACATCAAGAGTACGACCGGTTGTCCAGTATTGACCGTCATAGTCCGGATACCACATCGGGCAGGAAATGCGATTCGATTCCAGTGTTTTCAATACAGACAATGCCAAAGCTTTGCCATCTTTATCGGTCAGAAAATCCGTTGACCCGACAACACTACCGGTTTTAATCCGTGCCGGAGAATCTGCGATCGATGCATCCACCTGATTCGCCAGACGGCCACAATATTTACCCAGTGTTGACCCATCGGCATGAACCGACGGCACCACAGTGATGTATTGGCTGGCAACGCCGTCAACAATCGCAACTGACTTCGCTAACCACGCTTCCCACGTTTCGCCGTTGGTTGCGTCGGTATGATTGATCTCAGGCAGACAACACACTGCGAAAGTTTCACGACCCAATGCATTTTTCAGCTCAGTGCGCATTGCAATCGCATCTTCAAGCAACGTTTTATCCGTCGCAGGGAAATCCAGTACAAATGCTTCAAAACTTGCGGTTTCGTTGGCTTTACGTACTGCATCTTTCCAGTTATCGGCTTGATCAAGCACCATCACTCCGGCAGTCCATTCACTGCCACCATTGAGCTTCGCAGCCATCACAGTCGTCCGCAGGGATTCTCCGGCTGAAGCTAATGCGGCGTCCAGATCGGTTGAAGCATCAACAACCGTTAACTCACGTTCTGTACCGGAGACAGTCCCGTATCCGACAAACAGAAAATGATATTCCACCCCGGCAATGGGGCCTTTCATCATGTTTTTAATATTAATAATAACGCTGGGCCACGCCATGTTATCCGCTCCTATTTAATGTGATCATCCGATTGTTCTGCTTGCTTGTCATATCGCCAACTTACAATGCCAAACAACCGCTTCGTGTGACTCAACCCCGGTTGGGATTGAATCGCCTTTGGTTTGGGGAATCAGAAATGGCATGCTCCAATTCCCCTTTCCAGCTCGCTTAACGCAGGCCTGTGGTGAAATTACCCAATGTTTCTGCAACCCAAATGTCATAGGTATCGATACGCCACTGTTTTCCCCGCCAGTAAATCGGCCCTGTCGCGTCTTCTGTCACACTGACGGGCTCTTCAAACGCCACATCAATGCTAATCGTCGTATGCGTGTCATCAACGGGAGTCATCTCAATCACGGGATTTGCCAGTTGCTCGCCCGCTTCCCGGTCAGGGTCGTGATCCATCAACCAGGCTCCGATATTGGCAAACAGCACGGCTGGGCTATAGCTGAGATGCGGAAAGTTATCGAACACCAGACTGGCTTGATAACGCAGTCTCATCAACTGACAGCCATTGCCCATAAACTGACTGTCCAGACTCAGGGCAATATGCTTCATTTGGGTCGTCAGGGTTTGTGCAATTTCGTCTCCGACACAAGTGTCAATGAATGTTTTAAGTTCTCTGAGCTTCTCGCCCGCTTCATACTGAGCCATGAAACTGTCACCTTACAGTGGGTTATCTTTCCAGAATCTGAACCATTTAAAATTAATATTTTATTTTTAATATCAATTTCTTATCTGATTACAGCTTCGTTTTATTTCCCCGTTTCGTTCGGGTTGAGAGCAGAATACTCGGTCTGAAAAAATACTGCATCATGTTGAATTCGGCCTGATTCGGATATCGGATAAAACGGAACAGACTGGAATTAATCAGGAGAAAATAAGTGTTGATACGGGGATTTCTGTCGATATTTTGTGCAACACAACGACATTGAGGAACCACTGACTCAGAGATTAACGGGAGAAATGAGTCATCATGATGGTCTAAACACACAGGCTGGATAGCCAAAAACTGACGCAGGTCAGACAGAGCCGGGCTTGTCCGGCGATTGTTCGCACTTTATGGTAAGTTTTTTTACATTTCGCTAGGTAGATGCCATCATTATTGTTATAATCGAGTCAATTATTCATCAGAGGGAAAGGTATAAATATGAGAGTGTTATGCCCTGAGTGTGGTCAAAAAAGCCGGATCCAAAAATCGAACCGGATTACCAACAGTCATGCAGATCTGTACTGTAGTTGTAGTGATCCTGAATGCGGTCACACCTTCGTTATGAATCTGTCTTACAGTCACACTCTGAGCCCTTCAGCCAAGGCTGCTAACCAATTAGTCTGCAACCTGATCAAGTCACTTCCTCCCGAAAGTCGTGCCAGCCTGCAACAAGAATTATCCTTAATCTAAATCTGTTTTTCTCCCTTTCAGTCAGCCGTTTTGACCCTGTTTCTGAACCGGCTGACCGAAATTTTTTCGCCTGCATCTCCCACCTATTTTCAGGATTTTTTCCCCGTCATATCTCACACACAAGATGTAAGTTATTTTTCATTTGCATCCCCAAAAGACTTCAATAAACTGAGTTACATCAGCGAAACCTGACATACAAAACCGTCAGACATAAAAAAATCTTCCTGTTTTCTGAAGCAACTCGGCTACAGAAATCACCAGAAAGATTTTTATGATAGGTCAACCGATTGAGACGAATGCTCGTGTCCGGCCACTCGGGCAACGGGGAGAAGCGGTGTTAATGGGTAACGTTAGACGCCCGCCATTGCAGATAATCCTCGGCCCGGGCAGCACACTGACTCAAAGCCGACTTCAGCCGGGGAATATCTTCCGTAACAACCTCCGGCCAGGTCCCGCTGATACTGGGTTTGTAGCAAGGTACAATGATGCCCTCCGGTGGCAATAGATATTGCGTCTGTATCACTGGTGGCTCAGTATGACTCACGCAACCGCTCAGTAACGCTGACAGGGACAACACAAGAATGACCGGATATTTCTTGTTGCAGGGTTTGAATCTCATGGCGTAGTTTTTCCTCGTTATCGGCACTGTTTCTGGCTCTTCTGATCAGAATCTGATTCATCTGTTCGCGCTCCTGAGACACCTGAGCCAGTACATTTTTTTGCATCATAATTTGCACACTGGACTGAGAGACTTGAGCCGTTAGTTTTTCATTTTCAGCAACCAGCCATTTAACTCTGAGTATGACACTCACCACACCAAGTCCCAGCAGCAGGAAAATGCCAAGTCTTACATATCCTTTAAAGATCATACATCACCTCAGCATCTGAAGGTGTATGGCCTAGTTTTATCAAAGCATCCTTGACTGAAATCTGTCCCAGACAGAGCTGGGTTTCAATTTCTCTGCGGGTCACAATTCCCCGACAGCGATTTTGTGCCACACGACAATCTTTGCCATTCAGATATACCCAGCGGTTAAACTCCTGACATGCCCCCTCAATATCCCGTTGCTTCAGTTTGCGATAGAGCGTTGAGCGGCGCAGCGCATTCGTCCCCAGGTTATAGCTGAAATCAAGGGCAGCAATATGCACATTTGGCGGCAGTTGATAATGTAGGTTTTCCAGAGGTTCATTGTGATAATTCAAAGAACTGGCAAGCATCATAGCGCACTGTTGATCACTGTAGGACATATCCTGACGCACACCGGCGGTTTCTCCGAAGCAGACCGTCCACACCCCGCCCGGATCCCGATAAGCCTCATGACGCTGACCTTCAAATGTGCCGGTAATCGCCACAGCACCAAAGAGCACCGTACCAATCAATCGGTTATATTTCATGCTGACCTCTATCTTGATTTTTTATCTTTACCTTTGTGACTGAAACAGAAACAAACGCACCAATGTAATACCAATGCCGATCACGGATAACGTCGTGCCAATGAGGAAAGCGATATCTGAACCGTACCAGACAAAGTTTCCAGCCAGAATGTCATGCAGACTTGAATTCATCATCGACTGATAATTTTCAGCACCCTGGGCAACGCTGACACCAACCCCCGTACCACTTCCAACAGCAATTGACATCGTTGCTTTTTCAGAAATAACAGCTCCCCCCTGTCCGGTTTTAAAAGAAAAAAGACTCATCGCAGCGTTTCTCCTGTCAGGCAGAAAGGACGATTTGTATTCATGTTGAATCGACTGAAATGATTCCCATCCGATCGGTTCCGGAACATTCATACTTCCTCATAGATATGTAACTTGTTCATATCCCGATCCCAATGCTTGAACAGATGTTTACTGGGATGTTTGCCTTTATCGCAGCGGTAGTCATGTTCCAGCCACGCCTGACAAATCGCATCGGTCGGTGCAAACTGATAGTGATACATCCGGGTTTTAAACCGGGCAGCAATGTCAGACAAACCCGACGCATGTTTTGCTGAGATCCCTTTCTGCACCATGTTGGTCACCGTGCTGTATTTCACCCCGAGATAATTGGCAATATATTCATAAGCTTTACATTTATTCATCGGCATCCGCCGCACTAAAGCAGAGAACGCATGATTCATGAGCTCTTTCCGCATCGCGTTGATTTCTACGCTGGTAAATTCCATGATTGATTTCCCCATTTCATAATTCTGATATCGCTTTAATCGCCGAAATATCACGTCTTTGCCATACTGAAAACCGGGTCAGGCACCCTTGCCTCACCACTATTTTGATAGCAATAGTAAGAAAACTTTCATTACATGTAAATATAATGACGTAATAAAATTTTCTTTTTGTGCGTAAAAATCATTACAAAAGTACTGTATACTTGGATTGAAAAGGGCTATGATGTGGGTTCGAAATGCGAACACTGGTCAGGGTTCCGGAAAGAAATAACCAATTGAGGGTATCCCGTTACCACGGGCACGATGATTTATGACTGTTGAATTAGGCGAACGGCTCAAAGCCAGACGAGAAAGTTTAGGGCTCACCCAAGACATGCTGACAGCCCGGGTGAAGGAGATAGATTCATCCCTAAGTCTCAACCGGATTACGATCAGCCAGATCGAAAATGGCATTCAATCCAGCATGAAAGACCGCTTATTGCTGGCCATGTCTAAAGCGCTGGAGTGTTCACCGGAATGGATCGTCTACGGCACCGATTCAGCGAACACCGAACTCTCGGATTCACCATCGCAGGCAAACGTCAGCAATGGCCCTTCAGTCTCAACCATGTGTCCGGTAATTTCCTGGGTAAAAGCCGGTGACTTTTCTGAAGCCGTGACACCGTACGCGCCCGACGAATACGAATATTACCCTTGCCCGGTACATAGCGGCCCCGGGACTTACATTCTGCGGGTCCGGGGGGACTCAATGGAACCTCGCTTTGAGGAAAATGATCTGATCTTTATTGATCCGAATCTTGTCGAGCCAGAACACAACAAGTTCGTTATCGCCATGCTGACCGATTCGGCAGAAGCAACATTCAAACAAATACAGGTCATCGATAATAAGAAGTATCTCAAAGCACTCAATCCCTCCTATCCGCCGGAGCTGCGCTTTTTGTCCATTAATGGCAACTGTCAGATTATCGGCACCGTGATTGCCCATATGAAGCCCATTTAACTGATTGAATACGGGAAAAAAAGGGGAGCAACGCTCCCCTTTCTCAAACATGAAAATCAATCGTCAGACCTGTCACACTAAAGTATCATTCCTCCGAAAATGAAGCCAAATGTGACCGCTGAAGTAATGGTGACCACCCCCGGAATAAAAAATGGATGGTTAAAGACATAGCTGCCAATTCGGGTTGAACCAGTATCATCCATCTCAACCGCAGCCAATAAGGTTGGGTAAGTGGGCAACACGAACAGCGCACTGACAGCTGCAAAAGACGCCACTGCGGTTAACGGTGCGACCCCGATTGCCAATGCCGCCGGCATCAAGGCAGTTGTTGTGGCACCTTGTGAATACAAAAGCATGGACGCAAAAAACAGCGTAATTGCCAGCATCCACGGATATTGTTCGAGAATATGAGCAGACAGCGCTTTAATCTCGTTGATATGACCGGAGACAAAAGTATCACCTAACCAAGCCACGCCAAGCACACAAACACAAGCGCTCATCCCGGATTTAAATGTTGAAACCGAGGTGATTTTTGAGGCATCAATCTTAGTAAACAGAATGATCGCCGTGGCAGCCATCAGCATAATTGCCATGATCGCTTCATTACGGCCAATTGCCGGCTCGGTAATTAAACCCACCGCTTTACTAATCATGGTTGCATAAGCCACCACCGCAACAATGGCAACCACAAAGATATAAACCGACATTTTTGCAGACGGCAGAATATCACGTTGGGTCGCACCACGGACTTTAATCAATCCTTTTGCCAGACGTTCCTGATAAATCGGGTCATCTTCCAGATCTTTACCTAAGAAATTAGCGACGAAAGCACCAATCATACAGGCCATAAATGTCGTCGGAATACACACAGCCAACAATTTCAGATAGCCGACACCAAGCGGCTCAAGAATGCCGGAGAAAAAAACGACCGCAGCAGAAATCGGAGATGCCGTAATCGCAATTTGAGAAGCAACCACAGCAATAGAGAGAGGACGTGATGGTCTGACTTTTTGTTCTTTCGCCACTTCAGCAATCACCGGTAAGGTTGAAAATGCCGTATGACCTGTACCGGCTAAAAGTGTCATCATAAAAGTGACGATCGGCGCATAAAAGGTAATTTGTTTGGGATTTTTTCTTAAAAACTTCTCTGCCAGGTCAACCAGCCAGTCCATTCCACCGGCAACTTGCATTGCTGCAATTGCAGTAATCACGGACATAATGATTAAAATTACATCGACCGGGATCGTCCCTGCATGCATTCCCAGCCCCATTGTCAAAATGATGACCCCCGCCCCACCGGCAAATCCAATGCCAATACCGCCAATCCTAGCGCCGAGAAAAATGAAGAGCAGGACAATAAACAGCTCTACTGCTACCATGATGATACCTCGTTAAGTTATTGCATTTTAAATAATAATTTTTATTTCAATATCGAATAATCACTTAGTGGGCCAATTGATAGCAGATCCATTGCAAGCACCCTCTCACAAACTAAAATCCCTTACGTCTTAACCATTCAATAAAGACTTTAATTTACGAATTCCGTCTTGCTTTTTGTTACAGGAAATCAAATGATAGATAACCTCCTTATCACAAAAATAGATTGATGAAATTAATATATTTCCTCAACTCACAAATAAAAAAACACACTATATTTACATTTGAAACAATTAAAAAATTTAAGCAATCGATTCAAGTTTAATTATTTCCTGTCAACGAAACAGAAACGTTAAATTGATAAATATCGCGATTGCTTCATATTCAATGACAAGAGAATAAACGGGAGGTATCTTGATTGATTCATCTGATTGAGGGAGACGGACAGACAATTATGGGAAACATCTCTCATATGCATCATCAAGGTTCCTTAGTTTATTATGTTGGAAATCATGCTATGACCCCCAACCACCAAAATATAAGAATCCTTTCTGAACAAAGATTAGTTTAAAAATCCATCCTGATTTGCGCTCATCATACCGCACCAACGCAAAAATAACAGTACTTAGATCACCTTTTTGGTGCATCTTGTTATTGACTAAAAAATAAATAAAGAAAAATTGATCTCAATAGAATAATGAATTGCTCGAAATGATCTGGCACAACAAATATTATGCCAGATATCAATGAATAAATTGATTTTAATCAATTAGCCATTACGATAAATATAACTATAAGCATTAATCGCCGGAACACCACCTAAATGTGCATATAGAACTTTGGCACCTTTCGGGAAAAACCCCTGACGGGTTAAATCAATCAAACCCTGCATCGATTTTCCTTCGTAGACCGGATCGGTCATCATTCCTTCCGTCCGTGCGGCAATCCGAATCGCTTCATTGGTTTCCTCAGAAGGAACGCCATAAGCCGGATAAGCGTAATCGTCGATAATCACAATATCCTCTGCGCTGATTTCCTGACCCAATTCAACTAAATCAGCGGTGTGCCGGGCAATCCGTAACACCTGCTCGTGATTTTGCTCTGGTGTCCCTGAAGCATCGATACCAATCACTTTTTGCGCCCGGCCATCCGCCGCAAACCCAACCACCATACCGGCCATAGTTGAGCCCGTTACGGTACACACCACAATATAATCAAATTTGATTCCCATTTCGGCTTCTTGTTCGCGGACTTCTTCGGCAAACCGAACATACCCCAGCCCACCGTATGGATGCTCCGATGCACCGGCAGGAATCGGATAAGGCACCCCGCCTTTTGCTTTCACATCTTCGATAGCATTTTCCCAGCTTTCTCGAATCCCGATATCAAATCCTTCGTCGACAAGCTCAATCTCAGCCCCCATAACCCGACTCATCAGAATATTTCCGACCCGATCATAGACAGCATCCTGAAATGGCACCCAACTTTCCTGAACCAGCCGACATTTCATCCCGATTTTCGCCGCCGTCGCAGCCACCAAACGAGTATGGTTTGACTGCACACCACCAATGGTGACTAATGTATCTGCGCCACTGGCAAGCGCATCCGGGACAATATATTCCAGCTTACGAATCTTGTTGCCACCAAAAGCCAGCCCACAGTTGCAATCTTCCCGCTTGGCATAAATCTCAATCTCGCCTCCCAGAAACTCACTCAGACGACTGAGCTTTTCAATCGGGGTCGGACCGAAATTAAGCGGATAACGTTCAAACTTCTCCAATTTCATAACAGATTTCCTTATATACGATGACCAGTCCAATCAATCCTGTTGGTCAGGATATGCATTTAGATTACTCAATCTGAAATGAAATGTGCTTCCGATTTATTTTCATTTTTTTCATATAAATTTTACAAATGAATCATGAATCGTTATTTTAATAAATTAACTCGCATCAAAATGAAAGATTATTCCATGAACCAGTCACTCGATCGTATCGATTTGAAACTTTTGCGCCTGCTACAGCAAGACGGCAGAGCGAGTAATGCCGTTCTGGCGGAGAAAACCAATATTAGTCCGGCAACATGTCACCGTCGCATTGAACGCCTGTTCAAACAAGGAACCATTCAATCCGTCAGAGCAGACATCAATCCGCAGGATATTGATTTAGGGACATTGGTGACCGTCGGCGTGGTGTTGGATCGTTCAACCCCGGAGAGCTTTGCCGAGTTTGAAGCGGCAATTGTTCGCCTGCCCGTGATTATTGACTGCCAGTTAGTTGCGGGTGAATTTGATTATTTTCTCCGGGTTCGGGTTCAGGATATGACAGATTTCAATCAACTGCATGCCAGTCAGCTGATCGCCCTGCCCGGGGTCCGGCAGATCCGGACTTTCTTTGTCATGAAAGAAGTCATTCACCACGCGCCGTTACGATTCTGATTGACCGGTCTGATGATCGTCATGGCAGAGCATCGGCCGAGAAATTCCGCATAAAAAAACGGGGCCTTCTTAAAGCCCCGTTTCTCTGTTCAGATCAAAATATGTCAAACAAACATGATGTTGCAATCTAGAAGTGCAGTTGAATCACCGAAACAACGATACACCCAGGACGTCTCACGCCTTCAATCTCAACACGAATTTCACGCTCGATTTCCAGCCCTTTACGCACTGGCGTCACTTTCGTCAGAATGCTTTTCGCCCGAACACGATCACCCGATTTCACCGGATACGGAAAGCGAACCTGATTCAGGCCAACATTCACAACCATTTTTGCAGTCGGAAATAGCGGCACCTCAGGATTAACGCTATCGGTCAGCTTCGGCAACAATGCCAACGTCAGAAAACCATGTGCAATGGTCGTCTTGAACGGTGATTCCGTTGATGCCCGCTCAGGATCCGTATGGATCCACTGTGTATCTTCAGTGACAGAACCAAATTGATTAATCCGGTCTTGGTCAACATGCAACCAATCTCCAACGTGGATCACTTCACCAATTTTCTCCCGGAGCTCTTCATATAAAGCTTGAGCTTCAGGGTTTAACTTCAGCGATTCTTGATCGAAAATTGCAGATTCACGCTTTAACGCAATATCATCTGCATCGTTCGGCAGGCTAACCTCTTCATTTACCGCTGGTTGATGAAAATCTCTGATCCACGAAAACAGGTGAAAATTATTCGTTTTTGTCAGCAACTCTTCCCAATACTCGCGCATCGCCGGCGGCATTTTCTGCATCAGTTCTGCATGCTGCTTGCTTAATATTTCACCACGTTGTTTGAACAGTTCTACGACTTTCATCTCAACTCCTTGCTTCATTATTATGAAGTCTATAACGGTTTGATTTTGAACCACTTCACATAAAGGTGCAAATACTTTCGGGCGTACATGCGTTAACCGAACACTGTTTTTTATATATTTTTCATTAGGTTACGAATAAAACGCCATTTTATTAGATCGATAATTCAACACAGGTACGATCACCCGGAATTCAGGGCATCCGTTGGCTCCGAATGAGCCCTGATTCAAATTTTAATCTTATAAATCAATCAGATATGATGTTAATTTTTCTCTTATCAGTCTGACTGACGAAAAGCGGTGAAAAAACAACCTGTTTGTCTATTTCATACAAAATCAGTGCCATCATGCACAAAAATGCTGCCATTTTAGCCATTCACCATCGGCCGCCATTTTCCCATCGTTTCTGCCTATTACAGATATCGGTCCGACAGATGGAATACTTGACTATGCTAAGTAGACAACCCAACATATTTAAATGATAATCATTATCACATAGAAGTTTCAATCAGGCCTGAAGGTAGCGATTGTATGAAAAAATATCTCATAACCACATTGTATTGCACGCTGATACTCTTACCCGGCACAGCCTTAGCGAAGTTTAAGGTGGTAACGACATTTACCATTATTCAGGACATGGCACAGCATATTGCCGGAGATGCTGCCGAGGTGGTCTCTCTGACCAAGCCCGGCGCAGAAATTCACAACTATCAGCCGACTCCGAGAGATATCATCAAAGCGCAGTCCGCTGATCTGGTTTTATGGAATGGCCTCAATCTGGAGCAGTGGTTCCAACGCTTTTTCTCTCATGTGAAAGACGTGCCTTCGGTAGTGGTCAGCGCGGGGATTGAGCCACTCTCGATTTACGCCGGCCCTTATAAAGACAAACCCAATCCCCATGCATGGATGTCACCACAAAATGCTTTGATCTACGTCGAAAATATCCGTCAGGCACTGGTGAAATACGATCCCAGTCATACCGCGACCTACAATCACAATGCTCAGGTCTATCTGGAAAAGATCAAACAACTGAATGACCATATCCGAACACAACTGGCAGCCATTCCGGCACAAAAACGCTGGCTGGTCACCAGTGAAGGTGCTTTCAGCTATCTGGCAAGAGACTACGGGTTAAAAGAAGCGTTTCTCTGGCCGATCAATGCCGATCAGCAAGGCACACCCCAGCAAGTCAAAGCTTTAATCGATACCATCCATCAACATCATATCCGCGTGCTGTTCAGTGAGAGTACGATCTCTGACCGCCCGGCCAAGCAGGTTGCCAGAGAAACCGGGGCAACTTACGGGGGGATTCTTTATGTTGATTCCCTGTCGACCCAAAACGGGCCGGTCCCGACTTATCTTGACCTGCTCAAAGTCACCACCGATACCATCGTTAGAGGATTACGCTCATGACTCATTCCCCCGTCACACTGCAAGCAACTCAAGTGAGTGTTACTTACAATAATGGGTTTAAAGCAATTCATGATGTCAGTTTCAGCCTCCAGGGTGGTACTATCTGCGCGTTGGTGGGCGTCAACGGCGGTGGTAAATCAACCCTCTTCAAAAGCATCATGGGGCTCGTCAAAACCTCACAGGGGGAAATTCTTCTCTCTCATCGCCCGGTCCGGCAAGCACTCAAACAAAATCAGGTCGCTTATGTGCCGCAGAGTGAAGACATTGACTGGCACTTTCCGATTCTGGTTCAGGACGTCGTGATGCAAGGGCGCTATGGTTTTATGAACTTTCTGCGTCGCCCGAGCCTCACCGATAAAGCCAAAGTTCAACAAGCGATGCAACGCATGGGCATTGAAGCACTGGCAGACCGTCAAATCGGAGAGCTCTCCGGCGGGCAAAAAAAGCGGGTTTTTCTCGCCCGGGCACTCGCACAGGAAAGTAAGATCATCTTACTCGATGAGCCGTTTACCGGAGTCGATTTCACCACCGAAGAAGCGATCATGCATCTGCTGCGGGAGCTTCGTGAAGAAGGTCATCTGATCTTAGTCTCGACCCATAATCTGGGTAACATTCCCGATTACTGCAATGAAGTGGTGTTTATTAACCGCACCATTGTTGCCGCCGGTAATCTTCAGGAGACCTTCACACAACAGAACCTGATCGCCACCTTCGGCGGCGTGCTCAAACATGTCGGGATTCTCGGTGAAACGCTACATCAGGATCAGGACGAACGCGCGGTCACGATTCTCTCAGACCATGAAAAACCGGCCGTTTTTTATGGCAAAGATCAACACAGTGCCACGCTGATCCGGGACGGCCAGCCTCCCGAACAACCACAGCCAGCATCGAGGTAGCCGCTATGTTGGAACTCCTGCTCGAACCGCTGCACTATCAATATATGCAGCATGCCATTTTAAGTAGTGCGATTGTCGGCGCGGTGTGCGCGTTCTTATCCGCGTTTCTGATGCTCAAAGGCTGGTCACTGATTGGTGATGCCCTGTCGCATTCTGTGGTTCCCGGCGTTGCCGGTGCCTATGCACTGGGCTTGCCTTACTCTGTCGGTGCATTCATCGCCGGCTTTCTGGCTTCAATTGGGATTGCCTTGCTACGCACGCTCTCCCATTTGAAAGAAGATGCCATTATCGGCTTCATTTTCACCACCTTTTTTGCTGCCGGTCTGCTGTTAATTTCACTCAATCCGACGTCAATAAATATAGAAGGGATTATTTTCGGCAGCATCTTGACCGTCAGCCAGTCTGACTTAACCCAAATGCTGATCATTGCCGGTGTATCATTTGTGCTGCTGACACTGCTGTGGAAGGATCTCATGCTGGTGTTTTTCGATGAAACACAAGCTTCATCCGTGGGTCTGTCACCAACCATACTGAAAGTGGTGTTCTTTACCATTCTCAGTGCTTGTACGGTGGCATCACTCCAAACCGTCGGGGCCATTCTGGTGATTGCGATGGTTATCACACCGGGAGCGACCGCATACTTGCTGACTGACCGGTTTGGCCTGTTGTTAATCATTGCCATCACGCTCGGTTTTGTCACCAGTGCTCTAGGCGCTTATCTCAGCTATTACCTCAATGGCGCAACGGGCGGCACCATTGTCCTGCTGCAAACGATCATCTTCCTCTGCGCATTTTTCTTTGCGCCCAAATATGGCGTACTCGCAAACCGGAGAAATGCCAGAGATCGTGCCTCATCTGACGAGACACACACTCGCAACACCGTCACATCAGGAGGTTAAGGATGGATCATCTCATTCACTGGTTCAGTGAACCTTTCCAGTATGAATTTATGCAGCGTGCGCTATGGGCTGGGCTCGCTGTCGGGGCAGTCTGTGCGGTGCTTTCTTGTTATCTGGTGCTCAAAGGCTGGTCACTGATGGGCGATGCCATCTCTCATGCTGTATTACCGGGGATCGTCATTGCCTACGCACTGGGAATCGCGCTACCGATCGGCGCCTTTATCTCCGGCCTGACTTGCGCCCTGATGAGTGGCTATATCAAGGAAAATTGCCGGGTCAAAGAAGACACCGTCATGGGCATTGTTTACTCAGGTATGTTTGCACTGGGTCTGATCCTTTTTACCAAGATACAAACTGATCAGCACCTGCTGCATATTCTGTTTGGCAATATGCTCGGGATTCAGGATTATGAATTCACTCAAACCGTGACCCTATCCTTAATTGTGTTTGCCATTATTGTCCTATTCAGGAAAGATTTCTTACTTTACTGCTTTGACCGCAGCCATGCGCGGGTCGTCGGATTGCCCGTCGTGCTGATTCACTATGGTTTATTGGTATTACTGTCACTGACCATCGTCGCAACCATTCAGGCTGTCGGCGTCATTATGGTAGTCGCGATGCTGATCGCACCGGGCATGACCGCATTTATTCTCACCAGACAGTTTGCCCGGATGATGTGGATTGCACTGGGCGTGTCGCTGAGCTCAATTGTTCTCGGTATTCTGATCAGTTTTCACATTGACGGCGCAACCAGTGCCTGTATCGTACTCGTTCAGGCAGCATTTTTTATGCTGGCACTGACCTTCGCCAAGCTCAACAGCCGAATGGCAAGGCTGAACGGACCGGCATCAGAGACACATCCGGTATCGTCTCATTAATCGCCATCCGGCCCGGACAGACACAAAAATACCGCCATCCGGCGGTATTTTTATGCCACGATTGATGCGACGACGCATCATCCGTGAAACATCAATCAGGCAGCCACCCACAGCAGCACCGCGATCACTTGCGGTGTGAGGATCCTTAAACACATCACTAACGGATAAACCGTCGCATAAGCCAGTGATGAAGCGCCGCTGGTCGCATGCATCGCATTGGCAAATGCCAGCGCCGGTGGATCGGTCATCGACCCGGCCATTAATCCGCAAATCGTCAGATAGTTCACCTTACCGAAAAAGCGTGCGAACAGGCCGACAGTCAGCAGCGGAATTAACGTAATGACTATCCCGTACCCCATCCAGGTCAATCCTTCTCCATCGAGTATGGTGGTAAAGAAATCCCCGCCAGAACTAATCCCAACCACGGCCAGAAAGAGCACAATCCCAATTTCCCGGAGAGCAAGGTTGGCACTGGGCGGCATAAACCAGTAAAGCCGACCGATACTACCGATTCTTGCCAAGATAATCGCAACAATTAACGGACCACCGGCAAGCCCCAGTTTCAGCGGTGCCGGTAAATGCGGCAGCTGAAACGGAATCGACCCGAGCAACACCCCTAAACCGATACCGATAAAAATCGGCAACATCTGCACATGATGCAGCTTACTGGCCGTATTGCCGAGCATTTTGCCGACATATTCAATATCTTCTTTCTGGCCGACAATATACAGGATATCCCCGAACTGCAGCACCGAATCATGGCTCGCCACCAGCTCAACACCCGCCCGGTTCAAACGAGAAATGACCACGTTATGTTTATATTTCAGACTCAGCTCGCCTAAATGCTTGCCGAGCACTTTCTCGTTGGTCACGACCACCCGGTCACTTTTCAGCACGGTGCCCTTGGTGGACAACGACTCTGACACCTCACGCCCGACAATTAAAACCGCTTTATGCAACAGTTCCTGACGGTCACTGACAAAATGCAGATAATCGCCGACATTCAGTATGGTGTCTTCGCCGGGAACAACCAGATTCCCCTGCGTTTTCATTCTTGAGCAGACCACCCCCTGACCAAGCAGAGGTAACAATTCAGCAAACTTCATCTGATCCAGATTGGGATTTTCGATCATCACATTAACCGACAGCAGATCTTTGCTCTTACCCAGACTGCGGTTGTCATAAGACTCTGCTTCTTTATCGACATTGATTTCGAACACAATCCGGATAATCCACATCGACAGCAGAATGCCGATAATCCCGAACGGATAGGCCATCGCATAACCCAGACCCAGCATATCGACCTGACTGTCGATTTCTCCCAGCTCATGCAAAATCTGCTGTCCGGCAGCCAGAGAAGGCGTATTGGTCACCGCACCGGAGTAAATACCGAGGAAAATATGCAGCGGGATATTAAAAATGAAATGAAGGATCACAGCCGTCAAACCACCGACAAAAACGATACCGGCGGCCAGTCCGTTCAGCTTGAGACCACTACTTTTCAGCGATGCAAAAAAACCCGGCCCGACCTGAATCCCGATGGTGTACACAAACAGAATCAACCCGAATTCTTTAATGAAATGCATAGCATGACTATCAAGATGCCAGCCAAACTGGTTGATGAAATGCCCGACGAAAATTCCGCCAAACAGCACGCCACCGATCCCGAGCCCGACACCTTTGATTTTCAAGCCACCTAACCACAACCCAATCACTGCCACTAAGGACAGGACGAGTATCGAGAGTGCGACTTCGCCCATAGTTATTACTTCCGTTATCAGATTTAAAAAATGAAAAAATTAAATTTATCTGCACTGAATAAAATAGTTTTGAATTGAAGCGTGCAAAAAATAAACGTTCTGAAATAAGTCTATAACCTTCGATCTGACCTATTTTTGATAAAGGTTAAAATTTGCAACAATAATTGGCATTCAGGAAAACGAAGTGTTCAATTTGTGAGGGCAATAGGTTCAACGATTCTATTTAATGATTTTTATCTGTTTTAAATGTGCATCGCTGGTGGAAATACGGATGCGCAATCACGCGGTATATTCACGGACACTATCCCGAACCACCAGTGTCGGTTCAAGATGAACCACTTGAGCATCGGTTTTGTGTTTATCAAGGCGGTTGACCAACGCCTCCACCGCAGCAGTGCCTAAACGATGCTTGGGCTGGTGGATGGTTGTCAGCGGTGGGGTCATAAACTTAGCAATATAAATATCATCGTAACCGATGATCGACAGATCCTGAGGAATCCGGATATTCCGGGCATGTGCGGCATTCACCACCCCCATCGCCATCATATCGTTTCCGACAAACAGAGCGCTGGGCAGTGAACCGCGCTGACAAATACGCTCAAACGCATCCACACCGCCGTCACATTCAAAATTAGCTTCCGCGATCCAAGCCGGGTTAATCGGTAGTTTGGCTTCTGTCATGGCTTTTTTAAAGCCTTCATAACGCATATAAGCCTGATGTAGCTTCAACGGACCTGTGATACACCCAATCTCTCGATGACCCCGTTCAATCAGATAATTGGTCGCCATAAACCCGCCGAGCAACGAATTATCCTGAATTTTATCGCAGGAAAAATGAACCGGGCCACGGTCCATCACCACCACAGGCACTTCCGGGAACCGATCAAACGCATCGATGTGCTCGCCTTCCAGCGCAGAACACATCAAAATCAGACCATCGACCCGCTTTTCAAGCAAGGTATTGATCGATTCTTTCATCCGATGGTCATCCCCTTCGGTGTTACATAAGATGAGATTGTAACCCTTTTGATAGCAACTCCGCTCCACCCCCTTCACCACTTCACCGAAGAACGGATTGGTCGAGGTCGTCACTAACATACCGAGAGTTTTAGTTCGATTCATTTTGAGGCTACGTGCCAGCGCAGACGGTGAATAATTCAGATCTTTCGCCGCCTGATTGACCCGGGCGGCAATTTCATCACTCACATAACGGGTTTTATTGATCACATGGCTCACCGTTGATGTGGAAACGCCGGCACGTTTGGCAATATCTTTCATCGTCGCCATGTGATCTCTCCTTGGTGAGTTCTTTGTCTACATCATGACTTAGTTGTCAGCATCTCGTTCTGCCAGAAAAGCATCCACTTCCTGACGCGCCGGGATCGACGTCTGTGCGCCAAAACGGGTCACCGAAATGGCAGCCGATGCATGGGCAAAACGAATCGCACGCTGCATTGAAAGCCCCTCTAATAACCCGGTCACCAGAGCACCATTAAACGTATCACCGGCGGCGGTGGTATCAATCGCATCAACCCGGAATCCGGCAATCACGGTTCCCTGTCCGTTCTCGCTGAGCCAGACCCCTTTCGCACCCAAGGTAATCAGTACCGTGGTAATCCCTTTCTCATGCAAAACCGCAGCGGCACGCGCAGCACTTTGCTCATCTGTGACCGCAATGCCTGTCAGCACTTCGGCTTCAGTCTCATTCGGCGTAATCATATCCACACAGCTCAGCAGCTCATCCGGCAACGAACGAGCCGGTGCAGGATTAAGAATGACTTGCGTACTCGCCGCTTTGGCAGCCTGAGCACCACGAATCACCCCGTCAAGCGGTGTTTCCAGCTGAGTCAGAAAATACTCTGCCTGCGCAATGCGCGCCAGATCGCTCTCCAGAGCGTCAGCCGTCAGGCGGGCATTGGCTTCAGAAGAGATACAAATCGCATTTTCACCGCTGTCCGTGACCTGAATCATCGCAATCCCAGTCGGACAATCCGGCTGAATCTTAACCCCGGAAATATCCATCCCGTCCAGCTTAAAGCTTTCCCGGATATTCACCCCGAACGGATCATCACCGACACTGGCTATAAAACTGATATCGGCTCCCAAACGAGCAGCAGCAACCGCCTGATTGGCTCCCTTTCCACCAGGAATCACCTGATAATCATGTCCGTGAAGTGTTTCTCCCGGACGGGGAAAAGTCGGAACCCGCAACACATGATCAGCGTTCACACTGCCAAGTACAACTAATTTACTCATAAGGCTTTCCTCGAAAATCAGCTTAATATATGCAAGGTCTGAACTCTCGTTATGCACAATGCTAGATAATGCAGACCTTGCCGATATCAGATTTCTTTTTATATCGAAACTCGTGATGTGCGGCAGATATTCACTGACACACCCGCGAAAAAAGGCAGGTCAGCGACAGCCAGCCGCTGACCTATCTGGCTTAGTTACTAATCACTTTCAAAGGTACAGGAATGTTTTTGTTTACTGTTCCGCCTTTGAGGATTTTATCTGCGATATCCACACCCAACGCACCGATGACATCTGGCTGTTGTGCAATTGTGGCAGCTAACTGACCACGCAGAACCGCTTTCATCCCGTCATCTGTACCGTCAAATCCAACGATCATCACTTTTTTGCCTGCGGCCTGAACAGCACGAATTGCGCCCAGTGCCATTTCATCGTTCTGTGCAAAGACCGCCTGAACATCCGGGTTGGCTGCCAGCAGGTTTTCCATGACGTTCAGACCTTTCGTCCGGTCAAAATCAGCCGGTTGGCTGGCTAACAGATTCAGGTGACGTTTCTCGACCGCCTGCATGAAACCTTTACCACGCTCACGAGCGGCAGACGTTCCGGCAATCCCTTCTAACTGAATCACTTTGGCATTGTCACCCAGTTTATTGGCAATAAAGTCGCCCGCCATTTCGCCACCGGCAACGTTATCTGATGCAATATGGCTGACCACATCACCATGATTGGCACCACGGTCAAGTGTGATGACCGGCACTTTGGCACGGTTAGCCATACGAATCGCATTCGAAACAGCGTCAGAATCAGTCGGGTTGATCAGAATGGCTTTCACACCACGAACCGTTAAGTCTTCCACATTGGAAAGCTCTTTACTTGGGTCGTTTTGTGAATCTAAGACGATAAGGTTGTAGCCTAAATCTTTGGCTTTCGCTTCCGCACCATCTTTCATACTGACAAAAAATGGGTTGTTCAACGTGGATAGTACAATCGCGATGGTGTCCTGCGCCTGCGCTGCAATAGACATCGTAGACGAAAGTAAAGCTGTAGAGATTAGCGTAACTAGTTTTTTCATCTTGTTTTTCCTTATTTTCAGGTTCTGAATCGATAGTGAGCCCGATTCAAGATTCCATGATTGTATGACGACATACGGGTGTTGCTAATAACTTCTGTTTGTAGATATTTCTATCTATAGACACTTTTTGTGAAACACGGACTACTTATTTTTATTATCGACCAGAACTGCCAGCAAAATCACAATCGCTTTGGCAATCATTTGATAATAGGAAGAGACATCTAACAGGTTGAGCGCATTATTCAAAAATCCGATAATCAACGCCCCGACCAATGTCCCCATGATTCGGCCTTTACCACCCATCAGGCTGGTACCGCCCAAAACAACAGCTGCAATCGCATCTAACTCATAGCCCATACCGGCAGTCGGTTGTGCAGACGACAGGCGTGAAGTCACAATGACACCCGCCAAAGCCGCCATCAACCCACAGATAGCATAGACACCGATTTTCACGCGATCCACATTAATACCGGATAAGCGCGTTGCGGACTCATTGCCACCCAAAGCATAAACATAACGCCCGAATCGAGTATGGTTCAACAAATACCACGCCAGCCCGAAAACAATCACCATCAGCCAGACCGGTACCGGAATCCCCAGCATATACCCCGTCCCGAACCAGGCAAAGCTATCTGCAACATCGGTAAATCCGGTTGAAATCGGCCGCCCGTCGGTATAAACCATGGTCACACCGCGCAATAATGTCATCGTCACCAAGGTCGCAATAAACGCCTGCACTTTACCTTTGGCAATAATCATCCCGCTCAGTCCGCCTAAACAGGCTCCCGCCAGCAGCGATACCGGCACGGCCACAAAGACCGGTAATTCCAGCGCGATCATACTGGCAGCAAAGGCACCACATAGTGCTAAAACAGACCCGACACTCAAATCAATCCCTGCGGTTAAAATGACCAGCGTCATCCCGACCGCCATAATGGCATTGACCGAAGTCTGACGCAGAATGTTGAGGATATTATCCACAGTAAAAAAGTTAGGATTCAGAAATGACACGACAAGAATCAAAAACAGCAGTGCTATCAATGACTTTTGTTCAATCAGCCACTCTTTGCTGAACCACTTTCGTTGTTGCTTGGGTGTCGGTTGATTCATGGAACTGGTACTCATGCTGCTACCTCGTGAATATGCTTACCCACGGCACACGCCAGCAGGTTTTCTTGATTGGCATCTTGCGCCGCAAACTCGCCACTGATGCGTCCTTCATGCATGACAAGAATTCTGTCGCTCATTCCGAGGACTTCCGGCATTTCCGAAGAGACAAGAATGATACTCATCCCTTCCGCTTTAAATTGGTTAATCAGTTGATAGATCTCTTTCTTCGCCCCGACATCCACGCCGCGGGTCGGTTCATCGAGAATCAGCACTTTAGGTCGTGTCATCAACCCTTTGGCAATCGCGACTTTTTGCTGATTTCCGCCCGATAAATTACCGATAATCTGATCCTGAGACGGGGTCTTGATATTAAACAGACGGATGAAATCTGAAACCGCATCTCGTTCATTCTGATGGTTAATCTGCATCCCTTCCGATAGATAATTCAGCGCACACAGCGACATGTTTTCTTTGACCGATAAGCCCAGCACAAGCCCGTCGCCTTTCCGGTCTTCCGAAATATAAGCAATACCGCTGGCCAACCCTTCTTGAGGCGTGTTGGGTGAGACAACCTTGCCACCGAGTCTCACTTCCCCTTTTTCACGGGGGAATGCGCCATAAATCACTTTCATCAGCTCAGTTCGCCCCGCGCCCATCAACCCGGAGATCCCGAGAATCTCGCCGCGTTTGAGCACAAAACTCACATCGTGAACCCCCGATCCGGTCAAACCGCTCACTTCCATCGAGATCTCACCCGTCATCGAATTCATTCGCGGATACTGCTCATCGAGCTTACGGCCAACCATCATCTCAATCAGCGTGTCTTCATCAATCTCTTCGACCGGACGCTGACCGATAAACTTACCATCACGCAACACCGTGACGTCATCACAAATTTCAAAGATTTCTTTCAGCCGGTGTGAAATATAAACAATGCCACACCCCTGAGCACGCAGCTCCCGAATCACACTAAACAGCGACTCAGTTTCCGTATCGGTCAGAGCATCGGTCGGCTCATCCATAATGATCACTTTCGACTGAAACGACAGCGCTTTGGCAATTTCGACCATCTGTTGCTCACCGAGGCTCAACTGTCCCAGCGGTGTTTTCGAGCTACGACGCACATTCAGACGAGCCAACAAGCGGTCGGCGTCCTGATACATCTCTTGCCATAAGATCCGACCGAAACGATTGGTCTTTTCCCGTCCCAAAAAGATATTCTCTGCAATCGTTAACTCAGGAATCAGATTTAACTCCTGATGAATAATAGAAATACCGGCTTCCTGAGAATCTCTCGGCCCGGCAAAAGCGGCATGCTTTTGTTGATAAAGAATATCCCCGGCATCTTTGGTATAAATGCCCGTCAACACCTTCATCAGTGTAGATTTGCCTGCGCCGTTTTCTCCCATCAACGCCATCACTCGGCCCGGATAAACATTTAAGCTGGCACCATCGAGCGCTTTCACGCCGGGGAAGGCTTTGTCTATCTCGCTGAGCGCTAAAATGGGTTCTACCATGATTTCACCTCAATTCACTCTGGAATACTGCCGGAACAACCATCGGTTCCTGAATACTCATTCCCGGATTCTTGCTCCCGGACTAAAAAACGACCCCGGCCTGAAAAATAACATTGGCATACGGTGTACATTCACCGGTCCGTACGATCGCCCGGCTCTCACCCGAACGGCTCTTAAACGCTTCATGACTAATATAGGTCTGACGAATCGTTTTACCGGTCTTTTGTTCTTCAATTTCCAGCAAGTGTTGCAATTCTGCATGTAAATGCGGGCTTACTTCACGAAATTCAGTGGCAAGCACCACCCCTTCGATCTGCATTTCGGCCAGTATCGTGCGCACCGTTTCAATGAATCCCGGTACACCGTAGGTTAAGGCCAGATCAATCCGGGATGTGGTTTCCGGAATCGGTAGTCCCGCATCACAGACGGTCACTTCATCCGTATGTCCTAATGTCGCGACCAAATAAGAAAGCTCTGAATTCAATAACTGATTTTTTTTCATCACAATGCCTCAACAGTCGTGCAAAACACTGATCAGCACGGTGATCAATTTTTGCCGTTGCGTTCCGAATCAAATGTATAAAAAACACTCATCGAAACGTTTCGATAAAATCATATATGAATCTGAAAAGTTTGAATCCCAGTAAAATTCAGACTGTGAAGCTGATCGATGAAAGAGAGTTAAACTCGCTAAAAATATTGAAGGAGATCACTGAATATATGTGATTTGATGAGTGAATGATGATTATGAATGTCGATGTATAAAATCTGTTGCTAATTTTCAGCCCTGAACCGCTGTGATTGCCCGTTCACCGTTGTGTTTACCGATGAACCTTTAATGACCGACAAACCTCTGTGCTACCAGCGAGCCGTTGATGACCACCAAACCCAAGTCACGACGACATCCGTGCAAGCGGCTTTTCAACCATCAGATGATGCAGTAAAACCCGGCATAACAGGTGATGTAATAGCACCGTAAGCCCCAGCGGCACCACGACCAGTCCCAACAACATTTTGATGGCAAACTGAATCACCACCAACAGACCGCGTTCGACTTTGTGATGAAGCTTTGCGGATGTTGCCTTATGCAGCAACGTCACACTGCTTTTGGCATGTGCTTTCAGATCGCCATGATGACGTTCATGGCCTTTGAGCTCACCGGCAACCGCGGAGAAATAGCCGAAACCCGTCGGCTCGGTAAAACTTTTCTCAATCACCGTCGTGACCACAACACTCAAATGCAGCGCGTAGGGAATGATCAACCAGCAGAGTAAGAACAATGTCGCAGTCAGGCGTAACAACTTTCTGGCAACCGACCAGTGTAAAATCGCGCGGTGAACCAGAGCCAGTATCAGCCAGCTCAGACAAAGACCGACAAAGATCAGGAACAGCCAGGGGGTTGCCAGTTCAGCAACCATCACCACCACCCGCAGTAACGCAATGGCCGCCAGCGCAACGGCAACCGCTTCCGAGCCGCGCTCAAGCACCTGATTCAGTCGCTTCAGAATGCGACCCACTTCAACATTCATATCGACAATAAACGACACCCCGAACTGGCTGCTACCGGCCACATTGATCAAGGCATCCAGTTCCAGCAAGTGCAATAGTTCTGCACCGGCTTCCTGCTCACTGTGGGCCAGATACAACAAGTTTGCGCGATATAATGGATCTGTCGCCTGCTCACCGCCAGCCGGCGCAGAGGGCGCAGACCACCAGAAAAAAGCAGCGCCCCCGATCAACACAATGGCACACAACAGCCACCAACGACTGATTTGTGGGGTAGATGATGGCTTAGAACCGGCCGTCTTGGGAGCGGGCGAAGACGGTTGTTCCGGCTGAGAGGTTGCAGATATCTCAGCCACCGCACTTTGCCGGGTGGGCTGTTTTGCTGTTGTGATTGTATTCATATTGCCTCCCGGCGGGTCTGACAACGAATGGTTTCCAGAGCCGTATGATCAAGGGCTTTATCCAGATCCACCGCACCACGAATTCCCGGCAGCCGCCCTTGTTCAGAGTGCTGCCAGAGCTGAATATGCTGCAATCCTGCCGGTCGCGATATTTCCGCTGAATAATCAGCCAGCCAGAACGGATAATGATTGAATGAACGCCCGATATAAGTCTGCCAGAAATCCCCATAGGAATAGATCACCGGCGTACAGCCGGTTGCTTGTTCAACCCCTTTTAAAAACTGCCGCAAACGAGCCTGTAAGACCTTCGGTTTGACACCCCGCGCCACTTCAACATCTACCATCGGTGCTAATGTCAGTGTATGTCCTTGGGTCGCCTGTAAAAAATTGTGCAGTTGTCGGCGAGGGTCATCTTCAGCTTCAAAAAAGTGGTAAGCCCCGACAAGAACCGGATGTGACACAAGCGCCTGCATATTGGCGGCAAACATCGGATCGAGAAATGTCATCCCGTCCGACGCTTTCAGATACACAAAGTCAATGCCAGACGCAATCACCTCACGCCACGCCACCCGGCCCTGATCGTGAGACACATCAATCCCATGCGACCGTGGACGCTTTCCCTCGGTTTGCTCCTGTGAAGCGGTAACACGCGACACTGCTACATCGTGCTCTTTCGGATCTGACGACATAGATGGTTCATCAGCCTGAGGCGAATGAGATACCGCCGGAATCGCTGATGCCGGTAGTGGCACAGACGAGCTGGCCGCTGGTGGCAGCGTACTTGATAAAGAATGAAGCAACGGCCGGGAGAGAAACAGGTAGCTGCCGACAAATAAACCGACCACAACAGCAAATAATACCGCTTTCGCCACCACGTCTTTCTCGGTCATGACGCTGGTTGTCATCGGGCCTTCTGTTCTCGCGCTTTCCGTCATTGCCTTCCCTGCCATTCGCTTCCTGATTGCACTACCCTGCCACTGCTTTTTCTGCTATCTCCCGCCACAAACAGATGCGGCTTTTGAATGCCGTTTACGATAAATCAGGCACTCAATTCCGTCATATTAGCGACAATCTTGCGTTCAGAATCGGTACTTTCGACGAATTTATGCTCACAATCGCGCACCATTGAAGCCGGGATTTTATGCTTGCCGACATCACACTGAAACTATCAACCATACGCATATACAATCATTCAGGTATATAATTGCTCTATCAGTTGCACAGTTTGGGTAGGTGATTCAGATGAGCCAGTCAGCAATTATGATCATTGCTATGATAGCTGTGTTCTTTGGCGTCATTATGGTTAGGGCAATTCGACTGGCATACATCAAGCAAAAGAATATCAAACAAGATGTAGCCAGTGTTCAGCTTGCGACGTCACCGACGGCCAAAAGCATTTTTTCCGGGACAACACCCCATGAAATGACCGGAGAAATCGCGCTGATTCTGCAACATAATCTCCAGTTGCCGGATTCAGGGTGGACAGCAATCGAACCCCCGCAAGGGTTGATTGAGCAGATCATTCAGGCGGCAAACCATGAGCGATGCTTTTCAGCGCTGTCATACCAAAGAGCACCCAGTCAAGAAATCCTTCAGAGCTGGCGTATTGACTGTATCAAGCCGGATCAGGCGCACGTCAGTCAGGCAATCCGGGATGGGGATCAATATGCTTTAGATGAATGGATCAATCTGGATCAGCACTTATTCGTCAACACCGGACTATGGTTTGATATTGCCGATCAGGCACAAATCGAAGAACGGGTCACGTTTAATCAACACTTTATGCCGGAACACATCGCGACTGAACTCTCGGATCTGCAACTCGAATACGTGGGCCGGGCCACCCTTCACCAAACGCCTTATCTGTTTCTGCGCATGACCCAGACACCCACTCAAAATAATCTTTCGAATCAAAGCAATACTCGCGATCAGCACAATACCTCCGTCAGCCTGCAATTATGGCTCGATGCCCGGACACTGCACCTGCAAAAGCGCCGTTTACTCATCTATGAAAACGACCAAATCAGCGCAGAAGAAATCACCGCCTATACCCGGCCACAAAACAGCTACGCCATCACCGCCCCGGACTGGATTAATGTTGATCACGGTGCGGTGACTAATCGCTCTGTATGTGTGGTGGAGCATTGGTGAGTGACAAATATGCTGAAGACGATTGTCTGGTTTTTACCCCTGAGAGCATCGATCAATTGAGTTTCTTTGGGTGCCGGAAGCTGGGAATATAAAACTTGTAATGTAGCAGTTTGGGACGCAATCCCGTTCCTCTGTTTCATTAGCATTTTCGACTGCGCCCCAGGTACTTTTTCATGGCCGAAAAAGTACCCCAAAAGGCCTAGGTTTTGAGTTCAGCGCACCAAATCAGGGTCGGATTGATTCGCATCCTGCTCAAGCAATCCTGAAAAATCGTCCGTGATTTTTCACCCTGAGAGCATCGATCAATTGAGCTTTGTTGATTCAATGTTTCACGCTATTCAAATCAACCACTCAACAAAGAAAACCATTCAAGGAAGAATGGTTAGGCTTTTCCGGGCAGGACGCCCGTAAAAGCTGGTTCTGGAACGCGTGTGACCAAGCCAAACAAAAAAGATTTTCTGGTTCGTCTTTCATCTCTGAAAGATGAACTGGCGCACAGAGCACCGATGTTTCTGAAATCGGAAAAGCGGATTGTGCGTCAAATTTCGGTGTCGGAGGCTGGGAAGGTAAAAATGATAGGCTGCTGGTTTGGGACGCAATCAAGTCCCTCGATTTCAATCACATCTCCGACTGCGCCCCAGGTACTTTTTCATGGCCGAAAAAGTACCCCAAAAGGCCTAGTTAAGTTCAGCGCACTGAATCAGGGACGCTTTTATTCGCTCCTGCTCACGAAAAGCTTAAAATTCATCCCTGAATTTTACCCTGAGAGCATCGATCAAGTTGGCTTTTTAAAAAGATTTCACCCCACTCAAATCAACCACCAAACAAAGAAAACCATTCAAGGAAGAATGGTTAGGCTTTTCCGGGCAGGACGCCCGTAAAAGCTGGTTCTGGAACGCGTGTGACTCCGTCAAACAAAAAAGATTTTCTGGTTCGTCTTTCATCTCTGAAAGATGAACTGGCGCACAGAGCACCGATGTTTCTGAAATCGGAAAAGCGGATTGTGCGTCAAATTTCGGTGCCGGAGGCTGGGAAGGTAAAAATGATAGGCTGCTGGTTTGGGACGCAATCAAGTCCCTCGATTTCAATCACATCTCCGACTGCGCCCCAGGTACTTTTTCATGGCCGAAAAAGTACCCCAAAAGGCCTCGGGGTTGAGTTCAGCGCATCGAATCAGGGTCGGATTGATTCGCATCCTGCTCAGGCAATCCTGAAAAATCATCCGTGATTTTTCACCCTGAGAGCATCGATCAATTGAGCTTTGTTGATTCAATGTTTCACGCTATTCAAATCAACCACTCAACCAAGAAAACCATTCAAGGAAGAATGGTTAGGCTTTTCCGGGCAGGACGCCCGTAAAAGCTGGTTCTGGAACGCGTGTGACTCCGTCAAACAAAAAAGATTTTCTGGTTCGTCTTTCATCTCTGAAAGATGAACTGGCGCACAGAGCACCGATGTTTCTGAAATCGGAGAACCGATTGTGCGTCACAACTCAGTGCCAGAGGCTAGGAAAAACAAATCGTAAGACCGTAGGTCAATACTCCCAATACTTTGAAATCACTCGCAAAAAAATGACAAACCAAGTATTAGAAAAGTATGAGATTTCACTACACCGCACGCGTTTCGCACCGCGACCACTCGCCAGCATCCCTGATGCAACATACGCTGCACAGGCACCGAAAAAAACGGTGTCGGGATTAGGAACCTGTATGACTCTCAAAGGGACATCAATGCCATCTTGTATCAGATAGGCTTTATGTGTAGCCTTGCACGTCTTAATTATGGTGTGTTGGGCAGGGCAGCGTTAGCTGGCCGTTACCCTTTGAGGCGGTAGTTCCTAACCCTGTTCCAACTCACCACCCGAAGATTAGGAACCTTTGAGTGGTGGAAACATGAATCCTCAGAGGGAATACTTATGATACAAAACCAACAACCGAATCCTGACCTCCACCTGACCGCCCGCGGCTATCTGATTGATTTTCTTGTCACCAATACTGATCCCAGCGTCAACCAAGTTGAACTGCGAGAAATCCTCCTGTTTCTCAATAATCTGATTACCTTTGATGAGATCAATCTGAGGAAAGAAGAAATGATGCTTGATGAGTAAACCAGCGATAGGCTGAAAACAAGCGGAGTGGCACCGGTATGCACTGCGTGCCACTCCAAGTCAAAAGCTGCCTGTGCGGCAGTGAACAAATAGATCAACGGGTGACTCATCTGGAACAATTTCTAAGCTGCCTATGCGGCAGTGAACTCTAAAACAGCCCTCGATTCAGTTCACAGCAGTTTCTAAGCTGCCTATGCGGCAGTGAACGGGGTTCTACTCCAATCATGCATTTATCACAATTTCTAAGCTGCCTATGCGGCAGTGAACCGTCGGGTGTAGACGGATCGAAGTTCCAATTCTTTCTAAGCTGCCTACGCGGCAGTGAACGCCAAATACCGGCGGGACGTCCTGCGCAACCTTTTCTAAGCTGCCTACGCGGCAGTGAACACCGGAACCCCGCCAGCTGAATATGACTGCCCTTTCTAAGCTGCCTACGCGGCAGTGAACTTTGAGTATCCATCAAATCAAATTCCAGAGCATTTCTAAGCTGCCTATGCGGCAGTGAACATTTGGGACATCCAGCACCTTGCTATGAGCGATTTCTAAGCTGCCTATGCGGCAGTGAACCCGTAGACATATCCGCAGTTGCGAGAGTCGTATTTCTAAGCTGCCTATGCGGCAGTGAATCACCAACCGGTCATCCTCATTCGCCGGAGTTCTTTCTAAGCTGCCTATGCGGCAGTGAACCGGTGAGTGCGTTATTTAGTGGGATTGGTGTTTTTCTAAGCTGCCTATGCGGCAGTGAACTCGTTAAACGCTACCATATCCGTTTTCTGTCCTTTCTAAGCTGCCTATGCGGCAGTGAACTATATGGAATTAAACTGATCATTGCGGCTGGTGTTTCTAAGCTGCCTATGCGGCAGTGAACAATAAACTTATCCCAGAAAAATAAGCCACAGCAAGGAGTTAACAGGAAAGACCCTATTTGACCTTGTTTAAACCGCCTCTCTGTAGCTTATTGTTTTTATTGATGTTTTTAAAGAGCGAAAAATAAAGGGTCTCACCTTCTGAAAAATAAGGTTAAAACCACGGCACGAATGTTTCTTTCCCCTTGGCTTTCGCACTCAAACCATAGCACGTAAACCCATTGCCACCATCGGGCGCTGAGTTCGATTTATCACATTGAATAAACAGCATAAATTGATGGCGGTGCTGCCCCTCAGCCGGTGTAGATAAACTCTGCACACGAATATAGGGCAACTGACTACGACCAGAGTGCTTCTTCACTGAAGTGAGCAATACACTCCGCATCTCATGTTCATCCACTCCATGCTTGTGCGACAAATGAGCGACCCGACGGTCAAGCTGTTTTAAACGCTGCTGTTGTGACTTAGGATTGCAGCGAGAAAAACAGGCGTATTCCGTGATCCCATTAGGCACCGGCTTGATTGATTTAATATGGACATAATCACGCAAACGCTGTAACCACTGCGCCACACTGGCATCAGCAAGCTGTGATTCGTTGTCCGCAAATAGTCGCAGCTGATGACCAAGCGGAAATGCAGCATCACCGTAGGCCGGAAAACTCAGCCCGATGTCAGAGACATACGCCTCATTTTTATGTTCTACCAACATTAGGTGTATTTGTTGGTACACCTTCTCCCAGATAAACCCTAACGAAATATCAGCATCCGGCAGTAATGTTATGTCTTGATAATATTTCATACTCTGCCCTTATTCGCCAAAGACACCGCCACGAATCAGCATTGCCATGATGTAATGTTGTTGTTCGATGGCCGGGGTTTGCTCTTTTAACATCCAACTGTCCAGCAGTTTGTAGAAATCCATTTTTTCTTTCGGTTGCCGGTAAGCCGCTCCGCGATTAGTCACCGAACCGTAAGGTTCCACAGCAATCGGGCCGACTTCTTCTACCGCAGAATGCCATGTGTCAATCGTACGTAAGGCATTACCGATTTTTTGTGAGTGCATTGCCGCCTGACCATCAAGCTGATAAAGGAATTTACTTTTATCGCCTTTGCCACCGCCCATCACCAGCTCCTGAGACGGGAACACCGCCTGACCTTCGCCTAACTTGGCACAGGCAGTGACTTTCAAAAAGACCGCTTCCCCCTGTAAACCCTGCTGAATCAGAGCCGCCAGTTGATCCACTTGATCGTTGCTGGCAAAAGTGCGCAAATCGTATTCATAACTGTTAAAGGAGAAGGTTTTTCCGGCAGCATTCACCTCGACGCGGATATTTTCAGCCCCGACCCGGTTGCGCCAGAGAAAGCGCCCGTTGGCAATATTCAAAGCATACCGTTGTGCCAGCTCTTTAAACCCGGTTTCCACCTGATAAGCATGCACTTTTGCTGCCAGTGCTTGTTGGTAGGCTGGGTCGTTACAGGTTGAAGGCACATCTAACCCGCCCAAGACACGCAGTGAAAACACCAGTTTGAGTGTATCGGTATGATGAGGCAATGCTGCGGTATCGACGGTTTGTAAGTTCGCTTTTGACACTTCGGCATCCAATTTTGCCGGGTCATTCGCAAGCGCATTCTTTAAACGGTTGGAAATCGTGCCACGCACTGACTTTTCGCCCACCAGAATCGGGGACCAGTCGTTTTGATCCCAGTTGCCGGCAAACATTAAGGCATCAGACGGAATTAATTTCGCTTCAAATGCCAGTACGGAGGGAGTTTTTAATTTTTTATCAGCCATCATTCGAATCCTTTAAATTATAAAAAATCTGGGTCAAAACCAGTTTGTGCTTCGGTTTCATCAATAAAATCAGGTGGTAGAACAGTTTCTTGAATCAAAGATCCTTTCGCCAAATACCAAGGGGAATCATGGTGATAACACCAAATTCCTTGTTGAATCTCTTGTAAACGGTGCACACTGAGCCACTCGCCGACGGAATACGCCGTTTCAGCGAAAACGACCGGAACCTGAGTATCGCGGACGTTGGCGACCTCCCCCGGGGCATAACATTCAGAAATGGCGCAATAGCCTGTTGCAATCGGTACTAAATAACCCGTTTCTGGCTTAGGTTGGGCTTGCCAAACCGCCTTTTGCTTGGTGTCATCTTTTTCTGTCGCACGTGTGTCTGCACTCCCTTTTTCTAACGCATCATGCTGTGCAACGGTATCGTCTGCCAGCGGTGTCGCGCTGTATTTGAGGGTGGCGAAATCACACCAGGCATCCATTAACGTACTGCCCGGATTGTGCTGCTGTAATTGCTCAAAATGCTTGGCTAAATAATCGTGGCGGTCGATCAAGACAAATCCCGGCATCAACCGACGCAATGCATGGCGCTGCTGGGCTTCACTGGCGAGTAGTTGATACGCTGCGACATGGGTAATCTGACCACCGGCTAAACGCAGCGACGGCACCACGGTTTTCAGATGCTCAATCAGGGTTTGCTCCGTCTGCCTGTCACCGCCACGAATCCCTTCAATTTCAATCAATAGCGACATCTGCATCGACATCCGCCCTTCTTCGTTGATGGGCGCGGTATTGCCTTGCTGAGTCAGCGGATTACGGGTTAATGCAAATACATAATCGCCCCAACCACTCGGTCGGCGCGCATGCACCGCATTTTTGTGACTGATCACTGCTACACCACCGAGAGTCACTCCCATTTTAGGTGCTAGCTGACGGGACAAGGCATGAGCGAAGCCCAGAAAGTTGGTGATTGCAGGAAAGCCGTAGGTTAATCCTGCAATGGCGTTGGCATTTTGCACCTCGATTTTTTTCAATAAAAGATAATGCTTCATGCGTGGTGCTCCTCTGATACAACATTCATCCGCTCAAAGGCCCGCAACTCGTTCAGACACAGTTTTTTAAAATAGCGTTGTTCACCATCCCCGAGCAGGTATTGCTGTTTGTTGTCGAGCTGGCGTAGCAACCAATGTGCAAAGTCATTCGCCACCCCATCTAACCAGTCGCCTTGCTGGCGTTCACGCTGAAAAGCGCTGTCAGGGTTATTGATATCCAGACAGAGCTGATGGGCGCGCTTCATGTTGCACGTCGGCGCGTTACTCCAACCGGCACTATCGGGAATCGCCTGTATTTCGGCCACCACGTTCAATAAACGATCAATCAGCGGTTTAACGTAGTAATAATCCCGCTTGTAGCGAGTTTTAAAATTGCGGTCTTTCTCGCTCAGGCTGGCTAAGAAAGCTTTAAATTCTCGCACTAATGCACTGGTTTTAAAGCCAAACTGGCGGTCAAAGATTGAGAGGCTGTTCACCGGTGGCTTGGTTTGCGCCTGATAAGTCGGCGGTGCGCAATTGAGTAAAAAGCCTTGGCCGTAGCGTTCGCTGTTTAACTGCGAAATATTCTGCGGTTTTGAGCCGCCAAACATTTGCACTGCGGTTGCGGGGAAACGGATATCTAACCGGTCGTCATAATGCCCTTTTTTATGCGCATCGCGAACGTCTTTTGAGTCACCAAAACGGGATTGACGAACTTTCGCATACAGTTGATGCGAAAGTGATGATGCATAGAGCGGACACAACAGGTGATAGCTGGCCGCTTCATTATCACCGACAGGAAAATAAAGCTGTTTCGAGAGCGTGTGCGCCGAGACCTTCTCGTCACCCAGCGCTTGACTCAGTCCTGCCTGCCATTCGGCCAATCGCGATTCATCGCTGGTAAACGCGCTTAATGCCGCAACACTGTGGTTTTGCAACTGATCGATCAACGTCTCACCATTGGCTTGCAATTTTAATAAACGCGCCACATCCAATGCAGCAGCATTACCAACAGCATCTATCGCTTTATCCGGCAGATGAGCCGAGACAAGATAACCGCCATCTTCAATTTGATAGTGATTGAGTAAAATACTGCTGGCTTTGGCATCACTGTGGGTAAATTTTGCTGCGTGAGTCGCCAGACTAATTTGCTTTGCCCGCCGTGCCGCATCGGTTAACCAAGTGACCGGGTCATAAGCGCTTTCGATGGGGTCGGCCTGCTGATGATATTCAGCTTGCGCCTGCGCAATCGCAACCGGATCGTCGCTTTGCTCAAGCACTTTATTGAGCGCTTTTTGCAATGGCTCAAGCTTCGCCTGCTTGCGCTGGTGGATATATGCCGCGATTGCGGCACTTAATGTTCCGTCCATTCGCCTTCCTTATTGATTTTCGGGTTGAAACACACCGAGTTGCTCGTGCCAAGCCCACTCAATGGTTTGATCTTTGTTGCCGGTTCGCAGTTGTACTTCACCGAGCCGGTTGCTGGTGCGGCTGATTGACTGACCAAGCTGGTGCGCGAACTGCGCATAAATTTCAACCGGCGATGGTGTAAACCACCACTGACATCCTCGTGCGATTTGCAACTCAACGGTGTGAAAACGTGTGGATTGCGACACATAACGATACGGTTGACAGGACGTATCCAGCTGGCTCCACTCCAGTTGCCCGTCTTCATCACAGCGCAGTACAAACGACTCCTGAGGCTCGGACTTGCGAAACTCGGTTTGTTGTATCAATTCACCATTCCAACTGGCATGATTGCCAAGGCCAGACGTCCACCAGCGGTTCGCCTCTTTCCCACTGTGATAAAACTCCGGCTTTGGCATAGATTCCAAGGCAAAGCGTAAGGCTCGATGCTCTTGCACAAGGAAAGATTTAACCGGATAAGCTTGCTGCTTCGGTTCGCTGCGATTACGTAAGAAATCTCTGCCGTTTTGTTGGTATTGATCCGTTGGTTCTTTGACGCGAGTCCTTGCGGATATATGGGCTAACTCACCTTTCAACAATTCAGTCATATCATGGCAGGCTAACGGCAGCGCTTTACTTTCAAACCCCGGATGGCAATACGCCACCGGCTTACCTTTCAATGCTTTGATATTTTGATTGAGTACCATCAGATTCGGCTGTACCGGGACTTGCTGACGATGACGCTGAATTCGTCCGGCCAACTGAATCAATGAGCGCATCGAACTCGGTTCTGCAATTGCCCAGTCGTAGTCATGATCACGCCCGACTTCGACCACGGAAGTGCCCAACACCACAAAAACGATGTTTGCTTCGGTAGCTGTGTCTAAAATCGGTTGAATTTCCGGTTGTTGCCACAACGCATCGACATCATGACGATCCAGTATTCGGTCTAATTTGTGCTCTTTGTCAGAGCGTAACGCCAGTGGAAACTGCGAGTGATACACACAGTAGCAAATTCTAACATTCGGCTGGGGTTGTAATTGAGTCAGTGCTTGGGCGACAGCTACCATCGGGGTGATGTTCGCCATCCGAATCACCCCCAATGAAACCCGTTTACCATTCGGTGCCGTCACACAATGGGCCTGATGTAAGTGATGAATCTGCGCATAAAAGGTATGCGCCACACGGTCATAAATGGCGTGGCGACATGCAGCGTTTGTCATTGAATCGTGGCGCGTGAATTGCGCCACCTGCACAACCTCCCCTTGGCGAACTGGCAGATCGTGTTTGTCCAGCTTGGTGACCCGTTGATCGACAAACTGGCGGTGCGTTGCAACAAAATCACTGAGTTGGGTAATTTCTTGGCTGTGAGTGGTAAATTCATCAATCCACGCGCACCAGATCGGGGGCTGTTTGGCGTCTGCAAATTGCGCTTGATTGTATTGTTCCCGCCCGGCTCGATAGGCATCAAATAAGGTTTTGATTAATGACGGTGGCAAAGTCGCGGAAGACAACAAGACTCGCGAGCCAAGCATCCCGGCCCAGTTGACTAAGCGACACAGCGCGGGCATATCTTCTAAACCGAAGTCATCCGGTTCATCGAGCACCAAATCAGAAGTGAGTAGACGCAACATCGGTGCGATCTGCTTGCCACCGCGTTGGCTTTCTGTCGCGGGCATGAGGTGATCAATGGTACTGACCAGAATCGGCGCACTCACCAGTTGTTCTAATTTGGGGCTGGCACTCAGCCAGTGTTTCAGCCGGCCATCGTAGATCTGCCCTTCATAGTGAATGAACAGCTGTTCAAACCAATCTTCAGCCGATTCACTGCCGTGATGTCGATCGCCATGATTGAGTTCATGCAGTGTCTGCACCGCTTGAGAGCCGATCAGTACCGCCAGATCGTCATCCCCCAGTTTCAATAAATCACGGTAAGCATCACCGGTTTGCAGTGTTAAAGTGCGTAATCCTAACGCCACGGAGAAGCGGCATCCTTCCCGATCATCGGCCAGACCATACATAAAACGGGCATTGGCAATGGTTTTCCCACAGCCGGTAGATGCCATATTGACGCCAAAAAAGCCTTGTCGCTCTGTGGGTTTCGCAATGGCTTTCGCTTTGGCGTAGGCTTTATCCTGCCAGTGATATTTTTCAATCCCGGCGCTTTTAGAAAATAGCCGATGCTGCGCAATGGCAGGCAATGTGTATTTCAACGCGGGTAAATTGCGGGCAAAGCGCTGGGCATTCACACAGACCCCGATATTGTGTTCATCAAGCTGCTGTTTTGGCACGGTACTTTGGTCATGCGCCGACTGTCGGTCGGTATTGGCAATCGGCGCATAATTCGGATCTTGCCACGCAGTTTTACCCTCACCTAAGCGAAGCGAAGAATAGTAGTGATCGGCTAACATCAGCGATAAACGCGCCATATGGCTGACAAAACGCTGTTCAAACCAAGGGATAGAATGGCTGATGAGTAAAGGCGTCTTCTGTAACCGTCGCGCCAGTTTTGCCGCTTTTTGTTGCCAAGTCCGGCTGAGCATCGGAGTGCCATGCGGGAAACACCAGTTCTCTTGTAATGCTTGCTGACTATATTGAGACAAATCGAGGGCATTGGGTGAGTTCCAATGGCAGTCGAAACACTGCTCCAGCCACATATCCATTTCTTCGATATTCACAGGCTTAGACCCATCATTATTTTTGGGCAGCCGGTGATGCGACACCACTAACCACGCGATCAGTTTGGCAAATGGGGCGAAATGAGCAAACGGATTTTGTAGTGCATCCGGCGCATCGATAAAAATCGCCTGCGTTAGCTGCGTATCCCATTGTTTGGCGATGGAGGGATCGGTAAATTGAGCCAGTTGTTGGATCCATTCTGAGTCGGTTTTACCTTTGGCAAACACTTCAAACAAGCGTAGTGAGATCCATTCGTGGCGATACGGTTCGCCTTTGGTTGCACTGTTCCCGCAGAGTTTGTTCTGAAACAGCGCATTGGCTTTGCCAAAATCATGAAATAATCCCGCGACTGCACTGGCTAATGCCACGATTTCATTCAAATACCAGCCGGTTTCCCACTCACGGTGCTCAAGATTAAGTGAGGTTCGGTTCACCGCAACCAGCCCGTCTAAATTAAACTTAGACCGATTGCCCACCACCCACAGTAACTGACTCCGGGATCGGCTGCGGATCCAATGGCAACTCACGGCAGTGCTGCGACTGGCCGTTTGTTTAAGCATTTTTCTCACGGTTTGTAAGCCGTCTTCGGTGATTAAGGTTTGCCATGTATTGTTACCGATTCGGTCAGCAAATGCGTCTAAAACACGACGCGTTTTCTTGAGGGCATTCTTTTCGCACTCAGAAACAAATGTCACCATCATTGCCCGGCATCTCCTTGTTCAGCAGGTTTATCCAAAGCAATCGCTTTGATGGTATTAAACATAAAGCCCATTGATTGATGATCGATAAAAGCTTGCAACACCTGCTGACGAAACTCTTGCTCCGATGCATTTTCTTTGGCGCAGACGAACGCCCACGGCAAGACAACTGCGTCTTTAATCAGATCCGCCACATCAAACACCAGTGCCCCGCGCCTGGTTTTACCATGCATCACAGCAAACCCATGCGGGATCCCCAGTACCCACAGGCAACTGGCTGCCAGACCATAGGCTAAGTAGTTACCATGATTGAGAAAGTCATTGGCAAGCGTGGTGGAGTCATGCTGGCGGGTGAAGTTTTTCAGCCCGGTGTTATTGGCTGCATATTTGTAAAGGACTTTCGTCAGTTGCGCTTCGGTCAGCAGTAATTCTGCCGTTTGAGTCGCTTTATCGGTACGCTGATGAAAAGTGGCTAAAGCGGTTTGGATCATGTCATCCTGAAAGACAAAACCGTGGCTTTTTAATTCACGGTCTTTCGACCATACCGACTGTAAGTAGTCAATCCGGGCGTTTTGAAATTGCTTGGCAACTTCGAGGCGTTTTCCATCATCAAACCAGAAAGAGAGCCAGCCTTGCAGATATTCGGTCGGGCGATATTCACTTTGCGGCGTAAACCATTCCACCTCAGTTGCCATATGCAGCGGCGTACCACCCCCGCCACAAAATCCGACTAATACTCCGGCTTGAGATAACATGCGCATTGCGGCTTGGGTAATCGACGTGCCATTGCCTAAAAGCAAGACGGTGGTGTTGGCAATGGGGATGTTGTAATAGAGGTTTTCTTTTTTTGATTCGGTGAGATACAGCACACGCCCGTCTTTTTGCATCACCCGGCAATACTCTAAGTAGTACATATTGGCGCGTTTAGAGTGAAGTATGACTTTTAAGTCGGAGGGGGAAAGGTCATCCATGGGTTTACCTCAAGCAATCATCTCCACTGATCATACCAGAGACAATTGTTGATTGAATGCATGAGGTTGCATTTTCGATAAGTGGTTCATAGTTCTGTTTTCACAACAACGACTACCACCTCTTTTTATGCTGCCTGTGCGGCAGTGAACACATAAATGCCCGTTAGGGCGATAACCTTAGAATTTCTAAGCTGCCTACGCGGCAGTGAACCACGAAACACCGAAAGACGTTTCCACGTTCCCTTTCTAAGCTGCCTACGCGGCAGTGAACGAAAAGCATCAATCTTGCAATAAAAGGCGCTGTTTCTAAGCTGCCTACGCGGCAGTGAACAAAATACTGGCAATTCATCGAAATCGAAGTAGATTTCTAAGCTGCCTACGCGGCAGTGAACTGAAAATAGTCAAAGTGAAACCCAGTCAAAAATTTCTAAGCTGCCTACGCGGCAGTGAACGAATTAGCACACAACCTAGCTAAACATCTTATTTTCTAAGCTGCCTACGCGGCAGTGAACATACTAGTGAAAATGTTTCATTAGATGTTTCTTTTCTAAGCTGCCTACGCGGCAGTGAACCGCAAGGTGTGAAATTTAATGGCTTTCTTCAATTTCTAAGCTGCCTACGCGGCAGTGAACTCGAGCCTGTTACCGTGCGTCGCTGGCTCAATTTTCTAAGCTGCCTACGCGGCAGTGAACGCCCTCAACAATCTTATTTATCGGGATTTTATTTTCTAAGCTGCCTACGCGGCAGTGAACAGTTGATTGTCTGTTCTTCTGCTTCAACAAACTTTCTAAGCTGCCTATGCGGCAGTGAACCGACGCCTGATGATGCAACGGTTGATACTCGCTTTCTAAGCTGCCTATGCGGCAGTGAACTATAAACTTATCACGAAAAACCCTGTCACAGCAAAAGGTTAGTCGAAAAAAACCTTTTTTACCTTGTTAAAATTGTCTGTTTTTAAGTTGTTGATTTTAAGCGTGTTTTTAAAGGATGAAAAATAAAGGGTCTGATGGCTTCAAATTTGGGGGCCGGAGGCTGGGAAGATAAAAATGATAGGCTGCTGGTTTGGGACGCAATCAAATCCCTCGATATCATTAGCATCTCCGACTGCGCCCCAGGTACTTTTTCAAGGCCGAAAAAGTACCCCAAAAGGCCTCGGGGTTGAGTTCAGCGCCTGTTATCAGGGACGCTTTTATTCGCTCCTGCTCACGAAAAGCTTAAAATTCATCCATGAATTTTACCCTGAGATCATCGATCAATTGAGTTTCGTTCTAAACATGTTTCACTTCACTCAAACAAACCACCCACCGAAGAAAACCATTCAAGGAAGAATGGTTAGGCTTTTCCGGGCAGGACGCCCGTAAAAGCTGGTTCTGGACAACGTTCGATTCAGCCAAACAAAAAAAGATCTTCTGGTGACTCTTGCATCTCTGCAAGAGTTACTGGCGCACTGAGTACCAATGCTTTTGAAATCGAAAAACGCAATTGTGCGTCAAATTTCAGTGCCGGAGGCTAGGAAAAACAAACCGTAAGACCGTAGGTCAATACTCCCAATACTTTGAAATCACTCGCAAAAAAATGACAAACCAAGTATTAGAAAAGTATGAGATTTCACTACACCACACGCGTTTCGCACCGCGACCACTCGCCAACATTCCAGATGAAACATACGCTGCACAGGCACCGAAAAAAAACGGTGTCGGGATTAGGAACCCCGCAATACATCAGACACGCATCTATCAGTCTTGTGACGATTGATATTTATGTGTAGCCTACTCCTCCGATTATGGTGAGCTGGGCACAGGCAGCTATGCTGGCCGTTTTTGATGTGGCGGTAGTTCCTAACCTTGTCCAGTTCACCACCCATTGATTAGGAACCTCTGAGTGGTGATAGTTTTTAATATTCCACATCAAGAGGGTTATTATGCCTAAATCTCTAAATCCTGACTTACACCTGACAGCTCGCGGCTATCTGATTGATTGTCTTATCACCAATACCCACCCCAATGTCGATCAAAATGAACTGCGGGAGGTGCTCCTGTACCTCAATAATCTGATTACCTTTGATGAGATCAATCTAAGAAAAGAAGAAATGATGCTTGATGAGTAAGCCAGCGATAGGCTGAAAACGAACGGAGTGGCACCGGTATGCACTGCGTGCCACTCCAAGTCAAAAGCTGCCTGTGCGGCAGTGAACGATTACATTGTGACATCACGAAACGCATGGAATTTCTAAGCTGCCTATGCGGCAGTGAACGGTTATCCCAAGCGCAACTTGGCCGCTTTCTTTTTCTAAGCTGCCTATGCGGCAGTGAACATTGATTCCCATCTGACGCGCTGTATCAATCCTTTCTAAGCTGCCTATGCGGCAGTGAACTATCACCGCTTGTTACGGGTGATTTGGTCGCTTTTCTAAGCTGCCTATGCGGCAGTGAACTTCCCATTGCTGTTGCATCTGCTAAATCGTCCTTTCTAAGCTGCCTATGCGGCAGTGAACCAACAAAAGCCGTTGTTATCTTTGTATAATTTTTTCTAAGCTGCCTATGCGGCAGTGAACGCAAATGCAATTCTGATTTAATCTCACCAGATTTTCTAAGCTGCCTATGCGGCAGTGAACAATAAACTTATCACGAAAAACCTTGTCACAGCAAAAGGTTAGTCGAAAAAACCCTTTTTTACCTTGTTAAAAATGCTTATTTTTAAATTGTTGATTTTAATTGTGTTTTTTGAAGGTTAAAAATAAAGGGTCTGATGGCGTCAAATTTTGGGTGCCGGAGGCTGGGAATATAAAACTTGTAATGTAGTAGTTTGGTGCGCAATCAAGTCCCTCGATTTCAATCACATCTCCGAAGCGCCCCAGATACTTTTTCATGGCCGAAAAAGTACCCCAAAAGGCCTCGGGGTTGAGTTCAGCGCCTGTTATCAGGGACGCTTTTATTCGCTCCTGCTCACGAAAAGCTTAAAATTCATCCATGAATTTCACCCTGAGCTCATCGATCAAATTGGCTTTCGCTATGTTTCACTTCACTCAAACAAACCACCCACCGAAGAAAACCATTCACGGATGAATGGTTAGGCTTTTCCGGGCAGGACGCCCGTAAAAGCTGGTTCTGGAAAACGTGTGACGCCGCCAAAACAAAAAAGATTTTCTGGTTCGTCTTTCATCTCTGAAAGATGAACTGGCGCACTGAGCACCGATGTTTCTGAAATCGGAGAACGTGATTGTGCGTCAAATTTCAGTGCCGGAGGCTGGGAAGGTAAAAATGATAGGCTGCTGGTTTGGTGCGCAATCACGCTCCTCGATTTCATCGACATCACCGACTGCGCCCCAGATACTTTTTCAAGGCCGAAAAAGTACCCCAAAAGGCCTCGGGGTTGAGTTCAGCGCCTGTTATCAGGGACGCTTTTATTCGCTCCTGCTCACGAAAAGCTTAAAATTCTTCCATGAATTTTCCCCTGAGATCATCGATCAATTGAGTTTCGTTCTAAACATGTTTCACTTCACTCAAACAAACCACCCACCGAAGAAAACCATTCAAGGAAGAATGGTTAGGCTTTTCCGGGCAGGACGCCCGTAAAAGCTGGTTCTGGAAAACGTGTGACGCCGCCAAAACAAAAAAGATTTTCTGGTTACTCTTGCATCTCTGCAAGAGTGACTGGCGCACAGAGTACCGATGTTTCTGAAATCGGAGAACGTGATTGTGCGTCAAATTTCGGTGCCGGAGGCTGGGAAGGTAAAAATGATAGGCTGCTGGTTTGGGACGCAATCAAGTTCCTCGATTTCAATCACATCTCCGAAGCGCCCCAGGTACTTTTTCATGGCCGAAAAAGTCCCCCAAAAGGCCTCGGGGTTGAGTTCAGCGCCTGTTATCAGGGACGCTTTTATTCGCTCCTGCTCACGAAAAGCTTAAAATTCATCCATGAATTTCACCCTGAGCTCATCGATCAAATTGGCTTTCGCTATGTTTCACTTCACTCAAACAAACCACCCACCGAAGAAAACCATTCACGGATGAATGGTTAGGCTTTTCCGGGCAGGACGCCCGTAAAAGCTGGTTCTGGACAACGCGTGACTAAGCCAAAACAAAAAAGATCTTCTGGTTACTCTTGCATCTTGGCAAGAGTAACTGGCGCACTGAGCACCGATGCTTTTGAAATCGAAAAACGCAATTGTGCGTCAAATTTCGGAGCTAAGGCTAGGAAAGTAAAATAGTGATGCAGCAATTTGAGACGCTCCGGCGCCATCAATATGGTCACACCTTAGGTATGAAACATTTCAGCACCTAAGTCATTGGTTTGCAATGCATTCTCAATAGCTGCTCTCTTTTCGGCCAGTTGCACATCATTGGCATCGAGGAGAATACCGATATATGTGCCACTGTGTGCGACAACAACGCCAAGCCCGCCATGCTGCTCACAGATATCAATAAACAAACTCAGATATTTATTGGGCCTCAGCCGTTGATTTAAAATTGCGCTCATTGTGGTGACATGGCCGATCTCCTGACAGTCACGCTGTTTGACTGCCTGTTGAAGACGTGCCAATAAATGCGCGTATTGCTCTCTCTCAGCGGGACTGGTCCCGGGGCGTGTTTTTTTATGGGCGACGGTATCAACGCTGCCCCCTTCATCATGCGCAATAATAAACAGCTCGGGCAACGCCCCCAAATCAGCAATCACATCTCCGATATTTTGATGAAACGCGACACAGTGAGGAAACATCACCGCATCGGTTGGCTCGATTTGGCACATGAGACGGGCAAGTTCTTCACTGCGGATACGAATCTGATAGTAGTCTGTCACCGCCCGGGCGGTCGCAACCAGATCAGCGGAAGAGCTGGCTAACCCTTTCCCTTCGGGTAAATCAGAAGCTATTTCAAGCACACCCTGCAATGGCAATTGATAGCGACTCAACAGTGTGTGTGCCAAAGCCAGTGCTTTCGTCTTATGAGGCGGACAAACCTGCAAGCCCGCCTCCTCTTTTACGAGATAAAATTTTGCGCTCACGTAGCGCTGAACCGAAAGCGTCACCAGAAAATCTTGCCCGTTGGGTAATACGCCTTGCAGTAACTCGCCAAATGTGCAGCAAGACTGACCAGAACCAAAATAACAGAGGCCGCTCGACTCCTGTGGCTCTGACAGGATATCAATCAACGGCTCACTCGTTGCCTGAACCATTTGAGAAAAACGCACAATTTGATGAGATAGCATATAAAAGGTAACTTATTACCGAATTTAGCCTTAATACGTGGTTCATCAATTTGTGTCAATAGTGAGGATATTTTGATAATAACTTTGATGCATATGGTAAAATTTTCCCCAAACGTATCAATGAGGATCACCAAAATTGACAACTGTTAATACTAAAAATATTCATGTATGGAACGCATGGGTGCCGATTCATGTCCGCTCCGATTTCTACGCCATGGATGAATTCAAGAAAAACCCTGACTCGCTCAAAGCACTCGACAAACAACTGCTGGGGGATCTGCAAGGTAAAGAGGTCCTTCATCTGCAGTGTCATTTTGGCCAAGATACCCTGTCATTAGCACATGCAGGAGCGCATGTAACCAGGGTAGATTATTCACCTGAGGCGATCAAAACTGCCACGGCACTGGCTGCTGAATTGAATATCCCGGCAAAATTCGTCTGCCAAGATGTCTTAGAACTGCAACTGGATCAGAAGTTTGACATCATCTACACCTCTTATGGGGTGATCAACTGGTTGTCCGATCTGAATCAATGGGCGCAAGTGATCCGCCGGCACTTAAAAGATGGCGGTCACTTGGTGATGGTTGAGTTTCATCCGTTTCTCAATGTACTCGACGATGAATTCAATAGCATTGGGTATGATTACTGCAATCAAGGTGACGCTGTCACATTTTCAGACCAAAAATCATATGTAAATAGTCCTGATGATCATGGGTCGTATACCACTTATGAATATTTACATCCGCTGTCTGATGTAATTAACGCGCTCACAAATGCCGGGATTACTTTCGAAATGACAGAGTACCCCTACAGTAATTACAACTGTTTTCCGAATCTGTATGAGGTCTCTGAAGGTTCTGGAACTTATCGCCATCGGTTCAGTATCCCGATGATGTTTTCAATCGTCGGACAGCTATAAACCATGCTGATAACGTGCGTGGCTCGATTTGGGTGACGATCTGTATCAGGATAACCTGTGTCAGATGGTCACCCGACTGATATCAACCACGTCATGATTTACGCCATCATGACAGGCTTGGATTGCGACGTACTTTTAACTTCCGCGGAACCAACTCAATCCCGGGCTGGTGGCGTTTTGCGGTTGCATTTAAAGCGACGGCCAGCGCACTGTCGGCAATCAGTTCAAACTGCTGTGGTAAGGAGTTAATTTTCAGCGGTAAAAAGTCCAGCAGGCGGTTATCCCCGAAAGTTGCTAAGCGAATGTTATCCATCAATTGGGGGTGTTCCAGCAGGACATCCAGAATCCCTTCCAATAATGTGTAGGAGGTTGACACAATCGCCTCGGGCACGGTGCCCTTCTCGACCCATCCGGAGAAAATTTTCTTTCCTTCTTCACGGTTAAAGTGATTGCCGTAGCCTTCTAAAATCTGAATGCCTTTGGCTTTTACTGCAGCTTCAAATCCTAGCTGACGGTCAGTTGAAATACTGAGTTCCGGTAGTGCGCCAATCAGACCAATTGACTGCAATTGATCATCCAACACCGATTCGGTCAGTTCCAAAGCGGCACTGTAATCTTCACTGACGACACAGGCGAAAAATTCATCATCGAGCGGACGGTCAATCGCAATGACCGGCGTGCCGGCCTGTTGGAGCCCATAATAAAATTCACTGGCATTGGGAATCGAGCTGGCAACAAACAGTGCATCGATGCGACGGGCAATCAGTGTGTTTGCGACGGACATTTCAGTGTCGGGGTTGTCATCTGAGCAAGCAATGAGAATCTGATATCCCGCCTGTCTGGAATTTTGCTCTAACAGTTTCGATAACCGCGCATAACTGGTGTTTTCCAGATCAGGAATAATCAAGCCGAATGAGCGACTGTTCCCGGCCCGCAAAGCAGAAGCTGTGTGATCGGGCCGGTAGTTATACGCATTCACCACATCCATAACTTTCAGTCGAGTCTTTTCACTGATGCGATACTTTTGCGCTTTTCCATTGATCACATAGCTTGCCGTTGTTTTAGACACGCCAGCCAATTTAGCAATTTCATCTAGTGTCATATCGCTACTCTTTTTAGTGTGCGTCGGATCATAGAAATAAAAATTAAGATCCTCAATAGGATTGAACTATATGCTGAATCGATTCACTATAAAAGCTGAAAGGATTCAGCAAAACTCAAAAATGATAGCGGAATCTAGTTTTTTGGACTATTTGTTAGATGACTTCAATATTATTAGTCCGTATGAAGTGACTTTTGCTGAACTTTTTTAAACCTTGCTGAAACGTTTCAGCGCATTGAAATAATAAACAATAGTGTCGACACTCAGGGAATTTTATCCCCCCAGAAACTCCATTAGAGAGCTATCGGATGTGTCCGCACTCAATCGCCAAATGAAGGCAATTAAAGGGGCCAAACATGCTGCAACTCACTCCTCATGACATCCATCTGGAACAGTCTCAATCGAACAAACAAGATGCGATTCGCGCAATTGCTGCCCATCTGAGTGAAAAAGGACTTGTCGATGCCGGGTACGTCGATGGAATGCTTAACCGGGAAGCACAAAATTCAACATTTCTCGGTAATGGTATTGCAATTCCGCACGGCACAACCGACACCCGCTCTTTAGTCAAAGAAACCGGTGTTGCGGTTCACCACTTCCCTCAAGGGGTTGACTGGGGGGATGGTAACACCGTCTATGTTGCGATCGGTATCGCTGCCAAATCGGATGAACACCTCGGTATTCTGAAACAACTCACCAAAGTGCTGTCCGCCGATGGCGTTGAACAAAAATTGCAACAAGCCAGCAAGGCACAAGAAATCATTGCCCTGCTCAATGGTGATGTTCAGTTTGAAGCCGACTTTGATGAGACCCTCATTCAACTGCAATTCCCGGCAACCGATCTGATTCAGCTCTCGGCAGTTGCCAGCGGACTACTGAAAAACAAAGGCGGCGTGAGCAGCGATTTTGTGGCTGACATCATTGCTAAAGATGCAACACCACTGGGTGGCGGTCTGTGGCTGACCAGTAGCAATCGTGGTGTGTCTCGTACCGGTCTGGCATTTATCACTGCAAGCGATGCGTTTGACGTACAGGGCCAGCCAGTTAAAGGACTGCTCGTTGTTGCTGCATGTAATGCCGCACACCAGCCGCTGATGCAAAAAATCACAGAGATTGTTTTCCAGAAGAATCAACAGGCGCTCTTCACCACTGACAAGCAAGCGGTTCTGAACGTACTCGGCTTAGCTGAATCTGCACCGGCAGAGGCTGGTAGTGATGCCAATACGGCAGTTTTCCAGGTGAAAAATTCACACGGTCTGCATGCTCGTCCGGGCGCAATGCTGGTGGCGGAAGCGAAGAAATTCGAATCAGACATCAAAGTGGCCAATCTGGATGGCGATGGTAAAGCCGTGAATGCCAAGAGCCTGATGAAAGTGATCGCTCTGGGTGTGAAATGCGGGCACCGACTTGAATTTACTGCCAATGGTGCAGATGCCAGTCAGGCCCTTGAAGCACTGGGTGCGGCAATCGCTGCCGGTTTAGGCGAACAGTAAGGGATCATTATGACGAATCGAGTAGTCACCATTACGCTCAATCCGGCACTGGATCTGACAGGCAGCCTTGACACCTTACAAGTGGGTTCAGTGAGTCTGGTCAAACAGGGCTCACTGCATGCCGCAGGAAAAGGCGTCAACGTCGCTCAAGTGCTCAGTGATCTGGGTGCCGAAGTGACGGTGACTGGTTTTCTGGGCAAAGATAATCAAGACATCTTTTGTCAACTCTTTGAAACAATGGGTGCCAAAGATGAATTTATCCGGGTTGATGGCTCGACCCGCATCAATGTGAAGTTGGTAGAAAGCTCCGGTGAGGTCAGCGATATCAACTTCCCGGGTGTTGAAGTCTCATCACAGGCCATTGCTGCATTTGAAGAAACGTTGTTCCGTCTGGCTGAAAGTCACGAATACTTCGTACTGGCAGGCAGTTTACCCAAGGGGGTTTCACCGCAACTGTGTGCGGCTTGGATCGAGAAACTTCACCAACTGGGTAAAAAAGTGCTGTTCGATAGCAGCCGTGATGCGCTTGCTGCGGGTCTGAATGCGCATCCGTGGTTAATTAAACCCAATGATGAAGAATTGTCTCATTTTGTCGGCAGACCACTTGAGTCTGCGGCTGAATGTCAACAAGCAGCGGGTGAACTCGCCGCAAAAGAGATTGAGAATATCGTTGTCTCAATGGGTGCAAATGGGGTGATGTGGCTCAACAACAATCAATGGCTACATGCAAAACCACCTCGGATGAATGTCGTCAGTACCGTCGGCGCCGGTGATACGCTGGTTGCGGGTCTGTGCTGGGGGCACATGCAATCCATGAAGAAGGAGGAATTACTTACCTTTGCAACGGCACTATCTGCACTAGCAGTGAGTCAGGTGGGTGTCGGTGTCGCCGATATCCAAGAGTTAAACACCCTACAACAGCAAATCCAATTACAACCGTATAGCCCTGAGGCTAGTAATTAAGGACAACAATAAGGTCGTAACTATGAAAATTGCCATTATTACCGCGTGCCCGAGCGGCGTCGCAAATAGTATTCTCGCTGCCGGTCTGTTAGAGCAAGCAGCGAAGTCTCTGGATTGGTCAGCAACGGTTGAATGTCACTCTTCCGTTGTCGATGGCTATACGCTCACTGATGCCGATATTGCTGAAGCTGAGCTGGTTGTCATTGCTGCCAATACCCCTGTTGATACCACCCGTTTTGTTGGCAAAAAAGTTTACCAAAGCGATATTGCCGCATGTACAGCAGATCCGAAAGCTTATCTGAACAAAGCCGCTGAACAAGCACAAGTTCTTGATAAAGCACAACCTGTCGCCGCAGCAGCAGCGCCAGCTGCATCAGCGGGTGCGGCCAAGAAAATCGTTGCAATTACTGCCTGTCCGACAGGTGTTGCACACACATTCATGGCGGCTGAAGCTCTGGAAAATACAGCCAAAACGATGGGTCACCAGATTAAGGTTGAAACCCGTGGTTCAGTCGGTGCGAAAAATCAACTGACTGCCGAAGAAATTGCAGCCGCTGATCTGGTTATCATTGCTGCGGATATTGAGGTCCCACTGGATCGCTTCAACGGTAAAAAACTCTACCGGACGAAAACTGGCCCGGCACTGAAAAAAACACAGGAAGAGATCGAAAAAGCATTCGTTCAGGCAACTGTTTATCAGGGCTCTGCGGGTTCAAATGATGCAGCAAGTGAAGAGAAGAAAGGTGTTTATAAACACTTGATGACCGGTGTATCACATATGCTACCGGTAGTGGTTGCCGGTGGTTTGATCATCGCACTATCGTTCGTCTTCGGGATTGAAGCCTTTAAAGAAGAAGGCACGCTTGCTGCGGCACTGATGAAAATCGGTGGTGGTTCAGCCTTTGCTCTGATGATTCCGGTATTGGCAGGTTACATTGCCTTCTCGATTGCAGACCGTCCCGGACTTGCACCCGGCTTAGTCGGTGGTATGTTAGCCAGCTCGATCGGTTCTGGTTTCCTTGGTGGTATTGTGGCTGGTTTCATCGCCGGTTACGCAGCAAAACTGATTGCAGATAAAGTTCAACTGCCTCAGTCGATGGAAGCACTAAAGCCGATTCTGATTATCCCGTTCTTAGCCACACTGGCAACCGGTTTGATCATGATTTATATCGTGGGTACGCCTGTTGCGAATATCATGGCAGCGATGACGTCATTCCTTGAGAACATGGGTTCAGGCAATGCGATTCTGCTGGGTATTATTCTGGGTGCCATGATGTGCTTTGACTTGGGTGGTCCGGTCAATAAAGCTGCTTATACCTTCGGTGTCGGTCTGTTGGCTTCTCAACAATACCTGCCAATGGCTGCGATTATGGCTGCCGGTATGGTGCCAGCGTTGGGTATGGGTGTTGCAACCTTTATTGCGAAAAGCAAATTTGAGAAAAGTGAACAAGAAGCTGGTAAAGCATCATTCGTGCTGGGTCTGTGCTTCATCTCAGAAGGTGCGATTCCATTTGCAGCCAAAGATCCAATGCGTGTTATCCCGGCGTGTATGGCCGGTGGCGCAGTCACAGGTGCACTCTCGATGCTGTTCGGTGCAAAACTGATGGCACCTCACGGTGGTCTGTTCGTTCTGCTAATTCCAAACGCAATTTCACCGGTTCTAATGTATCTGGTTGCTATCGCGGTTGGTACAGCGATTACTGGTATTGGTTACGCAATGCTTAAACCTCAGGTCGCGTTAGAAAAAGCAAAAGCATAATCTCCTAAACCTCTCGGGCAGATTTGCCCCGTTAAAAACGGTTTGCCAGTGGGAACGACACCCCACTGGCTTTTTTATATCTGACGCTGACACATCCCGATTGATCTTGATTGAACATTGATCTTGATTGAACAATGAGCGGTGACACTTCATGCTCACCATTCACTGTTTCTTGAACCTGTCACCCAATATAAAAATCCCCCCAGACATGATGCCTGAGGGGATCAAAGTGCAGTGTTCAGTACGCTTGCTCAGACACCGGTTCCAAATGGTGAGCAGAGCGTATGACTGCTATGATTATCGGCCTAAGTAGTTCATCAGCCAACGCATTGCCGGACGTTGTGAACCATCGTCATAAATCAGACCAGAACCATCAACCCAAGTTCTGCCGACGACATATCCCCACAGGGTAATGCCGGCAACCGCATCTGAGTTATAGAACAGTGGGAACTGACGTTTCATGACATCTAACTGAGCCTGATCGTTGGTTTTCGCAACATCATATTCAGTGATATAGATCGGTAATCCCAGCGCAATGACTTTGTTCAGATTCGCTTGCAATGCAGCATTCGAGAATCCTTCCAATCCATGCGCCTGAAGACCAATCGCATCAACAACACCCGCTTGTACGGCAGGTTTTGCCATCGCGATGAATTGATCTGTGTTCCAGCTTAACACGTTGTAATCATTCAGAATCAAGGTTGCATTCGGACAATATTGACGTGCAAGTTGGAATGATTTGGTGATCCAGTTATTACCAAATGCTCTTCTGGCGTACTCTGCCGGAGCATGACCCGGTGTGGCTTCGTTCACAACGTCAATCATCGCAACATCAGGATAGCGACGGCAGAAATCACGAATCCACTCTTCGATTTCAGCAGCCTGTTCAGATGGGCTTAAGCGATCGATCCAAGTTGGGTACTGGCTTCCCCAGACGAAGGTGTGTTGTTTAAATGGAATATTATGCTGTTTGGCATAATTATAAGCGGCATCAATGCTACTCCAGTTATAGACATCACGTGTTCTTTCGACGGATCCCCATTTGCCTTCATTCTCTGGGGTGATTTGGTTCCAGTATCTGGTGAAATCGCCGCGGACCTGACCCGAGGTTGTGATGTTACCAACGAATTTTTTACCGTTGCCTGGATTCGGGGTATCACCGCCACCATTATCACCACCACCAACATCTTCAACCGACATGTCATCTGCATAGTAGCTGACATTGCTATTATCAGATTCGATGATGAAGTGCTGGAATGGTGTGCCAGACTGTGTATATGAACCTTTCAGTTCCGTCCACTGATAGTCTGTCGCTCTTGCCATCGCAATCCGTGTATATTCATTGGTTGTCGATGTATCGGAATCGTCGGTCCGTTTACCGGTCAGGATAATATTGGCGCTTTGAGATCCCGGCGCTAATCTGACCCAAACGGATACGTTGTATTTTTTACCATTGACTAACGGTGCTGGCTTAAATGTAATGCCATTCCAAGTCGCATTGCGGTTTGCAATAAGGACACTTGCCGCACCACTATGACTTGCCTGCGTTGTACGGGTCACATAACCACCAATAGATGACCAGTTGGTTAACCCATTTTCAACGCCACCATTATTTGCCAGTCCGGCAAATGACTCTGAAGCATAATAGGCAGCAAAACCTGACGATGCCGCACTGACATCTGCTTCACTGCTGGCCACTGCTCCCGTAAATGGGATCATCAAGGCAGCGATGACTGTCAGAACTGGCGCAGCTTTGCCCCGGATCTGTCTCGCATTGAAACCTAGCCATTGTCGTTGTGTTCTTTCCTTCATGTTTTCTCCTTTGCGTTAAACGCTGATATCGCGATTTATCCAAAGACTTCTTCAATTGTGGAGAAGCACTGACAAACCGCTTAAACATAGACCAGAAATATAAATCAGGTCGCATATAGAGTATCACTAAATAAAATTTTTGAGAGATCCCACTTCAATTTTTTGTTATTCGTATCCATATATTTTTAAACCGAAGTATCAATCTGTGATCGCGTCGTTGAAATAAAGCTATCAAATCAGGAAAGGCTTATTTATTTTTCATTCTATTGATATTTATATAAAAATAGCCCCGGAATACAAAAGCATTCCGGGGCTATTGAGCAATATATTATAACAACTGGATGTTTTTAAACCGTCATTTTAATTTTATTTCATGTTTCTAATTAAATATATCAATAGTCTGTTCAGTTTCATGAGATGCCATATCACGGAACAAGCTTTGTCCGAGTCGCACGGGGAAACGGGTTCGTTGCATGGTATCCGTCAGCATGAATTCCGTCCGCTCTTTAATCTCTTTGCCAAATTCAATCCAAGTCACGACAACCGGATGTCGCTGAGCAGCATGAGCTTGGGTGGAGGTAATATCGATCCACCGCATGATCGGTAAACTGACCGAGGCACTTTTGCGCGAATCCGATTGAATCCGGAACTGAACCCATTCCTGACCACTGCGCCGGAAATAATTCACATCCGTTGTCGATAACTGGGACATTTCAGCATCCCGATCAAGTTGAGCCGGAAACTTTTCATCGACCCCCGGCAGATACACCCAACCTTTTTGATCCGTGCCTGACGGCTCAGCCGGGGTGACCGTGGCATCAGGGGACGTCTGGCGATCAGCCACAATAGGTTGCTCAACGTGCTCACGTCCCACAGATTCAGTTGATGCCTTCTCGCTGACGTCCGTTGGTTGATGCACGGTCTCCTGCGTTGCAACATCACTCTGGGGTGCAAATTCATATCCATAGGACTGATCGATCTGCTGCATGACGGTTTCGCGGTCCGCATGGCTCGCGTCCTGTTGTGTTGTGGATGTCTCATCCTCAACCGATCTGGTATTGCTACAGCCCACCACCCCACTCAACAGCATTAATGTTATCCATGACTTCCATGGTCGTTTCATCCGATTCCCCCACGTTTATTGGGCCGCCAAATATGATGCTGCCACTGAAATTCATCAACTGATTCATATCGACTGATGATTGGTTCTATTGCTTACTTATCTATTACTTATTGATTTCTTACTTATCAAATTGTGGTGGTTTATAGGTAATTTTCAAGATGTTAGCTTATTTTTTATCCTGAAAACTACAAATTTTTGCGCTTTATGTCGGCTCAACAGTGATCTGCTTTCCACCGATGAACATCAAACCAGCCCCTAAGCAGTGCTCGGTATCGCTCAGTATATGACACTGGCAGATGGTGCCTCCCACTAAGATCACGAATCGCGATGATGCTTGATGAGTGATGGCCAAAATCTAAAGAAAAAGAAGAATATCATACCAATTTATCAGCGCAGGAAGAGAGTCAGCCGATCTCTTCTGGTATTAACAGGCTGCAATATGGCCTCGAATCATATTCAATATGAGTAATAACATTATTTAATGTGAACATGAGATTACATTTATTAATGATATTAATAATTATTTCATCAAATTAATCTTCCATTTTTAACTAGTGAAGTAACAGTTCATTTACGCTACGTTTACATTCAGGTTACTAAGAAATTCAATAAAAACCGTGGTTGAGGAGAAGTAAATATGAAAGTTTTAGTTCAGTTTGATCAAAGCGGAAAACACCGAGACAACGTATGGGAAGCGCCAATTGCCCACGCGAAAGGTGAATTGTTAGCAGTTAGTCCGATGCTTGCCGTTCAGTTACTCAAGAATCATCAGGCTCACCTATGTCTCAATGAATCCGGAGAAATTCTGTTTAGCTCGTAGCACATATTTTTTATTTAGTTGATGTGATTCAACTAAACAATCTTTAGCTGTATTCCCCCACATGTTTGGGTGGCGCCACGTCCAAGGCAATACCCAACATGTTTTTCTCTCACTGTTATCACTTGTCTGATGCCTTCGTGTCCGGTGTCAGTAACATCCGAATCGCACAATCACACATATCATCAATATGCTGACTATCGGCATAGACGCCGTCGATAACCAATCGTGCTAACCCGTGCATGGTACTCCAGATCACCTGCGCGAGCCGCACGGTGGTTTCTTCCTGAGGAAATAGCCCTAACTGCTGCCAGCGTGCGGTAATTTCTACCTGATACTGAAAACAGAGATAGGCAATGTCTTTTAATGTCGGGGTGGCCTGTGCTTGCTTCCAGATAGCCCGGCCAAACATCAGTTCGTAGGTTTCCGGCGTTGTGGTTGCATCCTGAATGTAGTGATAGAAGAAGCGGCGAAACATCTCACGATGATCAGACTCTGTACTCTCGACCAGTTGACGAGTCCGCTGATACCAATGATGAAATCCCTGCTCAGCCAATGCGCAGAGTAATTCATTTTTATCCTGAAAATGGTGATATAACGCGGTCCGGGATACACCGACGTGGTCGGCCAGCTTACGCAGTGACAAGCCTTCAATACCAGTCTCTCTCAACATGAGACTGGCTGACTGCAACAGACTGCGGCGCAGATCACCATGATGGTAGTTTGATTTTTTTGATGTCATACGCTGTAAATTAGCACGAATCTTGACAGTGTCAAAATCATCGACAATATTGACACTGTCAAGATAAAAACAGAGGGATATCGCATATGACGGCATCAGACCATCCACATTACCCACACCTGTTCCAACCACTGGATTTAGGCTTTACCACGTTGAAAAATCGGGTATTGATGGGATCGATGCATACCGGATTAGAAGATATCCCGCACGGTGAGAAACGCCTTGCCGCCTATTATGCTGAACGTGCCAGAGGTGGGGTCGGTTTGATTGTGACCGGCGGCATCGGCCCTAACCCGGAAGGTGCAACCCATCCACAGAGTCCGGGGCTCACCACAGCAACGCAAATTCAGGCCCATCGGCTGATCACGCAAGCGGTACATGCCGAGGGGGGCAAAATCTGTCTGCAAATTCTGCATACCGGACGATATGCCTATAACCCGGCACTGGTCGCACCGTCGGCAATTCAGGCACCGATTAACCGCTTCAAACCCAAGGCCCTCGATGAACAAGGCATTGAAAAGCAGCTTAACGACTTCGTGCAAACGGCACTCAACGCACAACAGGCCGGTTACGATGGTGTGGAAATCATGGGCTCAGAAGGTTATCTGCTCAATCAGTTTATTGTCACCCGCACCAACCAACGCGATGATCAATGGGGAGGAAGCTATCACCATCGCATCCGCTTTCCATTAGAAGTCGTACGACGGGTCAGAGCTGCCGTCGGTCAACATTTCATTCTTATTTACCGCCTGTCGATGCTGGATCTGGTCGAAGGTGGCTCCAGTGCTGCAGAAATTACTGAGCTTGGTCAGGCGATTGAAGCGGCTGGCGCAACCCTGCTCAATACCGGAATCGGCTGGCATGAAGCGAGAATTCCTACCATCGCCACATGTGTCCCGCGGGGGGCTTTTACCTGGGTGACCAAACATTTCCGTCAGGCCTTTCACATTCCGGTGATTACCACCAACCGGATTAATACCCCGGAAATGGCCGAAAGCGTCTTAGCCCGGGGGGATGCCGATATGATTTCGATGGCCCGCCCTTTTCTCGCCGACCCTGAATTTGTCTACAAAGCGCGTCAGGGCCGCAGTGATGAAATCAATACCTGTATCGGTTGTAATCAGGCCTGTCTGGACCATGTTTTTGTCGGCAAAATCGCCAGTTGTCTGGTCAATCCATTTGCTTGCCATGAAACGGAACTTGTCGCCAGTCCCACGGCTCAGCCGAAGCAAATAGCCGTCATCGGTGCCGGACCGGCTGGCCTTGCAGCAGCAGTCACTGCGGCCCGCCGTGGTCATCGCGTGACGTTGTTCGATGCCGCAGCTGAAATCGGCGGTCAGTTTAATATCGCCAAACAGATCCCGGGTAAATCGGAGTTTCATGAAACCTTGCGCTATTTTCGTCGTCAACTCGCATTATTGCCGATCAATCTTCAGCTCAATACATATGTTCATGTGGAACAACTGAATCAGTCAGATGTGGATGAAGTGATCATTGCAACAGGTGTCTTCCCCCGTACACCCGCCATTGAGGGGATCGAGCACGCGAAGGTGCTCAGTTATCTCGACGTTTTGCGCGAGCAACATCCCGTCGGCCAGCGGGTCGCGATTATCGGGGCCGGAGGGATTGGGTTTGATGTGGCAGAATATCTGTCTCACGAAGCGAATCAAACCGCATTGACGACTCCTGAGACATTTATGCAGCAATGGGGAATAGATATGACACTCAAGGCGCGTGGCGGGATCGAAGGCATTCAGCCTCCCCCTCAGAAATCACCGCGCCAGATTTATCTGCTCCAGCGTAAAACAACCAAAGTCGGCGCCGATCTCGGCAAAACCACCGGCTGGATCCATCGTACCAGCTTGCAAAACCGGGGCGTACAGATGTTATCGGGCTGTGAGTATTTACGGATCGATGATGATGGTTTATGGCTACAAATCAATCAGCAACAGCAATGTCTCGACGTGGATCATGTGATTATTTGTGCCGGACAAGAGCCTTTACGAACGCTCACCGAAGGTCTGCATAAACCCTACCATCTGATCGGGGGGGCAGACATTGCTGCCGAACTCGATGCCAAGCGGGCCATCCGTCAGGGCACGCTTACGGCGATTCAGATATAACGGATTACTCAGCTTTGCCAGATGAGTTTCCTGTCTGGCAAAGCCATTGGGTTTCAAAGTCTTGTGCCGCAATCGGGTGAGAAAATAAATAACCCTGCAGTCGATTAACCGCCAATGATTGGCAAAAACGTTTTTGTGCTTCGGTCTCTATGCCTTCGGCCACGGTTTCATATCCCAGTGAATGGGCAAACGCACAGATAGCTTTGAGTAAAGTCCGCTGTTTTTCATCGTCTGAGCTTTGTACGAAAGATTTATCAATTTTCAGGATACTGAACGGAAACTGACTCAGGTGTGATAAAGAAGAGTAGCCCGTGCCAAAATCATCCAGAGAGAGGCGAACCCCCGTGGCTGATAAGTTATTCAGCATCTCTATCGCACTGAGGCTATTCTCCAGATGACTTTCGGTTAACTCCAACTCAACCAGAGCCGCAGGGATGTTGTATTGTGCCAGACAGTTTTGCAGATATTCCGACAAGGCGTGGTCCTTTAACTGACGCGCTGACAGGTTGACTGCAATCGAAAAGTGAATATGCGTTCCCAGCGCAGCTTCGACCCATTGACTAAATTGACAACAAGCCGCCTGAATCACCCAGCGGCCAATCTCAATAATCAGATCTGATTCTTCTGCAATCGGAATAAATTCGTCCGGCTGGATCATCCCTAAATCGTGATGTTGCCAACGAATCAACGCTTCGACACCCACCAACCGTTCTGAGCGGGCATCTAACTGCGGTTGAAAATACAAGGTTAATTGATCGTTTTTTAACGCTTGCTTTAAATCAAATTCCAATTGTATCCGTGAAACGATTTTTTGATGTAAATCGGCAGAATAATACTGTACACGATTACGGCCAAGCTCTTTGGCACGATACATTGCGACGTCAGCACATTTCATCAAACCCGTCGCGTCGGTGGCGCATAACGGATAGGTTGCAACCCCGATACTTGCAGTCACTTCGATGGTTTGTCCCTGAATCATCATCGGTGTTTCTAAAGATTTTAAAATGCGATCCGCCAGTAAGCGAACCTGCTCAAGTTGTGGCAAATCATGAACAAGAATCGCGAATTCATCTCCCCCTAGACGGCACAACTTATCACTTTTGCGAATAGGTTGTTCCAGACGTCGGGCAATCTCCTGCAGGAGGTAGTCTCCGGCTTGGTGGCCCAGTACATCGTTGACTTTCTTGAAGTTATCCAAGTCTAACAACATTAAGACCAATTGTTGACCGCTCCGGGAATTCTTGCTCACCGCATCCCGAAGCGCTTCATCAAAAAAGTATCGATTCCGCAAACCGGTCAGACTATCACGCTCTGCGATATAGCGAAGTTGCTCGTGATTTGCCCGGATCTGTTGTTCAAGCAAATGTCGCTCTTGTGAAATCAAAATCGCCCGTTTTAAACGTGACGCTGTAATTTCACTTTTCATAATAAAATCTTGCGCACCGGCTTCAATACATGTCAACGCCAGCTTTTCATCATTACTATGGCTTAACATCACAATCGCGGTTGAATAATCATTGCCTCCGCGAATCTCACGCAATATCTCAATACCGTTTGAAGGGGGAATCTGATAATCGAGTAAGATCATGTCATAGCCGTGCTCAGAAGCCTGACGAATCCCCTCGATCGCAGTGTCAGACTGATCAACTCTGCCTAAAATCAATTCTGACTGACGCAAAGTTCTGATGGCTGACATCCGGTCGATCGCATCATCATCAATAATCAATATATCCATAGAACGCCTTGCCTCTAATGCGGAATTTCAACCAATCGCCAGTAGTTTTCGAGAAATGCCAATACAGGGTCGAAATCTTGATTGACCGATGATTTCACAATATATCCGGCGACATTATGCTGATAAGCCTGTGCAATTTCCTCTTCGCGCTTTGATGTCGTTAAAACAAAGATGATTGAATTTTTGAGTGTTTTATCATCACGTATCACACTGAGTAACTCTAGCCCACTCATTCTCGGTAAATTTAAATCGAGTAACACAATAAATGGCTGCTCAATCTTACCCTGTCGTAAAATTTCTAATGCTTCAATGCCATCGATCGCGCGAATCACAGGATTACTCAACTGCATTTTGTGCAATGCTCTTTGCACACTCATCGCATCAATGTCATCGTCTTCGACCAGTAAAATACTGACTGGTTTATGATTCGTCTCTCTCATCATCTGCTGTATTCTGTGATTTCATTCCAATCGGCCAGGAGAATGAAAACGTGAGTCCACGTTTTCCGTCTGATTGAATCTGATAGGGGCAGTGATAACGCTCTAATATTTTTTTAATGATCGATAATCCCAGTCCGCTGCCTTCAACCTGATCCCGGGGTTTAAGGGTATGGAACAGCTCAAACACTTTCTCCTGATGTTCAACGGGAATTCCCGGGCCGTCATCCTTCACTTCAAAATGCAGAGACTGTGGTGACTGAGTAACATGAATCGCAATATTTCCCGCCTCTTGATCATGATGTTTCATGGTATTGCCGATTAAGTTTCTGAGAATTTGTTCCAGCGGTGTGGCAACCGTCGTCACGACTTCATCCGGCGCATCAACCGTTAGCGAAAAACGGTGGTCATGATTCAGCAATTGAAATACGTCCTCAATCATAGACGCAACATTGACGGACACCGGCAGCTCTTTGTTTCTGCCGACCCGAGAATAGGTGAGCAAATCATCGAGCAAACGCTCGAGCCGGGAGATCCGGTTTTTCATTAATTCGAGATGTGCATAGGTCGTTTCTGTCAGTTTCCCCTCACTATCTTCTTCAATCCACAACGCCAGCTGATTGATCCCTCTGAGCGGTGCTTTTAAGTCATGAGAGGCGACAAAGGCAAACTGATCGAGTTCGCTGTTGGCTTCTTCCAAATCCCAGTTTTTTTGCCGGAGATCGTCACTGGCCTGTTCCAATTCTTCTTTACGTAACTTCAAACTGGCAGTGACCTTCTGCGCGTACTCAATCGCATTCCGGTTTGATCGGGCGAGGATGAAGAAAATGGCAAAAAGTAGCACATCGATCGTTAAACCTCCGAACAAAATGACAAAAGGCTGGGCACTGCTTTGTTGCGTCCGGAATAGCTGTGTCGATTGCAGATGAAAACGCCATTCACGCCCGTAAAGTTTCAGCGTAATCTCGCGTTGAAATAGTGGATCAGCATCAAGATTTTCAGCATTTGAATCCAGTTCGGTATAGAGTAAAGTGTCTCCGTCATGAATGCTGAAATTAACGAGACGATTGACATTTTTTAAGGTCCCGTCCATCAATTTGTACATGATGAACGGCGCATACACCAGCCCCTTAAAATCGCTGTCGGTTTCACCATACCGGTCAGAAGGCCGACCCGGTGAAGACCACGGTGCATAGAACAAAAATCCCGGTGTTTTTTGATCATCCTGCACCAGCGTAATCGGGCCGGTAATATTCGCATGCTGAGAGTCACGGGCTTTTTTCGCTGCGGTATACCGGTTTATTTCATGTGCCATATCTAACCCAACCGCCCGGCGGTTTTCAGATTGCGGTTCGATATAGGTGATCGGCCAGTATTCGGGTTCTGCGTGAGCAGGATGAAGACCATAGTCAGGTATGGATTCCCGTTGCCACGCCAGATAGTTGGCAAGCTTTTGCGGCGGCACATAATGAATCACCCCAATGCCGTTAATCCCCGGGAAACGCTGATCGATCTGTAAGCTTGCTGCAAATGTTCGCCAATCTTCCCGCG